>JASFKQ010000172.1:0-8230 GCA_050118555.1 Lysobacterales bacterium
CCTACGGCGGGATTCGCCAGGCCACCCGTAGGAGCGGCCGTTGGCCGCGATTAGCCCACCGGGCCGCCGCACCTCATCCCGAACAAGGCTCGGTCCTACATGGCCATCCAGGCGCGGGCGCGCATACCCAGGCTCGTTGAATACCCCACCGAACGGCTCTGGATACGCCCCTCCCCATCGACCACGAAATACGTTGGAAATGCGCTGATGGACCAGTCCTCCGCAGTCTGGCGGTTGCCCATGAGCACCGGCAGTGAGAGATCGAGTTGGTTCACGAACGCCCGCACTTCCGCCGTATCGCCGTAATCCAGCGCGATGACCCTGCCCCAGGGCAGGGTGCCATTGGCGACCAGTTCATCGAGATTCCCGATGCTCATGCGGCAAATCCGACACCACGGGGCAAAGAAGTACACGATGCCCGGCTTGCCCGGTACCACTGCCCCGGCACTGCCGCCGGTGAGCAGGGGCAGGACGGTGGTCGGTGCGGGCTCCTCCAGAGGCAGATTGCGCGCCTGCCACGCGTGCACCACCGCGAACACCACGAGGATCACCACCACGTCGAAGGCAAGCGCCAACCAGGAATGTTCACGGAGACGGCGCCACGCCGCCATCAAGCCGCCGTTCATTCGCCGCCTTCCGGGCCATAGAAGATAACCCAGGCAGCGAAATCGTCGCTGAAGTCCTCGAAACGGTGCGTTACGCCCGCCGCCACGAACAGCAGATCCCCCGGGCTGAATGGATGCCGCTCATCGCCGTTTACGAAGAACCCGCTGCCGGATATCACGACATAGACTTCGTCCTGAGAATGTGGCGTTTGCGGATCGTGTCCCCGGGGCGCGTAAATCTCGATCTCGAGCGTGCCGTGCTGGAACAGTGTATTCCAGGCGGCGCCACCGGGACCGGGTAACCGTGACAGGGCCTCTTCGGGCGTCAGGTGGGTTCTCTCGTTCGTCTGTGTCTTCATAATCGGTTACGTCCTGAAATTGTGCATCCCGAACAAGGTTCGGTTCTACGAGCGCAGCCCGCCGTAGGAGCGAACGTTGTTCGCGATAAGGTTCGCCCCCCAACATATCCCCAACAAGATTCGGTTCTACAGGGGTTCACTCCAGAGCAGGTGATCCAGCGTGCCCTCGTAACCGTATCGCTCCAGGTCGATTTTTCCCTCGATGAACACCACGCCCTCCTCTTCCAGCCGTTCTTTCTGCCTCCGGTAGCCGGTACTGTCGGCGGGAAAGGAAATCTTGCCCTGTGCGTTAACCACCCTGTGCCACGGCAACTCCAGCTTGCGCGGAGCCCTGCGCATGGCCTGGCCGACGCGCCGGGCGGCCCGGCTCATCCCGGCCAGGCGCGCAACGTCGCCGTAGGTCAGGACGTGCCCGCGCGGAATGTCCGCGACCACCTGCCATACGTTTTTCACCCAGCGGTCGTAATCACTGGTCGTCTTGAAGCCTGGGTTCTGCTCGGCTGAGGCCATCTCACTGCGAATAGGTTAACCTTCGGGCCAGGACTGTGAATTTTAGCCCACACAGGAGTTCGATGACATGACCGCTCGCAAAACCCCACGGGCCGACACCCGCTTCAGAAGGCTACGGGAGAAAGGCAGCAAGGACTTCGACCTGGCCTGCTCGATCATCGACGACGCCAACATGGGGCACGTCGGCTTCGTGGCTGACGGCCTGCCCTATGTTATCCCGATGGCAGTGGCCCGGGACGATCGGCACCTTCTGCTGCACGGCTCGAGACTGAGCCGCGTCATGAAAAGCTTGGCAGAGGGTTTACCGTGCTGCGTAACGATCACCCATCTCGACGGCCTGGTGCTGGCCAGGTCCGCGTTCAATTCCTCAATGAACTACCGCTCGGTAATGGTGTTCGGGGGCGCCAGCCCGGTCACTGATCCGGATGAGAAAATCCGCGGCCTGGACCTGCTGACGGACCATCTCCTGCCAGGCCGTCGGGGCGACCTTCGGGAACCTACGACCAAGGAACTCAACGCGACGCTGCTGGTGAAACTTCTTATTGAACGCTTCAGCGTCAAGGTCAGCGAAGGGCCGCCGGAGGACCCCGCCGCGGATCGCGACACGCCCATCTGGGCGGGGGTGGTGCCGCTGACGCTAGTGAAAGGAACGCCGCAGGCGGCCCCCGACATGCCAAGCGGGATCCCACTCCCGAACTATCTGCGAAATGCCTGAAGGAAAGCCCGGCGCATTGCGGCGGAAAAGTGTCGACCTCTGGGTCTGCGCATTGACGTGCGTCGCCCTCGCGGCGTGGTGTGCGCCCGTATCGGCGTCCGACGCCTGCTCCGGCGTCGCCGTGCGAACGTCGGCGTCCGTCACCGTCTCCGATGGTAGCCACTTCGAGACCGAGACCTGGTTCATGGCCGCAGACCACGCCGCCATCCGCACGCGACGAGCGAACGCGGTCGACACCATCGCGGTGGAGGGACCGCTGGCCTGGGCGGGCGACGGCCACCAGGCGCGCATCGCGGATGAGGCGATGAAGCGATTCGCGCTGGGGCACCAGTTTCATGCTCTCTGGCAATACTTCGCGCACCTCGTACCGAACAGCGGGAAGACGCACGCAACCCTGGACGGGCGGACTCGCGAGGCCCGCGCCGGGCCATTTCCCCATGGCGGTACCCTGTACCTCGTCGGTGGTGACGCCTCAGGGCGGCCAGCAGGTCTGCGGCTGGATCTGCCTGGAGGGACGCCGATCGAAGTGGGCTTCGATGACTGGCGAACCGGTGACGGCGGAAATTTGCCCTGGCACGTTCGTATCGATGACGGGGAGCGCGTATTCGATTACCGCTACTCACGGATAGACCTCACTGCTCGCCCTGCGGGTTGGTTTCCGGCGGAAGTCGACGCACCGGATTTGGATGCCGTGCGTATCTATCGCCTGCACCGAGCCCTGCTCGCCGCGCACTGCGACGGGGATGCGACGGCGATCGCACGGCTCAGCGCGCCCCGAACGCTGGTTGCCGACCGGGGACAGCTCAGCGAGATTTCCCGGGACGAAATACTGCAACGTTTCCGCCAGGTTTTCAGTCGTCTCGACTATGAGGCCTATCACGACGTATTGCCGCCCGATGTCGAGGTTTCGGCAAGCGGCGACATCGGGTGGATCGCGGCGAATGTTCGGGCCGTGGGCAAGACCGTCTACGGCGGCGAGCCCTTCGACACGCAATGGGCCTGGATCATGCCCGTCACGAAGATCGACGGACGCTGGCTGCAGGCGGGCATTGCCGCCAACCGACAACCCTGATTGACAGGCCACCGTCATGAAGCGCGAAGATGGCAAGCGAGAAAACCTCGTGGCAGCCCTGAAGTCCGCGGCGATGTACTTCGGAATCGTGTTCGGCGCCGGCTTCACCTTCGGCCTGGTACGCGTCCCGTTCCTGGCCCCGCGTCTCGGCGAGCGGCTGGCGGAACTGGTGGAAATGCCGCTTATGCTGGTTGTTATCTACCTCGCTGCGGGCCACGTGATCCGGCGTCAGGCGCCAGGCTCCGGCCGCAGCCGCCCGCTCCTCGTGGGCATGGCCGCCCTCATGTACCTCGTCGCCGCAGAGCTGCTGATTGCCGTGGTTCTTGCCGGGCGCAGTGTCGGCGATTATATTTCCGCGCGGGACCCGGTGTCCGGCGCCGTTTATATCGCGATGTTGTGCCTTTTCGCCCTGATGCCATGGCTGAGGCGGACGCACTGATCTGTTGGGGAGAACTCCACTGATGCAAGCCAGGAAAGTCGTGTTGTCGTATGTCGAGGCCTTCAATCGGGGCGACCTCGACAGGCTCTGTGCACTGTTCTCACATGATGCACTGGTCTGGGGCGTACTCGGCTGGGGCACGATCGAACAGGTCAGGCCGATCTGGAAGCAACTGATCGAGTGTCTGGACATGAAACTGCAGGTCGAAGGGCTGATCAGCGAGGGCGATACCGTCGCCGTACGGTTTACGGAAAGGGGTTGTTCGAGACGGCCGTTCCAGGGATTCGAAGCGACCGGCAAAGCCTACGAAATCACTGCCATGGAATGGTTTGAGATTCAGGATGACAAAATCCGGCGCCGCTGGGGGGCGCGCGACAGCGCCAGTCAGTACCGGCAGATGGGTTTCTCGGGTTAAACGGCGCAAGAAGGTCGCGGCGATGAAAAGGCTGCTGATGTTCGCGCTGGCCGCCGCGCTCGCGTACGGATATCTGCAGCACCAGGGAATGAGTCTGCCCGTCCCGGCGGGCCCGGCCCTCTCGACGAACGCGGCCATCGGCGCCGCTTACCGCGATCGCCAGACCCACGTCCAGGTGCAGGGCCAGGGCGCGGTCCTGCGCGTACTGGCGGACGACCGGGACGGCTCACCTCACCAGCGCTTCATCCTCGAAGTGGGCTCGGGGCAAACCGTGTTGGTGGCCCACAACATAGACCTGGCCCCGCGAATCGAGGGGCTGAAGAAGGGCGACACCGTCGAGTTCTACGGCGAATACGAATGGAACAGCAAGGGCGGCGTCATCCACTGGACGCACCGCGATCCTCGGAACCGACACCCGGCGGGCTGGCTGAAGCATGCGGGCGCCACGTACCAATGAGCGCACCGGCGGCGATCAGGACGCTTCGCCCTCGCCTTCAGCGGCCTCCTGCGTTGCAGTAAGAATACCGCGTAAGATATTGATCTCATTCTGATCCGGCCTCGCGCGATTGTAGAGACGCCGAAGCCGGGCCATCAGCTTTTTCGGCTGCCTCGGATTCAGGAACCGGACGTCCAGCAGGGTCTGCTCGAGGTGCTCGAAAAAGCGCTCCATCTGCACGTTGTCAACCGGCTCCCAGTCAGGTGGATCGACCGAGATTCCTGAATACCCCGACGCCGCGACGCGCAGTTCGTAAGCCATGATCTGCACGGCCTGGGCAAGATTGAGCGACGAGTAGGCCGGGTTCGACGGGATATTGACCAGGAACTGGCAGCGCTGCATCTCCTCGTTGGTCAGGCCATAGCGCTCACGTCCGAACAGCACCGCGACCCCGTAGCGATCCGACTCGCTCAGCGCATCCGCCGCGGCCCGACGGGCGTCCAGCATCGGCATCGGCAAGCTGCGCAGTCTCGCACTGGTGCCGAGGACCAGTGAACAGCCCTCAAGGGCGTCGTCCAGCGAATCGTGCACGCGGGCTGTCTGCAGCAGGTCGTCCGCACCCGAGGCCATCGCGGTGGCGTCTGCACTCGGGTAGATTTTCGGGGTCACCAGGTGCAGCGATGACAGGCCCATCACCTTCATCGCCCGCGCCGTGGCGCCGATATTTCCCGGGTGCGTGGTGTTGATCAACACGATTCGCACGCGTGAAAGCCGGTCCTCGACCTCGCGGTCAGCACGCTCTGCCATGGTCGGGTCTATTCTGGTATCCTGTGCCGCCTTTCCGGGACGATGACTCATGACGCACCCCATTCTCAATATTGCTGTGGAAGCCGCCCACGCCGCCGGCGAGATCATGCGCCGGCAGCTGCAGCGCGTGGATTCCATTCCGGTGGAGCAGAAGGCGCGGCACGATTACGTCAGCGAAGTGGACCGCGCCTGCGAAGAGGAAATTGTACGGGAAATCAAGAGATACTACCCGGATCATGCCTTTCTGTGTGAGGAAGGCGGAGCCTCTGGGGACAGTGAGTCCGTCTGGATCATCGACCCACTCGACGGGACCACGAACTACCTGCACGGCGTCCCGCATTTCGCGGTATCCATCGCCTACCAGGTCAAGGGCCGCACGGAGCACGGCGTGGTCTACGACCCGATGCGCGACGAACTGTTCTCCGCCAGCCGGGGCTCCGGCGCACAGCTCAACAACAAGCGAATGCGCGTTTCCGCCCGCAGGTCTCTCGAAGGCGCGATCATGGCGACCGCGTTCCCGTTTCGCCAACGTGGCCTGCTGCCCAGCTATTCCCGCCTGTTCCAGGCGGTGTTGACGCGGGTTGAAGACTTCCGCCGCGCAGGCACGGCCAGCCTGGACCTCGCCTGGGTGGCGGCCGGCCGACTCGATGGTTACTTCGAAGTCGGGCTCAAGCCCTGGGACGTGGCGGCCGGGACTCTGCTGGTGCGCGAGGCAGGCGGCGTGGTGCTGGATTTCGACGGCCGCGACCAGGTTGAATTTGCCGGCAGCGTCGTCGCCGCACCCTACAAGGTAATGACGCCCCTGATGCAGGTGATTTCTTCGAAATGGAAGGCGCCGAAGGCGGCAGAAAAGTAACCCGACCTTTTCTTACCTGTTCGTACTTTGGGAGTCGACTACCTTCCGGCACCGCGCCCATACTTTTTCGATGGACTCCAGCAACGGCTGGATCAGGTGCTCGTTTGCGCGCCATTTGTCCGGGTCCGGCGTGGTCTGCGTATAACGCGACAGCGGCAACTCGCCGCCAATACGCCGCCGCAGCCGGTCGTCCATCCCGAAACCGGCGAATCGGCAGAGCGTTTCGATCACCTGCTCCGTATTGCCCGTCAACTCGTCGTAGTTGCAGGCGGTCCAGCGCTCGCGCGGCAGCCGCGACAGGTCGTCCAGGATGATGGAATTCGCCGAAGCCCACTGAAAGGCGCAGATTTCCGGCAGCGGCCGGCCGTTCATAGATTCCCAGTCCGGCGGCAGCAGCAGCGACCAGGGCGGCCCCTGCCAACCGGGCAATCGCGGATAAGTGACCCAGCGGCCCGCTTTCCAGGCCTCGATCATGCTGCTGATGTTGGGCCGCGGATCGCGGTAAAGGTACACGTACAGGGCGCCGGGAAACACACGCTCGAGGAAGGGCTGACGCAATGCGTTCTTCGGGGTTTTTTCCAGGAAGCGCAGCGAAGCGGGCCTCGGCGGCTGCACGAATTCACGCCCGTCCCGATCACGCAGAAAGCGTGCAAACCGGCGGCGCAGCATCCGCACGATGCGATCGGTGGCATGCTCGGCCGTCAACCGGTTCGAATCCACCTGCCCCGTCATGGGGTTCAGGGGCCGCAACCCCTCTATGAACCGGTGGCTCTCGCCGCCGACCGTCCAGGCCGCGGGCGCTTCCGCGAGCGTCTCGAACAGCAGCGTGCTGCCCGACCGGGGAGCCGCGAGGATGATGACCGGACGGTCGTAGAGCGAGTCGAAGTCGGGCGCCGGCCCCACGGGCCGACGCATTTCCGCCATCAAGGCCGCTGGTCGACGGCCGCGCCTTCCTTCTCCACCTGGACCAGGTCGTACTTACTGACGCCCAGCCGCAGAATCGAGGTGCTCGCCACGTAAATGGACGAGTACGTGCCGACGACGATGCCGATGATCAGGGTGAACGCGAAGGCGTGGATGATCTTGCCACCGAAAATGAACAGCGCGACCAGGGTCAGCAGCGTGGTGCCCGACGTCATCAAGGTACGCGACAGGGTCTCGTTGATCGAGGAGTTGACCACCTGCGGCGGCGTGCTCTTGCGCATTTTCGGGAAGTTTTCGCGAATGCGGTCGAACACCACGATCGTGTCATTGAGCGAGTAGCCGATCACGGCCAGGATCGCGGCCACAACGGTCAGATCGAATTCCACCGCCAGGGCCGATATCACGCCCATCGTAATCACGATGTCGTGTACGGTGGCCACGACTGCGCCAACCGAGAAACGCCACTGGAAGCGAATCATCACGTACAGGAAGATGCCGACCAGGGCGTAGACCACCGCGAGGATGCCCTGTTCGGTCAATTCGTCGCCCACCTGCGGACCGACAAACTCCACGCGACGCATCGTGACTTTCCCCTCGACGCCCTTTTGCAGTGCGTTGAGCACCAGGGTCGAGATTTCGGCACTGCTGTTGCCCGCTTCGCGCGGCGGTATACGAACGATCAGGTCGTTGGCGGCGCCGAACGTCTGGACCACGGCATCGCCGAGGTTGACCGACTCGAGGTCGCTGCGCACCTGCTCGATGTTGGCTGCCTGCGGGAAACTCACTTCGATGAGCGTGCCGCCGGTGAAGTCCAAACCGAAGTTCAGCCCCCGCGTGGCCAGCGATACGACGCTTGCGACCAGCAGCACCACCGACAGGGTGAAGAAGATCCGGTCCTTGGCGATGAAATCGATATGGGTCTTGTCTTTCAGTAGTCTCATGATGGCCCCTCAGATCGACAGCTTGCGCACGCGCTTCTTGCCGCCATAAATCAGGTTGACGACCGCGCGGGTTCCCATGATCGCGGTGAACATCGAGGTCAGGATGCCCAGCGACAGGGTGACGGCAAAGCCCTTGACCGGGCCGGTGCCG
>JASFKQ010000173.1:0-8198 GCA_050118555.1 Lysobacterales bacterium
CTTCCATCGACGTATCATGGTTATTAACCATATCGGGACTCATGACGAATCTCTCTGCAATGTGATGACCTGGGAGCCCGCCGCCAAGTTTCCCGCCAAGATCTCAGTCGACACGCCGTCGGTGGCGCCAATTATGACGTCCACCGAGCTCGGTGCACCGCTTTCATCGAGAAACCAGAGTCGCCGGTGCCGACCGTTTTTATCGCCTATCACCGGCGCCTCACCGCCACGCGGCGGGCGCGGAATCAACGCACTGACCAGGCTTCCTTTCGATGCGTCTGAATGCTTGAGCCGAGGAGAAAAGCGGAGAGCAGCATTAGGAACCAGTAATGCGTCTTCGATCTGCTCAACCGTGATGACAGCGGTCGCCGTCATTCCCGGCCGCAGGCGCATGTTGGAATTATCGACAGAGAGGATAGCTTCATACGTTACGACGCCTGTGTTCGAAACCGGCGCATAGCGAAGTTGCGTAATCTCGGCCGGAAACTCCTCGTCTGGATACGCATCCACCGAAAACATAGCTGTCTGGCCTTCGCGCACTTGACCGACATCGGCCTCGTCAATCTCGATGCTAAGCTCCATCTCTTCCAGGTCTTCGGCTATAACAAACAGCTCCGGTGTTTGTAGTGAAGCTGCGACAGTCTGGCCCGGATCGACGAGTCGGGACAACACCACCCCACGAACGGGCGAAATCACCTCCGCCTTTACCACTTCGGTGCGGTTGACGTCGAGTTGGGCCCTTGCCTGCTCAATTTGAGCTTTGGCGCTCTCGATAGTCGCTGCAGCACGGTCACGCGATGCCTTGGCCGTTTCGAGTTCCTGTGCCGACGGAAGGACACCACCACTGGTTTCGCGAAGCTTCAAGAGGCGCGCATAATCGCTCTCCATCTGCCGCAGCGTTGCCTCGGCTTCCCGTTTAGACGCGTGGGCCAGTTGGAGCGAGGCTTCCGACTGTGCGAGCCGTGCCGAGAGGATGGTTGTGTCTAGGCGCGCGAGAAGCTGGCCTTTTTCCACCATATCATTGTGGTCAACAAAAACCTCCGCGACGGTACCGGAAACTTCTATTCCAACGCTGACCTCGTTTCGTGGCTGGATCCTGCCTGTTGCAGTAACCGTAACCGTCATATCGCCGCGCGACACGGTACTCGTTGTGAATGAAACGTTACTGTCTTCTCCTGGGCCAAGTTTCAGAAAGAAGGCCGCAAAGATCAAAATGACGACCGTCCCTGACCAGAGCGAGCGTTTTAACCACAAACGCGATGCCCCCCTATCGTCGCCTGCAGCCAGTAGAGTCTCGATATTGCGTTCGCTTTCAATCTGCTTCATCCAACTGAAACTCCATCTGATTTCAGACGCATCGGTTCTTCAACGGCGTCAATGCCCAACCTGGTTTCCATGCCGTGAAATCTGAATAATCGGTTCATCATTTCTTCGCCCATTCCGTTTCGACGGAAAATCTTATTAATCAGCGTGTCACATGATAGAAAACGACCTGAAAGTCACGGCCAAGTAATGAAAGGAAATGTAAAGATCGGTCTGCCCCGGGGCGGGCAGAGGCTGCGTCGAACGAATCTTGAAACCAAGGTCAAGTGGACCGTGGAAATCATGCGTTTAGTTAGAGGGCCAACTCATCAGTTCTGATTTGGATGCTGAGGTTCTAACATCGAACCAAATTGGCTAGGTAAAGACTTTTTTATTGTTTAACTTCACTGTCTATCGATTCACTGGTTGCTGGTCCGCTATTTCCGGAGCACACACTCATGGTAACAAACAAATGGCGGTGCCCCCCTTTTGAAGCCGTATGGGCACTACTTTGCTGCTCTTCTTCTGGCCGGTTGCAGCTGATAGGCTTCAGAAAGGCTCAATGACTGCTTTGGGTCGAAAGCGGCTATCCGCGCACCCTCAACACTAACGACCGCTTACGGGCGGTTAGCTGAACTCCTTCAGGGCCAGAATCAGAACACGCCAATAGCCGCTTCCGGCCAGGAACGGAATTTGAGGCGAGATGGGCCCAATGGATCAGTTATTGAAAAAAGGTTGGCCATTCGGGTGGAAAGAGCCCAGGGACTGATGATCTTTTCCGATCCTGCGAAAGCAGTATCGTTTCACCGGATAAGCTACACTCACCTGCCATGCCAGCCTGCAAGAACTGTGACACGCCGCTCGAGGGCCGTTACTGCCCACAGTGTGGACAGAGGGACATCGAACTCGATCGACCACTCCCCGAACTTCTTGGTCAAGCCTTGCGTGAGACCCTGGATGTCGACGGACGCACGGCCCGGACCTTGTGGACACTGATTCGCCGCCCCGGCGTACTCACCAGCGAATATCTCGCGGGGCGGCGCAGGCGCTACACCCCACCGTTTCGGCTTTACCTGATAAGCAGCCTGTTGTTCTTCGTGCTAACTGCCTGGGTCGCGGGACAGGGTATTTTACTGGATGAGGGCCAGACGCTGGAGGTTGACGCGCCTGGCCAGGCGCGCCTGTTCGCCGATTATGTTCCGCGGCTGATGTTCATCTTGCTGCCCGTGTTTGCGCTGTTCCTCAAAGTGGCTTTTCGCCAACGACTGTACTTCGATCACTTGATCCATGCGCTACATCTTCACACCGCCCTGTTCATCACCCTGATGTTGATGCTGCCCCTGGAGAGAGCCGCTGCCCAGTCCGTGTTGGCAATGACCATTCAACTGGCCTTATTCGCGTACCTGCTGACTGTATTCGTAATCTCAGTTCGACATGTATACGAGGTGCCTTGGCCCATGGCCACGATCAAATCCTTCGGCATAATGATCGGCTACATGGTGCTGGTCGCGGCAGTTTTCGAAGCTGCCAGTCAATTCGCAATGCCGAATTCGACCAGACTGCCTTTCCTCACTGACTGATCGACTGATACCCCTCGAATGGCCCGAGCTTCCGCTTTGGGTTGCGGCGACCGGTTGAAACTACAAGCGAAAGTGGGAAACATTCCGCTTTGAGCCACAAAACGGAATTCCCTACCCGCAGAACTTCGGGTCCTGCGCTGTGCGGGTTGTGACCTGGTCACATCGCACAAAGCTCACAAGTGCTTCCTTCAATCTCGGCCCGGAATCCCCGGGCCCCGCTCGGGTCAGGCGGGACCCGTTCCTAGATGACCGCCTTGAGGCCTTCCACGAAATAGTCGATGTTGCTGTCGTTGAAAGACGCGATATTGATACGCGAGGAATCCACGGTGTAAATGGAAAACTCCTCCCGCAGACGCCGGACTTGTTCGACCGACAGGCCGAGGAAGGAGAACATGCCCGTCTGGCGCTTCAGGAAGGAGAAATCGCGCTCGATACCAGCCGCTTCTATCCGCTCCGCCAGCGTTTTGCGCAGGCCGTTGATGCGGTTGCGCATGGCGGTCACTTCGGTCAACCACAGCGAGGTCAACTCTTCCGAATGCAGGATGATGTCGACGATGCCGGTGCCGTGCGACGGGGGCATGGAGTAGTTCCTGCGCGTCAGAAAATGGATCACTGTTTCCACGTCGGCGGCCTTACCCGAGTCGGTGCAGACGGCTGACACCGCGCCGACGCGCTCGCGGTACAGGGCGAAGTTTTTCGAACAGGAACTGGCGACGAGAAGTTCCGGGCATTTGCGCGCAAACATGCGGACGGCCTGCGCGTCCTCCTCGACGCCGCGCTCGAAGCCCAGGTAGGCGAGGTCGATCATGGGCATGAAGCCGTTTTCGGCCGCCAGGTCACTGACCGCTTCCCACTGTTGCAGGTCCGGACTGACACCGCAGGGATTGTGGCAGCAGGCGTGGAAGACGACCACGTCCCCCGGGCCCCGTTGCTGCAGGGCGGCCATCATGTCGTCGAACAGCAATGTGCTGGCCGCACGGTCGAAGTAGGGATAGGACTCCAGCGGCAATTCAGCTGCGGAGAAGATGGCGCCGTGATTCGCCCAGGTGGGGTCGCTTGCCCACACTCGGGCTTCAGGCTGCGCTTTCCTGATGAGCTCGGCGGCCACGCGTAGCGCCCCGGTGCCGCCCGGGGTTTGCACCGTGCGCACGCGGTTGCCGGAGACCGTGTCACTTTGCTTGCCGAAGATGAGCTCGTTCATGGCATTGTTGAAGCCGACGACGCCGCGTGGACCCAGGTACGATTTCGTGGTTTGTGTACTGTCAAGAATTCGTTCTGCCTGGAGCACGCTGTCGAGGATGGGCGTGTTGCCTTTCTCGTCGCGGTACACGCCAATTCCGAGGTCGATTTTGTTCGGGTTGGGGTCCGATGCGTGAGCCGTGATGATGCCGAGAATGGGATCGGGGGGAATAGCGGTCAGTCGATCGAGCATGCTGGGTTCCTGGCGGGTGAGCAAAAGAAGAATTGTCGCTTTGGCGCTGCCCGATGGCAAGCGCGCAAGCGAGGACGTTTGACCCGGCAGAGCCCGCGTGGGAAACGATGGGCCGGATGGATGCCCGGATTCCCGCGATGCGGCCCACCCCATCTGGTGTACCATGCATGAGAGGGCCCCGGGGGCTAGCGGGGCCCACGACGCGAAACACGAGGCAGTCGGGATGGACGATCGAAGCAGGAACCTGCAACCCACCGGTTCCGGTGTCATCAGTGAATTGTTGAGGCTGGCGAGCGAAATCCGGTTCTTCGACGCCGAGCATACGGAGCTCATTGATCGGCGAATCCGTACCGGTCTCGCCGAGATATCCGGCGGCTTTTCCTTTCTGGAAATCGTCCTCGCCTGTTTCGACTGGGCGGCCCACATGGCCATTGCGCCGGGCAAGCGGTGGCAGGTTCGCGAGGGCCTGTTGCGTAAGTTGTTCGAACTGGGTGTGTACAACGTGCGCACCTTCCTGCGCGGCGATCCCGAACCGCCTGTGCCGTGGAGCGAGCGCCGTGTCAGCGGCGACAACTGGCGGCGCTGGCCGTTCAATGTGTTCGCGCAGAACTGGATGATCTGGAAGCGATTTTCGCGCCAGGCGACGCACGAGGTCGCCGGTGTCAGGCCGGAAAACCTGGAACTGGTGAACTTTCTGTTCGAGCAGGTGCTCGAGGCTCTCTCGCCAGCCAACTTCCCCCTGACCAATCCGGATGTCATCCAGGCCACGGTCGCTGAGCGCGGAAGAAACCTGGCGCGAGGGCTGGCCAACCTGGCGGGTGACGTGCGTCGCAACCGGACCGGGGAACCGCCGCCGGAGACGCAACGGTTCCGGGTGGGCGAGGACGTGGCCTGCACACCGGGCAAGGTCATTTACCAGAATCGCCTCGTCGAGCTGATCCAGTACTCGCCGGCGACCGAACAGGTGGATGTTGAACCGGTGTTGATCGTCCCGGCCTGGATCATGAAGTATTACGTTCTCGATCTTTCGCCGCGCAACTCCCTGGTCAGATACCTGGTGGAGCAGGGCAAGACCGTCTTCATGGTTTCGTGGAAAAACCCGGGTCCGGAAGACTCGCAACTGACCATGGACGACTACCTGCAAAACGGAATCCTGGACACGCTGGATGTCGTCAGGGCCATACTACCTGGCCGCAAGGTCAATGCGGTCGGGTACTGTATCGGCGGTACGCTGCTGTACATCGCGGCAGCCTACCTGGCCGGGGAAAAGAACCTGTTCAACAGCCTGACCATTTTCGCGGCCCAGGCGGACTTCAGCGAGGCCGGCGAAATCCGTGCGATGATCGGTGAGAGCATCTTCTCCCAGCTCGAGGCGCTGATGCAGAAGCGGGGCGTGCTGGAAGCGAGCCAGATGGGTGGCGCATTCGCGGCCATGCGCAGCGGCGATCTGATCTGGGGTCCGGCAGTCGACCGTTACCTGTTGGGCAAGGACCTGTTCATGAACGACTTGATGGCGTGGAATGCCGACGGCACGAGGATGCCGCACCGCATGCACTCGGAGTACCTGCGCAGGCTGTACCTCGACAACGACCTCGCCGAGGCGCGCCTCAAGGTTCTGGGCAGAACGGTCTGCATGGCTGACGTGGATGCGCCGATGTTCGTGGTGGGCACCGTCACGGACCACGTTGCGCCCTGGAAATCCGTGTTCAAGATCCATTACCTCAATGGCGGCGACATTTCTTTTTTGCTGACCACCGGTGGCCACAACGCCGGCATCGTGAGCGGTCCGGCGCACCCGCGCCGTAAGCACCAGTTGCACACACGCAAGCGCGGCGATCGCTACATGGACCCGGAAACCTGGCAGGCTACCGTGCCGGTCCGGGACGGGTCGTGGTGGCCGGCCTGGATCGAATGGCTGGAGCAACGCTCGGCCGGCAAGCGTAAACCACCCGCCATGGGCGCCAGCCGCAAAGGCTATCAACCCCTCCGCGACGCCCCCGGCGAGTACGTCCTGATGCACTGAGGGAGCTTCGATGGGCTCTGTATTGGAACGCAAAGGACGCAGAGGGCTCAAAAGACGCAAAAATTGCCTGGTTTGCGGTTCTGTTGCAGTTTAACGGACGTGACTGAATCCCGGGCCACCTTTTTGTTGACGAACCGGGAGCCGTTCCGGCGCTGACGCGCATCCATCACTCGAGGTACTGGCAGGGACTTCAATTCCGAGACACTACATGTTCCTTTTGCGTTCTTCGCGCCCTCTGCGTCCTTTGCGTTCCCTGCTCCCGTCAAAACAAAACCACACGTGCACAAAAAAGCCCCGCGTGCGGGGCTTTCATTTCTTGATTCTTGATCGTTATTGGAATTCTGGAAAGCTGGTGCCCAGGAGAGGACTTGAACCTCCACGAGCGTAATGCTCACTGGCACCTGAAGCCAGCGCGTCTACCAATTCCGCCACCTGGGCACATGCGGGGAGGAACCCGGAAAAGAGGGTCTCGCCCGATGGCGGCCGACGGCGTGAAATGCGCCCGTCGAGCCGGTGCGTACTGTAGTGACAACAGTCTGCGAAGTCAACAAAAACAACGTTACAATGGGCGTAGGGATCAAGCCTGCCCCATTCCCACCGGAGCGACATGAACAAGAAACCTGAACAGTTTCCAGAAGGACAACGAATCGAGGCCAAAGCCCCGGAGCGGCATGAGATCCTGGCCCTGCTCGAGGACCAGGGTAAGCCACTGCAGCGCAAGGAAATCGTCGAGCGCCTGCGGGTCGATTCGGACGGCGGCCGCGAAATCCTGCGCCGGCGGCTCAAGGCCATGGTGCGCGACGGCCAACTCGTGAAAAACCGGCGCAACGCGTACGGTCTGCCGTCGCGCATGGACCTGATCGCCGGTCGCATCAGCGCGCACCGTGACGGCTTCGGATTCGTGATACCGGACGACGGCGGGGCCGACCTCTATATTTCGCCGCGCCACATGCGCAGCGTGCTGCACGGCGATCGTGTCCTCGCCTCGGTGACGGGCGTGGACAACCGCGGCCGTAAGGAAGGCGCCGTCCGCGAAATCCTGGAGCGCGCGCATGAACGGATCGTCGGGCGGTTCGTGGAAGAAAGCGGCGTCGCCCTGGTCGTACCGGATGACCCGCGGGTCAACCAGGACCTGCTGGTGCCGCTGAAAAACACGGCCGGGGCCCGCCCCGGCCAGGTCGTGGTGGCCGAAATCGTGCAGCAACCCGGGCCGCGCCAGCCGCCGGTTGGCCGTATCGTCGAAATTCTGGGCAAGGCCGGCGCCCCGGGAATGGCGACCGAAATCGCAATACGCAATTTCGATCTGCCCCATGAGTGGCCCAAGGGGGTGGAGAAGGAGGCGGCCTCGTTCGGCGATGTCGTGACGGACGAGATGGTGGCCGGCCGTCGCGACCTGCGGGACCTGCCGCTGGTCACCATCGACGGGGCCGATGCGCGTGACTTCGATGATGCCGTGTACGCGCAGCGGCGCAAGAACGGCTGGCGCCTGGTGGTGGCGATCGCGGATGTATCCAGCTACGTGACGCCCGGCTCGGACCTGGACCGCGAAGCGGAGCGCCGCGCCACATCGGTGTACTTTCCGGGGCGCGTGATCCCGATGCTGCCGGAAGCGTTGTCGAACGGCCTGTGCTCCCTGAAACCCGACGAGGACAGGCTCTGCATGGTCTGCGACATGTCGGTCAGCGACGACGGCAAGGTGACCCGCTCCCGCTTCGACCTGGCGGCGATGCGTTCACAGGCCCGGCTGACCTACGAGCAGGTCTGGAAGTGGCTGGTCGACGGCAAGGGCGACATCCGTCCCGGCGCGGGTGCGGTTTCGGCCTCGCTGCGGGACCTTTACAGCCTCTACCGCGCGTTGCGG
>JASFKQ010000174.1:0-8171 GCA_050118555.1 Lysobacterales bacterium
GGTCGCTCAGCGCTGGCAACCCCACCACCTGGAGGAACACGACGCCGCCGAGCCGGAAAAACCGCCCCTGGAACCGGCCCAGGTCGCCACACTGGTGTTTCTGGCCTTTGGCGTCATGGCGCTCAGCAAATGGCTCAAGGGCAGCGTCATCGACGCCTTCGCGCCTGGCATTCCGACAATCCTGGTGCTGACCACCCTGGCGCTGGTCGTGGGACAGTTCCCCGCCGTGCGCCGCTTGAAAGGCGCATGGGAAATTGGCGACCTGGCGTTTTACCTCTTCTTCGCGGCGGTCGGCGCGATGATCGACTTTTACAAGGCCGTGGTCCTTTCCCCGGTGCTGTTCCTGTACGTACTGATCATCATGGCCGTGCATTTCACCTGGGTGTACGGCGTCGGCCGACTGCTGCGAATGGACATGGGCGTGCTGACGATCGCCTCGGTGGCGACCAAGTCGGGGCCGCCGCTGGTGCTGCCGGTCGCCGAAGCGAAGGGCTGGCGGCACCTGGTACTTCCCGGGATCATCATGGGCATGGTCGGCTATGCCATCGGCAATTACGTGGGCTGGGCGGTGGCCAACGGCATCAAGGCCCTGCTCGGCTGAGCCGACTCGCAACGGTAACGATCCAATGGCAACGGCCGGCTCGGGGGCGTTGGCAGCTGAGGAAGGACCTTCCCGCTAGCCGTCCTCCGCCACCACCGCCGTGCCGGTCGCCAGCAACTCCGCAGCGCCCTGAGCCACCATGGACGTGGTGAAGCGAACCGCCACGATGGCGTTGGCGCCCAGGCTTTCCGCCTCGGCGATCATGCGATCGATGGATTGTTCGCGGCTTTCCGCCATCAGCTTGCCGTATTCATGAATCTCGCCGCCCACGATGTTGCGGAAGCCGGCCAGAATGTCCTTGCCGATATGGCGTGCACGCACCGTATTGCCGCGGACGAGCCCCAGGGTTCGGACGATGCGCTTGCCGGCGATTTGTTCACTGGTTACGACGATCATTGTCATATCTCCACATCTTTGTATTTGTCGGACTTGCGTTCGACCAGGCGTTGACGGAGCACCGAAACGAACAGGCCGCCAAGCCCGAGATAGAGCGCGGAAACAAGGAGTTTCCAGGCCAGCCCGGTGCCCGGGTCAGTCAAGAATGCGAACACGCCGATTCCGAACAGGATCAGCAGGGCGCCCAGGAACAGCAGCCACCCGATTCCACGGGTCCAGCGTACGGTATCGTCATTCATGCTTTCTCTCCAATGGTCCGGTCCGGTTGGGCTCAGGCGGGATTGACCCATGCGCAACCGTAGTGCTTCAAGATCGGCCAGGCTCTCCCGGCATTCGTCGCAGTCAGCCAGGTGTACCTCCACGCGCTGGCGGACCTGTTGCGTCAGTTCGCCATCGAGGTAACCCGACAGCAACTCACCGACGTGCATTTCCTGGTTGATCTCTCTACGCGTCATGACGTTCCAGAACCTCCTTGAGTGCCAGCCGGGCGCGGTGAAGTCGCGACATCACGGTTCCCGTTGCGATCCCGAGTACATCCGCGATTTCGGCATAGGACAGGTCCAGGTAATCCCGCAACACCACGATCTGCCGATGGTCCGGCTCGAGTTGGGCAAGCGAACGCTGCAGGCTCAGGTCGCGTTGCAGCTGCTCCGTTTCCTGCTCCGGCGTGCGCCCGGCGCTGGCCAGTTCGTCCACCGGCTGTTCGTTGGTGCGCCGCTGGCGCAGCAGGTCGATGCACCGGTTGCGGACCACCCGCAAAAACCAGGGCTTCAAAGGGCCCCTGCGTCGTTCGTAGGCCCCGGGACGCGACAGGACGCGCTCGAACGCATCGTGTACCGCATCGGCGGCATCGTCAGCATTGCCGAGTATCTGGATGGCAAGCGCATGGGCGCCGCTACCGAGATTGACCAGTTCCTGTCGCATGTCGAACCTGTTCACCGATTTCATATCCTATACGCGACAGCGTCTGCTTTTATTCCCTCGGGGTGATATGAAGATCAGCCCGGCCACCACCGGAGCGCCCATTCGCCGGGGGCTTCGCTGGAGCCGGGACAGTGCAACCTACGGATTTATTTGAGAATTGCACCCTGAATCGCCGCTCCTTCGCTCTTGGAACCCCTTTTTGCCCGAAAAGCGATCGTTAGGATTCAGGGCGGTATTGGCGATCGCCTGGAACATGCATTCCGAAGTCAAAATGACTCTCCCGAACCGATTATTTCAGGAATTTATCAGCTACCTTACTGTTTTATGGGCATTTTATGTGGCCGGACCCAAAGCAAACCCATCAGCTGCTTATGTGCCAGAAAACAGGCCCGACCCCGTGATGGTCGGCCGAGAGGCCTACACCGCCCTGCCGTAACGACCGGAACCCGGCTCCAGGCGCAGCAGGCCACGCAGCGTCGAAGGCGCCATTACCTGGCGCTCGTTGGCCTCCGCGAGAGCATGGACCCGGCGCAGCAGATCGATATTCCGGGCGAGCTGTGTGCGTCGGTTGTCGTACCAGATATTGTCTTCCAGCCCCACGCGCACGCCGCCGCCAAAGGCGATGGCAACCGCATTCATCGGGCGTTGCGCGTCGCCGATGCCAGCCACCGACCACAATGAGCCGTCGGGCAGGTCCCTCACCATTACACCGAGGTGGAGCAGGTCCGGTTGCGCGCAGGCGATATTTCCCAGGAGGAGATTGAAGTAGTGCGGCGGCTCGAGCAGCTCTTTGTGAATCAGGTACTTCGCATAGTTGATCATGCCCGAATCGAAAGCCTCCAACTCGGCCAAAATCCCCTGCTTTTTCATCAGCCGTGCGAGGCCCTGGATGGTGTCGGGCTCATTGACCGAGGCGGTTCGGTTGAAGTTCACCGAGCTCAGGGTCAGGCTGCCCATGTCCGGCTTGAGTGCGCCGGTGAGATGCAACGGCTCCGCACGCTTTTCCAGCTCGGGAAAGTTGCGCCCGCTGAGGGAGACGCAGATCACCAGGTCCGGCGCGAACGTCCGGATTCCTTCGATCATGCGCGCGTACCATTCGGCCTGGTAGGCCGGTTTACCGGTCTCCGGGTCTCGGGCATGCAGGTGCACCATGGTGATGCCCAGCGCGCAGGCCTCGCGAACGTCGGCAATGACCTCTTCGGGGCTGACCGGTACGTGGGGGGTCATCTCCTTGGTCGGAATCATTCCCGTCGGCGTGAAATTTACGATCAAATCCATGGATGTCATTCCATCGGGAAATACCCGTGACGTGCAGCTTACCAGATCAAGTCGTCCGGCACGGAGTGCCCCCCCTCTTCGCCTTCCTCTGCGCCAGACCCGCCAGCAAGCGAGGCCGGGGACAAAGTCGTGGCTCTGACCTCATTGTTCCGAAACTCCGCCCTTGTTGCGGGGTTACTTTTTGCCCATCACGCAGATTCCCGGTTAATTCCACAGGCCAATTGTCCCAATCCCGGCCCAACTCCGCACATTGACACGACTTCACAACCCTGCGCTCCACGCCGGCAATGCCTATTCGCTGCAGAAAACACGAAAACGGGCTGAGGGCTCGGCTTGAACGAAGAAACGCTCCGGCTCTGTCGGAGCGTTTCTAATTCGTACGAACTGCTTCGGCCCTGGCTATCCGCCCTGATCCTCAATTTGGTAGGTGAACTTGTTCCGTACACCCGGCACCTCGACTGCCTCGCCATCGATCACCCGGGGCTTGTACTTGAACTTCAGCGCGGCCTGTAGTGAGGGACGTTCAAACATCGAACTCGTGCACTGGTCTTCGATCACGAACGGATCGCGGGTCGTGCCCTGACGGGTGACCGTGTACTGCACCACGCAGTAGCCCTCGATGCCGCGCATCAGCGCCCGCTGCGGATAGATCGGCGCCACCTTCACGATCGGCAGATAATCGCCCTCGCCGACCCCCAGGCTGAAGCCCCCTCCGCTCATCTGGATGTCGGTCTCCACCGGCGCGGCAGAAATGGGAATCTTCTCGGCATTCGGGTTGAGGCTGTCGAGCTCCGGCGTCCGCGGCTGCGGTGGCGGGGTACTCGGCGGAGGCGGCTTCCTGGGCTTGAGTTCCCGCCGATGAATGGTCTCATTGCGCTTGAGCCGGACGAAGTCAACCAGGTTGGTGCTGCCACTCTTGTCCAGCTCGCGGTCTGCACTCTCGATCATGTACTGCATCACCCAGAGTAACGAGCCCGTGACGATCGCGCCGATCACGAGCCCGCAGATGATGCGGACAATGCTGCCAGACCGCCTGACGAACAGCGCGTGGGTAATTGTGGCCGCCATGGCTTACCTCCTTGGCGTTCCCGTGCAGCGATCCACACAAAATTAGACCACGAATTGCCCCCTCGCGTTCCATACGGGCCGTGGTTTCCCGGCCTTTTGAAGCACTCACATGATCGCGTTCGTCGCCGCGTACACGAATGGGCGGAAAAGGGGTCAGCGAAAAAGGGGTCAGAGCCCTTATCCGGATTGAAAGGCAGCGTCCCAGCCAGCTTGCGGCCACTCAATTGAAGCCGGGGCGACTGGCGAGTCCCGGGCTACCTCATTCGTCGGGCGGGCGAATCGAGTCCAACGTCGCGGCGTAGACTTCCGCCAGGCGGTCCTGCAGCACGTTGAACCGCGGGTCCGACAGGCGCTGCCCCGGATGGTCGTCATACCAGCGCACGATGTCCGCCGCACCGGCCTCAAAGGGAACCGTGGTCCGGAAGTCCGGCACCAGGCGCCGCAGCTTGCTGTTGTCGAAGATCGCGCTGTGCGCCTTGTCGCCCCGGATACTCGCGCCCCACTCGGCATCGATCCGCATCACGGCCTCTGATGGCACGTGGGACAGGATGGCTTCGCGTCCGAGGTGCCGGCCCAGTGTTTCGAAAATGCTGTTCCAGGTCAGCCACTCGTCGTTGGTAATGTGAAAGGCCTCGCCCAGGGCCTCGGCGTTGCCCAGCAGCCCGAGCAAACCGGCGGCGAAGTCGAGGTGATGCGTCATCGTCCAGACCGAGGTGCCATCGCCCGGCACCACTATCGGCTTGCCGTCACGGATCCGCTGCAACACGGTGTAACCACCGTCGTACGGGAAGGGTCCGTAGCCGTAGGTATGCGATGGCCTCACGATCGTGGCGGGAAAGCCACCCGCCATCGCCTGGCGCAGGCGTTCTTCGCAGGCGATCTTCTGCCGCGAGTAGTGCCAATACGGGTTGTCCAGGGGCGTTTCCTCTGTGATCGGCAGCCGTGACGGGGGCGTCTGGTATGCAGAAGCCGAGCTGATGAAGACGAACTGGCCACAGCGGTCGCGGAACAGTTCCAGGTCCAACTCCAGGTGAGCGGGTTCGAAAGCCACGAAATCCACGACGACGTCGAAATCGGCGTCACCGAGTACGCTCCGGGCCGCCCCGATGTCACGGATGTCGGCGATCAGCTGGCGGCAACCAACCGGCGCCGGCGCGGAGCGCCCCCGGTTCAGCAGCGTGACCGCGTGTCCGCGCTCCAACGCCAACTGCACGCAGCCACTGCTGATGATTCCGGTACCGCCGATAAAAAGCAGGTTCATGCGCGTCTCCTGGCGGGTAAGAACAGAGATATGTCTACAGTAAGGGAAAATGAGGTTGGAAAATGGATACGGGTCATCCGATTCATCGCAAATTCATGACGATGCCGAGTCATTGCCACGATTCCTGCTCTTGGACGGCTTCTTTCGGCACCATTCCCGCAACTCATTCTGGCGCCAGGGGCCGCTCCCGGAACCTGCCTGAGATCCCAAAAAGTCGTTAGTGGTTTCTATGCTCTTGATCCCCGGTGCGCAGTTTTTGCAAAAGGCACCTATGATTAAATCGTGGCGGAGTCCGGAAGCGACCGGTTCACCGGGTCGGTTCATCCGTACCGATGGCTTGCCACTGCAGAGAACGAGGAGAACGCGAAATGAGTGAAATGAATGTCAAGGTGTACGTGGGGAAGGGCTCGTTCATCAACGACGAATGGCAAAAGCCCGACGATAACCACGACTGGCAGCAGGCCAGGGAATTCAACCCGGCGACGAACCAGTGGGATACGCCGAGTGTCTGGGGCTACTACTACAAGGGCATGAACAAGCCGAATCCCGACGGTGAAAACGGCAACATCAGCATTCCCAAGGGCAGGGCATGGAACTGGAAAGTCTCCGGGCAGAACGGGGTTCGGGTTCGCAACCTGGTGGTCGCGGACGAGGCCTCGACCAACCACTACACCATCGTGGCGCCGACCAACAGCTGGGAAATCCGGGAAGCCCTGCATCCCGCAGACCAGGACGAATTCTGGGTTTACGCGCAGGCCGACCCCACCAAATCGGAATCCCTGAATGCACCGATTATCCAGTGCGACCCGATTATCCGCAACCAGGAAGACAACTAGGACGCTAGCCGGGTGAGTCCGGCCAAGGCCACAATGGTACATAGCGATGCGCCGACAGCGCGTCGGTCACCGCCCTGGCCTGGTCTTCTCGGCCCGTGAGGTACAGAACCCGGGCCCAGGGGTCCAGCAGACGCGGCGACGACGAAACCGCAACCCGATCCTCGAGAAGCGTTTCGGCCTGCCGCCATTCGGCCCGGGCTCCCTCCGGGTCGCCGGACGCCACGGCAATTTCGCCGCGCAAGACGCGGAGCTGGGCCACCAGGGCCAGCCGCGTATCGTTCATGCGGTCAGCTTGCAGAATTGCCTCCATGTTGCCCAGGGCCTGGTCTGAAAAGCCCGTGGCCCCGGGTAAGTTCCCCTTCACGCGCTCGTGGCGGGCGGCCAGGTACTGGGCGCTGGCGAGGTTGAAGCGCGTATTGAAGTCGGCCGACGTGTCCTGTCCCGGCTGCTGCAGGTTGGTTATGGCTTCGTCCACGAGGTTTCGGGCCTCGCCCCACCGGCGTTCGGCTGCCAGGCAGTTGGCCTTGGTCAGCCGGGGAACCGCGCTCGAATAGCGATACTTCGAATTGCTCTGGTCGAGACGCACCAGTTCGTCGAACAGTTCAATGGCGCGGCCCGCCTCCCGAACGGCGCCTTCCAGGTTGCCCATGTCGGACGCAACGGAAGCGAGCCGCTGCAGGGCGAAGGCGAGGTCGAACTGGACCAGGGCATTCGACCGGTTCTCCTCCCACACCGAATCGAGCTGATCGGCGCTGCGCTGGTAGGCCGCCAGCGCCGCCGCCAGGTTGCCGCCGTCCAGCGCCAGTTTGCCCAGCCAGGAAACGGCATCGGCGATGTCGCGGTGCAGCGAAACGCTGTCCTCGCGGCGCTGCAATTCCTCCAGCGTGTGGATCATGTAAGTGAAGCCATCGCGCGCGGCATCGCGGTCGCCCCGGGTTTCAGCCAGTACCGCCAGGTTGTGATGCGCCGACGCCACTTCCCGAAGCCAGTCGTCCCGGTCCGGATCGAGGCGCACCAGGCCTTCGGCGCTCTGCAGATAGCGCTTCAGCCAGAGTTCTGCATCGTCGAGGGAGCCGCTGCGCCAGTGTACGTAGCCGATCCAGAATTCGGCCTGGCTGCGGTTGAACAACCGCTCACCGTCCGCCGGCTGCTTCGACAGCAGCGTGTCACTCCTGCGGTACGCTTTCGTGAACGCGTCCAGCGCGTTCGGGTAATCGTCCTGCTCCAGGCTGATCTCGCCGAGCTGTGTCATGACCTGGGCCTGGCTCAGGAGTTCCTCGTCGCTCAGGTCGGTGACGTCGACGGCGTCGAAGTAGGCTTGGGCCTGCTCCCCGACGCCCTTGAGCAGATCCAGCCGCCCGATGGGGGTCAGGGAATCGCGCAGGTCACCCACCATGAATTGCAGCAGGCGCTCCGCCTGGAGCCTGCGTTGCTCCGCTTCCTTGCGCGCGATCATGGCGTTCGCCGCAAGAAGAATCGTGACCGCCGCGATCAATATTGCACCGGCAGCGACCCAGGTGGCCCGGCGCTGCCGGCGCTGACTCTCCCGCTGGCGCAGGTCGTCGAGCCCGACGCCAAGCATGCCGGCGAGTATTTTCAGCCTGGCGAGTGATTTGCCGTCACCGGATTTCCGTGCGTCCGCCGCGATGGGCTCGGCCCCACCCGGCAGCGCGCGGCCCTGGCTGTCGTAACGCGCCCGGATGGCCGGGGGAAAGCAGTCGGTATCGGTGCCGGCGGCAGCCGGATCGCCATCGACGATCAAACAGAAAATGCGATCCGAGCGCCCCAGTTTC
The DNA here is from genome assembly GCA_050118555.1 of Lysobacterales bacterium. GTDB lineage: Bacteria > Pseudomonadota > Gammaproteobacteria > Xanthomonadales > SZUA-36 > CALKKN01. The sequence goes on from JASFKQ010000174.1 coordinate 8,158, forward strand.
TTGAACGCCAGAAT
>JASFKQ010000175.1:0-8130 GCA_050118555.1 Lysobacterales bacterium
TGGTGATCATGACCGGTCCTTCCAGCATGCCGGACTCCTCCACCCAGATCGTGCCCGTCATTTCGCCGTTTCCATTCAATGCAAAGGTGCCGGCGAACACGGGCTCGTCGAAGCTCTTGTGCCCCCTGGGCAGGATTGCGGTGACGCCGGTGCGAACGGCGCGGCCGTTGTCCAGGTCCTCGATGATCGTGCTGTGACCTACCGTAACGCCGGCCACATCGGTGATCGCGTTCAGCGGACCCGTTGTGCCGTCGAACGGTATGCCGATGTCGCGGGCACGTTCGTGCGTGTCGGAAGGAACCTGATTTTCGTTTGCAGCCATCGTCCCAGTACACCACACGCAAAGCAGGCTTGAAAACAGCAATCGCAGAAAACTTCTCACGGCATTCTCCGGAAGTCGGGCGCCCGTCGCGAACGGGCGAGATAACGGCCCGGGCAAGTCCGGGACACTGTGCTATCATTCTCCGGCCTCGTTCCGGATAAAGCAATTTCAGGGCGCAAATGAACCCACCCGAAAAAGACGCCAGAATACCGCTCTGGCTCGCGCTGATTCCCCTCGTCATCCTGATCTCGCTGCTGTCCCTCTCGGTCGGCCTGTTCGGCGACAATTCGTCCTACGGGCCGAACCAGATCGGCCTGTTGCTGTCGGCCGGCGTGGCGGGGATCATCGGGCTCTTTCTGGGCGAGAGCTGGAGCGACCTCGAACATGCGATGGTGGAAGGCATTTCGCTGGCCCTGAAGGCCTGTCTCATTCTTCTCGCGGTCGGTTCGCTCATAGGCTCCTGGATGCTGGCCGGAACCGCGCCGGCGGTCATCTACTTCGGGCTGGGCATACTCGACCCGGCCTGGTTCTACCCGGCCACGCTGGTCATCTGCGCGCTGGTCTCGCTGTCCATCGGCAGTTCCTGGACCACCGCCGGCACCGTCGGTCTGGCCCTGATCGGCATCGCGCAGATCATGGACCTGTCGGTCGCCGCAACAGCGGGCGCTATCATCTCGGGCGCCTACTTCGGCGACAAGATGTCGCCGCTTTCCGACACGACGAACCTGTCCCCGGCGATGGTCGGCGCCGACCTGTTCGTGCACATTCGCCACATGGCCTGGACCACCGGGCCATCCGTGATCATCGCCCTGATCCTGTTCGGAATCATGGGCCTGAACGCCAAGGCCGGGCAGGCGCCGGCCAGCGAAATCAACGCGGCCCGCGACCTGCTGGCCCAGAACTTCACGATTGGTATACCAACTCTGCTGCCACTGGCGCTGCTCCTGACCCTGGCCATGCGAAAAGTGCCGGCGTTTCCGTCCATCGCCATCGGTGCGCTGACCGGCTGCGTGGTGGCGCTGATCTGGCAGCCGGAACTCGTGCGCCACTTCGCCGACCCTGACGGCACGATGACGCCGTGGATGGCCTCGGCCAAAGGCCTGCTGATGTCACTTGCCGACGGCTTCCGGATCAAAACCGGCGACGCCGGGCTCGACGAACTGCTGTCGCGGGGCGGGATGTCGAGCATGCTCAACACCATCTGGCTGATCATGTCGGCCATGTGTTTCGGCGGCGTGATGGAAAAGACCGGTCTGCTTCAGCGCATCGTGGATGCGCTGATGAAAGGCGTGCGGGGGACGGGATCGCTGGTCGCCACGACCGTCTTCACCTGCATCGGCATGAACATCATTGCCGCCGACCAGTACATCTCCATCGTGCTGCCAGGCCGCATGTACCGCCTGGAATTCGAGCGTCGCGGCCTCGCGCCCCAGAACCTGTCGCGGACGCTGGAAGACGCCGGCACGATGACCTCGGCCCTGGTCCCGTGGAACACCTGCGGCGCCTTCATGGCGGCGACGCTGGGCGTGCCGACGCTCTCTTACCTGCCCTACGCCTTCGTCAACCTGATCAACCCGGTGACGGCGATCATCTACGGCATCACGAACTTTACCATCACGCCGCTGGCGCGGGACGAAGAGCAGGAGGCCGCAGCCAACGAGGCCTGACGCCGGTCACCGTACATCATTGAATACGCACTCGGGGAAGCAATCCGCCCGCGCCTAACCTCCGTCAAACGGAACCCTGGGCCGCAGGCGGTATCATAAAGAGTTGCCACCCCACGAACACATCAGGAGATCGGCCATGACCCAAACCAAGCCCGAATTCAAATCCCGCTACGAGAATTTCATCGGCGGCGAGTGGATACCCCCGGTCGGCGGCGAGTATTTCTCCAACCCCTCGCCAATCGACGGCGCCGACTTCTGCGAGGTGCCGCGCTCCAAGGCCGCGGACATCGATCTCGCCCTGGACGCCGCGCACAAGGCGGCGCCTTCCTGGACGAAAACCTCGGTGGCGGAACGCAGCGCAATGCTCCTCAAGATCGCCGACCGCATGGAACAGAACCTGGAAAGACTGGCCGCGGTGGAAACCTGGGACAACGGCAAGAGCATCCGCGAAACGCTGGCCGCCGATCTGCCGCTGGCCATCGACCACTTCCGTTACTACGCCGGTGTAATCCGGGCGGAAGCCGGCGAAATCGCCGACCTGGATGCGAACACGGTGTCGATGGAAGTACACGAACCTCTGGGCGTGGTCGGCCAGATCATTCCCTGGAATTTCCCCATCCTGATGGCAACCTGGAAAATGGCTCCGGCGCTGGCGGCCGGCAATTGCGTGGTGTTGAAGCCGGCTGAACAGACTCCCGCGTCCATACTGGTTCTGATGGAACTGATTCAGGACCTGGTTCCAGCGGGCGTCCTGAATGTCGTCAACGGCTTCGGCATCGAAGCCGGCAAGCCGCTGGCCTCCTCGCCGCGCATCGCCAAGGTCGCGTTTACCGGCGAAACCACCACCGGCCGCCTGATCATGCAGTACGCCTCGGAAAACATCATCCCGGTGACGCTGGAACTGGGCGGCAAGTCGCCGAACATCTTCTTCCCCAGCGTGATGGCGCAGGACGACGAGTTCCTCGACAAGGCCATCGAGGGTTTCGTGATGTTCGCGCTCAACCAGGGCGAAGTCTGCACCTGCCCCTCGCGGGCGCTGATCCACGAATCCATCTACGACGACTTCATGGAACGCGCGCTGAAACGCGTTGCGGCCATCAAGCAGGGCGATCCGCTGGACCCGTCGACCATGATCGGCGCGCAGGCCTCCAGCGACCAGTACGAGAAGATCATGAGCTACCTCAAGATCGGCAAGGATGAAGGCGCCGAGGTGCTGATCGGCGGCGAGGCCGGCAGCGTGGACAAGTATCCCAACGGCTATTACATCCAGCCCACGGTGTTCAAGGGACACAACAAGATGCGCGTGTTCCAGGAGGAGATTTTCGGCCCGGTGGTGAGCGTCACGACGTTTGCCGACGACGACGAGGCCATGGAGATCGCCAACGACACGATCTACGGACTTGGCTCCGGTGTCTGGACCCGGGATATCCACCAGGGCAAGCGCTTCATCAGCGGCATCCAGGCGGGGCGCGTCTGGTTCAACTGCTATCATCTCTACCCGGCCCATGCCTCCTTCGGCGGCTACAAGAAGTCGGGCATCGGCCGCGAGACCCACAAGATGATGCTGGACCACTATCGTCACACCAAGAACGTGCTGATGTCCTTCGACAAGAATCCAATGGGATTCTTTTAAGCCCGTGAATTGCATCGGAATCCCAGGCTCGGCTCATGACCGGGCGAGTTGACATTACCGACGCCGCGCGGGCGGTCATCGACCGCCTGCGCGAGGAACACGGGGACCTGATGTTCCATCAGAGCGGGGGTTGTTGCGACGGCTCCTCGCCGATGTGCTACCCGGCCGGCGAATTCCGGGTCGGGACCAGCGATGTGCTGCTCGGACGGATCCACGACTGCCCGTTCTACATGGCCCGCGACCAATTCGAGCTGTGGCAGAACACGCACCTGACCGTGGACGTGGTCAAGGGCCGGGGCGCCAGCTTCTCAGCAGAGATACCACTGGGGCTCCGGTTCATCATCCATTCGAGGCTGTTCACGGACGAAGAACTGGCGGACCTGCCGCCGGTTGAACCCGCGGAGGCATGACCGTAGCATCCCCCGGATGAGGGACGGGAATACCGGGATACTCGACGCGCTCGTGATCGGCGCCGGCTTTGCCGGTATCGGCGTGGGCAAGCGCCTGCTCGACGCCGGCATCACCAATTTCAGCATCGTCGACAAGGCCCCCGCGGCCGGTGGGACCTGGTACTGGAACCGCTATCCGGGCGCCGCCTGCGACGTGATGTCGCACTTCTATTGCTTCTCCTTCGAACCGAACCCCGGCTGGTCGCGCAAGTACTCACCCTGGAACGAGATCCAGGCCTACGCGGAACACTGTGCTGAAAAGTACGGCCTGCGGCCGCACATGGAGTTCGGCAGGGAAGTGACCGAAAGCCGCTTCGACGACGAGTCCGGCCTCTGGGCGACCACGTTCACGGACGGCAGCCGGTATCGTTCACGCCACGTGATCGACGGCACCGGCGGGCTGCACGTGCCGTTGATCCCGCGCTTCGAGGGCGCGGAGTCGTTTACCGGCGAGAGCTGGCATTCCTCCGGGTGGCGGCACGACATCGATCTGGCGGGCAAACGCGTGGCCGTCATCGGCTCGGCGGCCAGCGCCGTGCAGATCATCCCGGAGATCGCAAAAACAGCCGAGCGGGTAACCCTTTTCCAGCGCACCGCGAACTGGGTCATTCCGCGCGGCGACCGTGCTTACCGCCCCTGGCAAAAATGGGTCTTCAGAAACGTGCCGCTGGCCAACCGGCTGTATCGCCAGTACTTGTTCATGCGCTACGAGTGGTTGGCCTACCCCATCGTCAGAACCGGCGACTCCAACCTGCAGCGCCGGTACGCCATGGGCCTCTTTCGCCGGCTGCTCGAAAAGAGCGTGTCCGACCCCGAACTGCGGGCCAGCCTGACGCCAGACTTTCCGATCGGTTGCAAGCGCGTGCTGATCGCGGACAACTTCTTCACCGCGCTGGCGCGCGATAACGTGTCCCTGGTGACCGCACAGATCGAGCGCTGCACGCCGCGCGGCGTGCAGACCCGTGATGGCGTCGAACACCCGGCGGACGTGATCGTCTACGCGACCGGCTTCGACACCCAGGGCCATCACCTGGACCGGCGGGTGTTTGGTCAGGGCGGGCTGCCGCTGGCGGAAGCCTGGGCCGAGGCACCGATGGCCTACGAGGGCTGCATGGTGACGGGTTTCCCCAACTTTCACCTGGTCACGGGGCCGAACACCGGCGTGGGCTCGACCTCGGTCATTTTCATGATCGAGCAGGCGGTCGATTTCATCATCGGCTGCATCGAGGCCGCGGGCGAAAACGGGCTGATCGCGCCCACCCGCGAGGCCATGCTGGCCTATGACGACGAAATCCAGCGAGCCCTCGCGGACACTGTTTGGGCGACGTCCTGCCAAAGCTGGTACAAGCGCGACGACGGGCGGATCACGGTGCTTTACCCCTACAACGGCCGGACGTGGCGCCGGCGACACCGAAAGCTGCGCCGCGAGCACTTCGAAATCCGTCCGGCCGGGCGGGAATAGCCAGGCCCCTCGGCCCGGATAACGGCAGAACCCTTTTCAAGTTCCGCCTGATGCGCGAGACTGTGGACCCCGATACCACGCAAGGGCAAACTTCATGAGCAAGACACCCGCCGACGCCCCCTTCAAGCCGCTGCGGATCGCGGTGATCACAATTTCCGACTCTCGCACGCCCGAAAACGACACTTCCGGCGATTACCTCGCCGGAGCGCTGGAAGGCGAGGGTCATTTGCTGGCCTTACGGAAAATCGTGAAGGACGACCGTTACGTGATCCGCGCGGAGGTCTCCACCCTGATCGTGGACGACGGGGTCGACGTCGTGCTCACCACCGGCAGCACCGGCCTGACGGGCCGCGACGTCGCGCCGGAGGCGCTGGAACCCCTGTTCGACAAGGCCATCGAGGGTTTCGGGGAACTCTTTCGGGCTGCGTCGCTGAAGGACATCGGCGCGGCAACGATCCAGTCCCGGGCCTTCGCCGGTGTGGCCAACGGCACTGTGATCTTCTCCATGCCCGGATCGCCCGGCGCCTGCCGTACGGCATGGGAAGAAGTCATCCGGCCGCAATTGGACGCCAGGACCCGCCCCTGCAACCTGGCCAACCTGATGCCGCGCTTCCTGGAGCGTTGAGCACAACGTGACCAAACAACCCAACTCGGAAATGTGTTTTGTCTGTGGGCGCAGCAACCCTGTCGGGCTGTACATGCAGTTTTTCGACGACGGTGAACTCGAAGTCCGCAGCGAATACACTGTCCCGGCCCATTACCAGGGCTACCCGGGCATCGTCCACGGCGGGGTGGTGGCGGCCATGCTCGACGAGGTCGTCGCGCGCGTCGCGATGATCGGCGACCCGCACCATTTCATGATGTCCGTGAAGCTGCAGATCCTGTACCGACAGCCGGTTCCGGTCGAAACTCCGCTGAAAGTGGTCGGCAGAATCCTGCGGTTGCGCGGACGCCTGGGCAAGGCCGAGGGCCGCATCCTTCTGCCCGGGGGCGCCGTGGCGGCCGAGTCACACATGTCGCTGGCCGATGTGCCGCAGGAACTGCTCTCCAGCACGAATCCCCAGCTTCTGAACTGGAAAGTGGATTGAGAACCTTCAGACAGGCGCTTCAGGAGCGCCTCTTCACCGTAACCGCCGAGTTCTCCTTCCAGTCTGAGACCTCCGTGGACGAGGTGTTGCACCAGGCCGAGATGCTCAGCGGCGCCGTCGACGGTTTCCAGGTCGCTGAGAATCCGCAAGCGTACATGCAGACGTCCGTGGTGGCGCTGGCGGCGCTGCTGAAGCAGCGCGGTCTGGACCCCGTGCCGCAGCTGAGTTGCCGAGACCGGAACCGGATTGCGCTGCAAAGCGACCTGCTGGGGCTCCGGGCCCTCGGCATCACCAGTGTGCTCCTGAACAAGGGTGGCCGCCTGCCGGTCGAGGATGAAACCGTCGCCGCGCCCGTCTTCGACCTCAACGCACGCGAATTGGTGGCCATGGCGCAGGAACTGAACGACGAGGCGGAAAACCTGTCGAGCGAATTGCTCATCGGCACCGACGCCACCGTGTGCGCACCGGGACCGCGCTGGAGCCCCGACCCGCTGTTGGGACGCGCGGCGGCCGGCGCCCGCTTCCTGCAGACACAACCCTGTTTCAACCTGAAAATGCTACGCAAGTACATGCGGCGGCTGGTCGAGGAAAAGGTCACGTGGCAGTTTGCCATGATCGTCACCCTGGCTCCGCTGCCATCGGCTGAAACCGCAGCCTGGCTGCAGGACAACATCCGCGGCGCGCTGATCCCGCCGGCCCTGGTCGAGCGGCTGCAACACGCCGATGATCCTGAGCAGGAAGGCATCGACATCTGCGCCGAGCTTATCCGCGAAATCGTGGCCATCCCCGGCATATCCGGAATCAACCTGCTCACCCTCGGTAACCCGCCGGCAGTCAGGGCGGCCATCGAAGCTGCCGGCCTCAGAACCTGGGAGGAATCCACATGATCATGAACGTTACGGGCTCGCCAGTCGCTCGTAAGGCTGCATTTTTCGCTATGTTTCTTTCGCTGATGCCGGCTCTCGACGGCAACGCCAGCGAAGAACCTTTCCGCTCCGCGTCCGGCGTGGAAGACACCCGGGCCCATATCGCCCGGCTGCCCAAGACCGACATCTGGTGGACCCGCAACGGGAAAGACATGGCCTGGAACAACCGGCATCTCCGAGCCATTTTTCCAGCGGTTCCCGTGTACCGGGCCAGCCAGGTCAGCGAACTCGCATACCGGTTGAACCCGGAAATCCCCACCTTCACCGTGAGCACGCCCGACGGCGACATGCCTTTCAAAGCGTTCCTGGACAGCGACCAGTCCACGACCATGGGCATCGTGATCCTGCACCGCGGAGACATCGTCTTCGAGCACTATCCGCGGCAGCAGCCCTACGAAACGCCGATTTTCTGGTCTGTGACCAAAGCCTTCGTCTCCACGCTGGTCGCGATTCTCGAGGACCGGGGACTGGTGGATGTCAGCCGGCCGATCGAACAGTACATACCCGAACTCGCCGGCTCGTCCTTCGCGGGCGTGACAGTGCGCAATTTCCTCGACATGGCAACCGGGGTCGACTGCCCGGA
>JASFKQ010000176.1:0-8061 GCA_050118555.1 Lysobacterales bacterium
CGGTGTGGGTATCCTGGGCGGTCGCCTTCTGGAAGGCTCGGCTCGTCAGCCGGAGCTTGCCCCGATGTTGCAGGGCAAGTTCTTCCTGGCGATCGGCCTGCTCGACGCCGTTGCGATGATCGGTGTGGGTATCGCGTTGTTCTTCACGTTCGCGAACCCGTTCATCGGCCAGCTGCAGACCGCTGTGGGCGGCTGAGGCAGTGACCGGCGGGACCCGCCCGTCGAACCGGGCAGGTGATCCGATTCATGAAACGTTGGGAACGAGGTAGGGCATGAATATCAATGCCACGTTAGTTTTGCAGTCGATCGCGATGATGATCTTCGTGTGGTTCTGCATGAAGTTCCTGTGGCCGCCGCTGATCAAGGCCATGGACGAGCGCCGCGAGCGTATCGCCGAAGGCCTGGCTGCTTCCGACCGCGCCGAGAAGGAACTCCAGTCGGCGAAGGTGGAGGTGGACCGGCAGATCCGCGAAGCGCGCGACAGGGCCGGTGAGATCGTCGACCAGGCGAACCAGCGGCAATCGCAGATTCTGGACCAGGCGCGCGACGAGGCGACTTCCGAGCGCAAGCGGCAAGTGGCCGCGGCGGAGTCCGATATTGCGCAGGCCACCAACCAGGCGCGCGAGGAACTGCGCGGCACCGTGGCCCAGCTGGCCGTGCTGGGCGCTTCGAAGATCCTGGAGCGCGAGGTCGACGAGAGCGCCCACCGCGACCTGATCGACAAACTGATCGCCGAGATCTGACGGCGCGATGCAGAGCATGAGGCGGATTATGAGGCGGATCATGAGGCATGGGGCATGAGCAGCTTGACCACATTGGCGCGTCCCTACGCGAAGGCCGCGTTCGAACTGGCCCAGGGCGAGCAGGCTCTGGCGCGCTGGGACGACATGCTGACCTTGACCAGCGCGATCGTGTCAGACGAGGTCGTGGCGGATCTGCTGGAAAACCCCGAGGTAAGCAACGCCGCCGCCGTCGGTGTGTTGACGGATACCGCTGGCGAGGCCCTGGACGACCGTTTCCGCGGTTATCTCCAGGTGCTGGCCTCCTACGGCCGCCTGCCGTTGTTGCCGGAGATCACCGATCTGTTTCGCCGCCTGCGCGAGGAGGCCGAGAAGCGGCTTCGGGTGAAGGTCGTGTCCGCGGTACCGCTGGATTCGAACCAGTCAGACCGGATGCGCGAAGCACTCGCGCGTCGTTTCGAGCGGGAAATCGAACTGGAAAACGAAATCGACGAGAGCGTGATCGGTGGGGCGGTGGTGTACGCCGGCGACCAGGTGATCGACGGCTCGCTGCGCGGCCGGCTCGAAAAGCTGTCCAACAGCCTTGCGAACTGACCGCAACGAATTTTATTAGGGAACCAAGACAATGCAGACGACATTGAATCCATCCGAAATCAGCGACCTGATCAAGAAGCGCGTTGAAGAACTGAACATCAAGGCCGAGACACGCAACGAAGGCACGGTGGTCAGCGTTTCCGACGGCATCGCCCGCATCCATGGCCTGGAAGACGCCATGCAGGGCGAGATGATCGAGTTTCCGCGGAACACCTTCGGCCTGGCGCTCAACCTCGAGCGCGACTCGGTCGGCACGGTTATCCTGGGCGACTACGAGCACATCACCGAGGGTGACACGGTCAAGTGCACCGGCCGCATCCTCGAGGTACCGGTGGGCCGCGGCCTGCTCGGCCGCGTGGTCGACGCGCTGGGCAACCCGATCGACGGCCAGGGCCCGATCGACAGCGACGGCTTCTCGCCGATCGAAAAAGTGGCGCCGGGCGTCATTTGGCGCAAATCGGTCGACCAGCCGGTGCAGACCGGCCTGAAGTCCATCGACTCGATGATCCCGATCGGCCGCGGCCAGCGCGAGCTGATCATCGGCGACCGCCAGATCGGAAAGTCGGCGATCGCCATCGACACGATCATCAACCAGGTCGGCACCGGCATCAAGTGCATCTACGTGGCCGTCGGCCAGAAGCAGTCCACCGTGGCCAACGTGGTCGCCAAGCTGGAAGAGCACGGCGCCATGGAACACACCATCGTGGTCAACGCCTCGGCCTCCGAGTCGGCCGCGATGCAGTACATTGCCCCGTATGCCGGCTGCACCATGGGTGAGTACTTCCGTGACCGCGGCGAAGACGCGCTCATCATCTACGACGACCTGACCAAGCAGGCCTGGGCCTATCGCCAGGTGTCGCTGCTGCTGCGCCGCCCGCCGGGCCGCGAAGCCTATCCCGGCGATGTGTTCTACCTGCACTCCCGCCTGCTGGAGCGCGCCGCGCGCGTCAACGAGGAATACGTCGAGAAATTCACCGAGGGCAAGGTGACCGGCAAGACCGGTTCCCTGACCGCGCTGCCGATCATCGAGACACAGGCCGGCGACGTGTCCGCCTTTGTACCGACCAACGTGATCTCCATCACCGACGGCCAGATCTTCCTGGACACCGACATGTTCAACGCCGGTATCCGCCCGGCGGTGCACGCCGGACTGTCCGTATCACGTGTGGGCGGCGCCGCGCAGACCAAGGTCATCAAGAAGCTCGGCGGCGGCGTGCGACTGGCTCTGTCGCAGTACCGTGAGCTGGCGGCCTTCGCGCAGTTCGCCTCGGACCTCGACGACGCGACCCGCAAGCAGCTCGACCGCGGTCAGCGCGTCACCGAGCTGATGAAGCAGCGGCAGTACAGCCCGATGTCCGTCGGCCAGATGGCCGTGTCGTTGTTCGCCGCAGACCGCGGCTACCTCGACGACGTGCCGCTGAACAAGATCGTCTCCTTCGAATCGGCGCTGCTGGACTACATGTCGACCTCGCAAGCCGAACTGCTCGGTGCGTTGAACGAAGGCAACTGGAATGAGGACCTCGAGGCCCAACTGACGAGTGCCGTGGACGACTTCAAGTCCACCGGGACCTGGTAAACCGAGACTTGGGGTCAGAGTAAAGGGACAGAGTAAACCATGGAATCGAGCAAGCCACGGCATCCAAATCGGGGTTTACTCTGTCCCTTTACTCTGACCCCATAATTAGCAACGGGAACGATAGATGGCAGGCGCAAAGGAAATTACCGGCAAGATCCGCAGCATCGAGAACACCAAGAAGGTGACCTCGGCGCTGGAGATGGTGTCGGCCAGTAAGATTCGTAAGTCGCAGGACATGATGAACGCGAGCCGGCCCTACACCCACATGATCCGCCGCGTGATGGGACACCTGAGCAAGGCCAATCCGGAGTACCGCCATCCCTTCACCGTGCGGCGAGCCGAGATCCGCAAGGTGGGATACATCGTGGTCTCCACCGACCGCGGCCTGTGCGGCGGCCTGAACATCAACCTGTTCAAGCTGGTGCTCGGCAGCGTGCGTGAGTGGCAGGAAAAGGGTGCGGAGGTCAGCCTGGTGACCTTGGGCAAGAAGGCCTCGTCCTTCTTCAAGAACATAAAGGTGGAGATCGCGGCGCATGCCTCGAACCTCGGCGAACAGCCGCAGATCGAGGATCTGATCGGTTCGATCAAAGTGATGCTGGACGCGTACCGCGAGCAGACCGTCGACCTGGTCTACATCGTCTACAACGACTTCATCAACACGATGTCGCAGCGGCCAACGCTGGAGCAATTGCTCCCTCTGCCGGAAACGGAAGACGAAGAAGTCCGCGACATCTGGGACTACATCTACGAGCCGGATGCGGAGACGCTGCTGGACACGGTGCTGGTGCGCTATATCGAGGCCGACGTCTACCAGGCGGTGCTGGAAAACCTGGCTTCGGAACACGCCGCGCGCATGGTCGCGATGAAGAATGCGACCGAGAACGCGGGCGAACTGATCGACGAGCTCACCCTGGCCTTCAACAAGGCCCGCCAGGCTGCGATCACGCAGGAGATTTCGGAAATCGTCGGTGGCGCGGCCGCCGTGTAACACACATGGGGCCGGATACATTTTTAGACGAAAATTGTATCCGGCCCCGGGAATTCAAGCTTAGGAGCTGACAATGAGTGTTGGAACAATCGTTCAGGTAATCGGCGCTGTCGTCGACGCGGAATTCGATCGCGACGGAATGCCCAGGGTATTCGACGCCCTGACGGTCGACGGAACCGACATCATGCTGGAAGTGCAACAGCAGCTGGGTGACGGTGTCGTCCGTACCATCGCGCTGGGCTCGACCGACGGCCTGAAACGCGGCCTTTCAGTCACCAACACGGGGGCCGCGATCTCCGTGCCGGTTGGCGAGAAAACCCTTGGTCGCGTGATGGACGTGATGGGTCGCCCGATCGATGAAGCCGGCCCCATCGGCGAAGAAAAGCGTATGCCGATCCACCGCAAGCCGCCCAGCTACGAAGAGCAGGCCGGCGGCAACGAACTGCTGGAAACGGGCATCAAGGTCATCGACCTGATCATGCCGATCGCGAAGGGCGGCAAGGTCGGCCTGTTCGGCGGCGCCGGCGTGGGCAAGACCGTGACCCTGATGGAGTTGATCCGCAACATCGCCATCGAGCACAGCGGCTTCTCGGTGTTCGCCGGCGTGGGCGAGCGTACCCGCGAGGGCAACGACTTCTACCACGAAATGAAGGATGCCGACGTACTGAACAAGGTGGCCCTGGTTTACGGCCAGATGAACGAGCCGCCGGGCAACCGCCTGCGGGTGGCCCTGACCGGCCTGACCATCGCCGAGGAGTTCCGCGACGAAGGCCGTGACGTGCTGATGTTCATCGACAACATCTACCGTTACACGCTCGCCGGCACCGAGGTGTCCGCGCTGCTGGGCCGCATGCCGTCGGCCGTGGGCTACCAGCCCACCCTGGCGCTGGAAATGGGCATGCTGCAGGAACGCATCACTTCCACCAAGACCGGCTCGATCACCTCGTTCCAGGCTGTGTACGTGCCCGCGGATGACCTGACCGACCCGTCGCCGGCCACCACCTTCGCCCACCTGGACGCGACCCTGGTGCTGAGCCGCTCGATCGCAGAGCAGGGCATCTACCCGGCGGTAGACCCGCTGGACTCCACGTCCCGACTGCTGGACCCGAACATCATCGGTCAGGACCACTATGAGGTGGCCCGCGGTGTGCAGTCCGTGCTGCAGCGCTACAAGGAGCTGAAGGACATCATCGCGATCCTCGGCATGGACGAGCTTTCCGAAGATGACAAGGCCGCCGTGGCTCGCGCCCGCAGGGTGTCGCGCTTCCTGTCACAGCCGTTCTTCGTGGCCGAGACCTTCACCGGTTCGCCCGGCAAGTACGTCTCGCTGAAGGACACCATTCGCGGCTTCCGCGGCATCATCGAGGGCGAGTACGACCACCTGCCGGAGCAGGCGTTCTACATGGTAGGCACCATTGAAGAAGCCGTCGAGAGAGGCAAGGAAATGGCTGCGAAGGCGGCCTGATCCCGCCCCGGGAAAAGCTCATGAAGCATACGATCCACTGTGACATCGTCTCCGCCCAGGAAGAGATCTTCTCCGGCGAAGCCTCGATGATCTTCGCGACCGGCACGATGGGCGAGCTGGGCATCAGCCCACGGCACGCGCCGCTGATCACCCAGCTCAAGCCGGGCCCGGTGCGCGTGCAGAGCCCGGATGGCGAGGAAGCCTTTTTCTTCGTCGGCGGCGGCATCCTCGAAGTGATGCCGCACATCGTCACCGTGCTGGCCGACACCGCCGTGCGCGCCGACGACCTCGACGAGGCCGCCGCGCAGCGCGCCAAGGAAGAGGCCGAGCGCGCCCTGCACGACCGCACCGGCGAGATCGAGATCGCCGAAGCCCAGGCCCGCCTGGCCGAGGCCGCCGCCCAGCTTCGTGCTCTGGAGCAACTGCGCAAACAAGCCAAGCGCCGCTCTTCCTGAGCGGCGCCTTCCCGGACTCAGATCGCGAACGAAGTTCGCCGTTGCAGGTGCCGCAACGAAACCCGCCGTGGGACCGAACTTGGTTCGGGATAACCCTCGGTGGCCCTGTGGCCCAATGGCGAACACCGTTCGCTCCTAAACCCGAACCAGGCTGCTGCGAATCCAGGGCAACAGCTTCGCCATGTCGCAGGTTCCTGACACGAAGCGCTCCATGAGGAAGGCGTAAGCCGCCTTCGCCCCGGCACGAATCTTCCAGCCGCTCAGGCGCAGGAACACGTCCGTGGAGAAGAGCGCCACACGCTTGTTGCCGTCGGCGAACGGGTGATTGATCAACAGCGATCCGAAGAGTGCGGCCGCCATCTCATCCAGGCTTTCGTTGTAACCGGACTGCGCCCGGTACAGTGCGCTTTCCAGCAGGCCCCGGTCGCGTACGCTCGAGGGGCCACCAAACGCCTCGATGATTCGTTCGTGGATGGCCAGCACTTCGTCCAGCGACAGGAACTTGACCGTCTCACTGGGCAAGCAACTTCCCCAGTTCCTCGTTTTCGGCAATCGAATCCTCCAGGTGCGCCAACACCTGTGGACGCAACCGCCGCTTGCGCACATACTCCGCCACCGCTTCGGAAAGCAGGCCGGAAATAATCTGATTCGATTCCGCCGCCAGCGCCTTCAGTGATTCCCACTCGCGTTGCTCCACCTTGGAGCTGATCTTGATCTTAGCCATATCGGCAAGGTGGCAAGACAAGCCATGACATGTCAAGACAGCACAGGCGTACGGTCATGGGTCCAACGGCGACCGGGCGCCAAATGCCCCGCGCTGCACGACGTGCGTGTAGATCATCGTGGTCTTAACGTCCTTGTGCCCCAGCAGCTGTTGAATCGTGCGGATATCGGTCCCGGATTCCAGCAGGTGGGTCGCGAAGGAATGGCGCAGCGTGTGACAGGTCACACGTTTGTGGATTCCAGCGCGTAATGCAGCGACCGATACCGCCTTGCGTACCGTCGTCGGATGAATGTGCCAGCGGTATCGGTGCGAGGGGTCGCGCGGATCGATGGAGACACTCCGGCTGGGAAACAGGTATTGCCAGGAGAATCGCCGGCTGGATTTGCCGAACTTGCGCTCGAGGGCAAGCGGCAGCTTGGCTTCGCCCAGGCCGATGGCGAGGTCCCGCCGGTGCAGCGAACGAATCATGGCAACCTGCGCCGTGAGTGCGCCAACCAGCTTGTCCGGCAAAACCGTCACCCGGTCCTTGCCTCCCTTGCCGGCATGAACACGGATGGTCCGTCGGCTCCTGTCCAGATCGCCGACCCGCAGCCGCAGACATTCCATCACGCGCAAACCGGACCCGTACATCAGCGCGGCAGGCAAGGAGGCGTCGCCGTGGCACTCGGCGAGCAGGGCCCTTATCTCGGAGATGCTCAACACAACCGGAACCCGCCGGCGGGGTTTAGCCCGAACGACGTCATCCAGCCAGGGCAAATCCACGTCGAGGACATGGCGGTAAAGAAACAGGAGCGCCTGCAAAGCCTGATTCTGCGTCGACGGTGAAACTGCGCGTCGAACCGCCAGGTAAGTCAGAAACGCCTCGATCTCCTCCTTGCCCATCTGCTCCGGATGGCGCTTGCCATGAAAAAGAATGAAGCGCTGCACCCAGCGCAGATAATTCCGTTCCGTGGCCAGACTGTACTGACGCACCCGAAGCGCGTCACGCACTTGGCCGAGAAGCTTAGCCATCGAACACTCCGTCGAAAATCACAGAGTGGCTGCATAAAGCGAATTGGAAAAGGGAATAATGGGAACTCGTTATGTAGGATATCGCCCAATTGATGACGCGAGTTCGCCATTAATCAGCCGGTCTGAGCTATAGTATTTCGTTGGAAATTAGTGGCTTGCTCCCTAGGTGGGAGAATCTCGGGCGCAACCACACTTATTAACATCATCAAAACTCGTTAAATGTAGTTATGCATAGGGTAATCGGCCTGTGAAGAAAGTCGTATTTGGCGCGGTGTGGTTCTTGGTTCTCCTCCTTGGGACTTCGATGGTTGTCGGGGCTGTCGCGGGTGCCATTGCTGGAGCGAATGATCCGGCCAACGCTTCTCAGGCGGGGTTCGTTGCAGGACAAGCTATTGTGGCCAAAAACAGGCTCTACATTGCCATCGTCGCGCTGGTCGTTGCGGTGGTTGGAACTATCAAGGAAAAGCTGCCAGGAACCAAAACTCATGCATAACAAGGCATTAATGTG
>JASFKQ010000177.1:0-8020 GCA_050118555.1 Lysobacterales bacterium
ACCGGGAGGGACAGGTCTCGGATCTGCAAAAGCGGCTTGCCGCCACGGGCAAGCGGCTCGATGAGCTGGACAGCACGCTCCAGGAGCAATCGGCGATCACCCGCTCGTTGCAGGCGGCGAGCGAGTCTGAACACAGCCGGTTGGTCGCGGCGGAGGCGGCACTGGCCGAATTGTCCCGGCGCGAGTTGGATGCGCCAGGCGAACTGGACGTGGCGGAGGTCGACTACCTGCTCCGTCTGGCCAACGAGCGGCTGACCTTATTCGCCGATACGCAGGCGGCCGACCGTGCACTCGCCCTTGCGGACAGTCACCTGGCCGCGATGGACAACCCGGCCTACCTCGTCGTTCGGCAGGAAATTTCCGCGGCCCGGCGCAAGCTGGCGTCCGTTGAAGCGCCGGACCCCGTGGACGTGGCCTCGCGCATCGACACCTTGCAGGAGGCAATCCCCGGACTCCCGTTCCGGGGCGGCGAAGCGCTGGGTTCCAGCCCTGCGGAGGCTGATGGAAGCAGTTGGTGGGAACGGCTCAAGAGCACGCTGGCGGGCCTGGTGACCATTCGCCGCAGCACGGCGGATGAAAACCTCGAGCTCAGCCTGGAAGACAAGGATTTCGTTCGTCAGCGGCTGTGGATGCAACTGGAGGCAGCGCACCTCGCCCTGCTGCGTCGCGACGGGGACGCATTCCGTGATGCCCTTGACCGGGCCCGGAAAACCACGGCGACCTGGTTCGAGCCCGGGTCCGGGGCCGTGCAGTCTTTCGACAAGGGGCTCACGGGGCTGGCAGGGACCTCGTTGCGGGCCGATCTGCCCGATATCAGCGGACCCTGGTCGACCCTGCGCATGCTGCGGGGCGGTGGCGCCCCGCAACCACCGGCGGATGCCGGTGGCGAAGCCGAAACGCCCGGCGGTGGCGCCGCTGCAGCGGGAGACGGGGCCGGATGAAGAAGAGTTTCATCGTCCTGCTGGCGATTGCCTTTGCGCTGCTGGCGGCGGCGGTTGCTCCGGTGTTCCGATCCGATCCGGGATTGGTGCAGATTCACTTCCTGGGTTGGACGGTCGAAACCAGCGTACTGGTGCTGGTGCTGGCCATCCTGCTGGTGTGGCTGCTTGCCTGGCTCGCCATCCGGTTGTGGAAAATGCCGGCTGAGACCGCTCGCAAAATTCGCGAGCAACGGGCGATGGCCCAGCTCGAAAAGGGCCTGCTCGCACTCACTGAAGGCGATTGGCGCACGGCGGAGCGGTCGCTGCAGAAATCAGCCAGTTCCCATGGACGCACCACCGCACGCTACCTGGCGGCCGCCGAGGCGGCCGACGGACTGGATGCGGGGGACCGGGCCGAGTGGTATCTGGACCAGGCCGACTCGCGCAAGAGCAAGCAGCGGTTCCTGGTCGAGCTGACGCGGGCCCGGATACTCGTGTCCAACGGGCGATACGAACAGGCGGCGCCGTTGCTGGAAGAACTCCGGGACCGGCGCCGCAAGCATCCCCAGGTGCTGGAGATGTTGTCCCGCTGCTTCCGGGAACTCGGTCGTTGGGACGAACTCATGAAGCTGTTGCCCGCCATGAAGAAAGCGGGCGTGATCGATGAGCAGCGCGCCTCGGGGCTGCGCGAAGAAGCGGCCGTCGCAGGCCTGGCCAAGGCGCGGGATGTCGATGCCTTGCGGGCGGCCTGGCAGGCCCTTCCCAAGGCGGCGCAGAGCAGTCCTGACGCCGTGAAGGGCTTTGCAAACCGGGCCATCGCGCTGGGTGCACCCGGCCTGACGGAGGACGTCATCCGGACCTGCCTGAAGCGGCAGTGGGATTCCGAGCTTCTGGTCGCATACGGCGAAGCGGGCCCGGACGATGCCTCGAAGCGGTTGAAGCAGTGCGATAAATGGCTGCGGGATCATCCGGACGATCACTGGCTGCACCTGGCGCTCGGGCGATTGTGCGCACGCGAGGAACTATGGGGCAAGGCGCGGCACCACATGATCCGCAGCCTCGAGTTGGAGCCGACTGTGAGCGGTTACGACGCCCTGGGGCAGTTGCTCGAGCGCCAGGGCGAAATGGAGGCGTCGATGGCCTGCTTCCGCAACGCACTGCGTCTGTACCAGGGCAAGGAACCCCTTCCCCTGCCCGGGGCGCAGCTGAAGCTGACGTCCGCCGACATGAGCTGAACCGGGTTCGCGGGCCTCAATGCGGCCTGGCGAGTACCCGCACCGGAACGTCCAGGCCGAACTCGAAGGAATCGTAGAACATGCGGTCTTCGGCGACCCCGTGTTCCGCAAATGCGTGCTTGGCTGTTTCGATCATCGCCGGCGGTCCGCTCATGTAAACGTCGAACGGCGCCAGGTCGGGGTGGTCCGCCAGCACGGCTTCGTGCACGAAGCCGCTGTAAGCGTCTTCCGGGGACCCGGCGTCCGATATCGCCCGGCGGTAGTGGATATGTCCGTGCTCGGCGGCCCAGCGGGTCGGCAGTTCGTCCAGGTAGAGTTCCTCTGGCGTTCGGGCGCCCCAGTAAAGGTGGATCTCCCGGCCGTCCCCCTGTTCAAGCAGGTTTTCCACCATCGATTTGAGCGGGGCGAAGCCGGTCCCACCGCCCATCAGCACCATGGGTCGTTCGGGGTGGTCATTGCGGATGAAAAAGTTGCCGAGCGGGCCCTCGAAGCGCAGGATATCCCGCTCCTGCAGCGTATCGAAGACGTACCCTGTGAAATCGCCGCCGTCCACGTGGCGGATGTGTAGTTCGATCTCGTCCTCTATCGAGGGTGAACTGGCGATGGAAAATGCCCGCCGTTTGCCGCCAGACAATAGAACGTCCACGTACTGGCCGGCGAGGAACTGCAGGCGCTGGGCGGCGGGCAGTGTCAGTCGCAGTCTCACCACGTTGTCGGCGAGCAGCGTCTTTTCGGCCACGCGGGCGGGCAGCATCCGCACCTCGATATCGCGAACCGCCTCGATCTCGCGAACCTGTATGACGAGGTCCTCCAGCGGTTCGGCCTGGCACATGAGCGCGTAACCCTCGGCGATGTCCGGCCGTTCCAGGGCCAGCGGCGGATGGAAAGGGTAGTGAACCTCGCCGCGTTCCACGAGGCCCTTGCAACTGCCGCAGGTGCCGTTCTTGCAGGAATACGGCAGCATAACCCCCTGGCGCAGCGCGGCGGACAACACCGTTTCGCCTTCCCGCACGAGGAAGGATTTGCCGCTGCTCCGGATGGTCACTTCGTATCGTTTCACTCGAATCTCCGCCAAAGACCGGTCATTTTCACCGATTGTGGCACTCTGTGGTAGGCTTGCGCGGTTTTCGGCAGAGTCGACAGGTCCGTTTACGTGAATTCATGGATCAGCCAGGCGCCTTTCAACCTGGCGCAGCACCAGCGCGCGGTGGCAGGGATCGAGCGTGTGCTGGGCATACGTGTGACCGCGGTGGGCCCGGATTTCATCTGCGGTGAGATGCCCGTCGATGAGCGCACGCACCAGCCGTTCGGCTTGTTGCACGGCGGCGCCTCCATCGTCCTCGCCGAATCGCTCGGCAGTCTGGGTTCGTTCCTGCTGGTATCCGATGACCCGTCCATGCGCGTCGCCGGCATAGAGGTCAGTGGTAGCCACTTGCAGGCCGTTCGCTCTGGCCGCGTGACTGCCGTGGCCCGTCCGCTCCGGGTGGGGGGGAGCCTGCATTTCTGGAGCATCGAGGTCCGCGATCCGCAGGGCCGGCTGAGCTGCTCGGCGAAACTCACCGTCAAGGTCGGACGGCGCGGAGGCGCCGCGGAAGAGCCTTGAGCCGGAAGCGCGATCGGTTCACCTGGCTGAGGCTGCTGTACCGCCTGCCGTGGCTGCTGGTCCATGCACTGCTCGGCACACCCGTCACGGTGATTTGCCAGACCACTCCCGGACGTCGGCTCCGGCTCGGCCGCCGCTCGCTTGCCCACATCACGCTGTGCTGGTGGGCGGCCACGGTTTGCCGCATCTTCGGCCTCCGCCGGCGCATCGAGGGGGAGCTGCCCGACGGCCCCGCGTTGATCGCAGCCAACCACATTTCCTGGATCGACATCCAGGTATTACACAGCCTGTCCCCGATGGGATTCGTGGCCAAGGCGGAAATCGCCTCCTGGCCGGTTATCGGCCGGCTGGCGGCCGCGGGTGACACGGTGTTCCATCAACGCGGCAGCCACGGCTCCTCGGCCGGCGTCTCTGCCGCCATGGCGGAAAGCATGCGGGAGGGTTCCAAAGTGGCCATTTTTCCGGAAGGTGGAATTCTGTCCGGCACCGGCGTGAAGCGATTTCATGCGCGGATGTTCGCGCCGGCGATCGAGGCAGGATATCCGGTGCAGCCGGTGATGCTCCGGTATCTGCGGGACGGTGCCCTGTATGACGACATCACGTTCGGACCACGCGAACATTTCCTCGGTAATTTCTTCCGCCTTCTGGTCCAGCGGCCGTGCATTGCCGAGGTGCGTGTGCTGGAGGCGCTGGAACCGGACGGCAAACAGCGCAGGCTGCTGGCGAGCAAGGCGGAGTCGGCCGTTCGGGCCGCCTACGAGGCACCCGTGAGCAACGGGAGACCCCGTGGCTGAGAACTTTGCCGCGTTCCTGCCGCCTCGCGGCCTGCGCAGTGGCCATGTGCAGTCCCTGATCAGCAGCAGCGGAATTCGCCGGCGGTTCGTCCTCAGGCGTTCAGCCGAACTGCGGGCCCGTTCGACGACGTGGACACTGGACGGCGGGGACGGAATCCGGCTGCAGGGCCTCTACGCGCGACAGCAGGGGCGGAGCCGGGGTCTGGTGGTTTTGCTGCACGGCTGGGAGGGCAGCGTGCATTCGAACTATATTCTTGGCAACGGCGCGCGGTTGTTCGACGCCGGCTTCGACGTGTTCCGGCTCAATTTCCGGGATCACGGCGACACCCACCATCTCAATGTCGGCATTTTCCATTCCTGCCGCCTGGGTGAGGTCGTCAACGCGCTGCGGAACCTGCAGGAGCGCACGGGGCATGATCGCTGGTTGCTGGCGGGATATTCGCTCGGGGGCAATTTCGCGCTGCGGGTCGGACTGCGCAGCGCCGGTGCGGGGCTGGACATCGCGCGCATCGTTTCCGTCTGCCCGGTGATCGATCCGGCGAACGCGATGCGCGCGATGGAAGAAGGCATCCGCTTTTACGAACGCTACTTCGAGCGCAAGTGGTCGCGTTCGCTGCGCGTCAAGCAGGCCTGTTTTCCGGACCTGTACGGGGATGAGCACTGGCACGAGATCCGTGGCTTGCGGGAGCGGACCCACTACCTCGCGACGCGGCACGCGGGATTCGCGAGCGCCGAACAGTACTTCGAGGGCTATTCGATCGCCGGCGAAAGGCTGGCGCCGCTGACCGTGCCTTCCACGGTGCTGACCGCCGAGGACGACCCCGTGGTGCCCGTTTCGGATTTCCGGGCGCTGCCGCACAACGCCGCGCTGGAGTTGATCATCGCCCGGTACGGGGGCCACTGCGGCTTCCTGAAGAACTGGAAGCTGGAGAGCATGGCGGAGGATCTCATCGCCAGCCGTTTCCTCCGGGCGGCAGGTGAGCGCCGTCCAGCGACCGCAGAGGGTGACACTGCCTGAAAGAAATCAGTGGCCGCTCGATTCGGACCCGGCGAGCGGCGCATTTTCGACGATGGCCTGGTTGAGTTCTTCGACCTGTTTCCTGAGCCCGTCCGGGGAATCCTTCACCGCGGCCCACGAGATGTGCTTTTGGGTGCCCGTGCCCGACCCCTGGCCACAAGGTCCCGCGAGTTTCGATCCCGTGCAGTTACCGCTGGCTTCAGAGCCGCTCTGGCCGTGATACTCCGGTCCCCAGCGGCGGAGGTAGTAACCCGCCTTGGACAATGCCTCTTTGCGGTCGTCCGGGGGGACCAGCGCGGCCACCACGTCCTGATAGTGTTCCAGGTCTTCGTGTCCCGCTTCAGCCGCGAGCACGGCCCAGGCGAAGGCTTCGACGATGTCTTTCTTCGTGCCCAGGCCCTTGAGTTCCATGTAGGAAACCCGGTACTGGGAAAAGGTGTCGCCTTTCTTGCCCAGTTTACGATACTCCTTGTAGGCGGCGCGGTAGTCGCCGTTGTTATAGCTGGCCGTGGCCTCGCTGCGGATTTCGTCGTTGGATTTGCCCCACGCCCACGCGGCCGGTGCGGCCAACAGGGCCGATAGCAGCAGGGCGGCGGCAACACAGGTTTTTCTGGCCACCATGTCTCTACGTCTCCAAAAGCTCCAGCCACTGACAGTGGGGATGCTTTGTCACCGGCTCAAGGGGTGGCGCGATAAAAGATGTCAGGGGCGGGACGAATGGAGCGGGTGAACGGAATCGAACCGTCATCTCCAGCTTGGGAAGCTGGGGTAATAACCATTATACGACACCCGCGCCGCCATCCCGAATATTACCAGAACGCCCCGCCTGCGCAACGAGTGCGCCCACGTGGGCGCGCGCCGCGCTGGCGAGGGCTTCGAGGTCATAGCCACCCTCCAGCAAAGAGATAATCCGGCCGCCGCAGTGTTTCTCGGCGAGCCCGCGGATTTCTTCCGTGATCCACGCGAAGTCCCCGTCTTCGAGTTCGATTTCCCCCAGCGGGTCGGCGCGGTGGGCGTCGAAACCGGCCGACACGATGACGAAATCGGGGGCGAAACGGTCCAGCGCGGGCAGTCCACGGGTCGTCCATGCCTCGCGGAAAGGACCGCTTCCCGCTCCCGGCGAAAGCGGCATGTTGACGACGTTGCCGCAGCCGGTTTCGTGGGGATACCCGGTGCCGGGATACAGGGGTATCTGGTGGCTGGAGATGTATGTGACGTCAGGAGACGCGGCAAAAATATCCTGGGTTCCGTTACCGTGATGCACGTCGAAATCGAGGATGGCGACACGCTTCGCCCCGTGGACCGACTGGGCGTGTCGTGCGGCAACGGCCACATGGTTTAGCAGGCAGAAGCCCATCGCCATCGATGTCTCGGCATGGTGGCCGGGGGGGCGCACGGCGCAAAAGGCATTCCTGGCTTTTCCGCCACAGACCTGGTCGACGGCGAAGCAGGCCGCGCCGCTGCCCCGTAAAGTGGCGTTCAGCGAACCCTGGGACATGAACGTGTCGGGGTCGAGAACGGCGGGCAGGTCGTCGTCCGGCCCGGGCTCGGATTCGACCAGCTGCTGCCAGTATTCGGCGTCGTGCACCCTCAGGATCTGCTCCTGGGTGGCTTTCGGCGCCGGCAGCCATTCCAGGCCGGGCATTTCCCTGAGCGCATTGAGAACCGCCGTGACGCGTTCCGGCCGTTCGGGATGGTGCACGCCGGGTTCGTGGCGAAGGCAGTCGTCGTGGTGGAGTATCAGTGTTTTCATGCTGGTCGCAAGTATGTCACAAGCGCGGACGCCAAAGGCAGGACACGTTCATACGAAAGGGCTAGATCAGGGGCAGGGCGGTCGATTCTTTCACTTCCTCCATGACGACGTAGGAGCGCGAATCGCTGACGCCCGGCAGAGCGAGGATTTTCTCGCCCAGCAGCGACCGGTACTCCTGCATGTCCCTGACCCTGGCCTTGAGCAGGTAATCGAAATTCCCGGATACCAGATGGCACTCGAGCAGCTCCGGCAGTTTCTGGGCCTCCCGGCGGAAGTCGCGGAACGCGTCGGGCGACGTCCGCAACAGGTCGATCTCGACGAAGACCAGCAGCCCGGCGCCGACCCTGGCCGGGTCGAGCAAAGCCGTGTAGCCCCGAATGTAGCCGTCCCGCTCCAGCCGCCTGACGCGTTCCAGGCAGGGTGTCGCCGTCAGGTTCACGCTGCGCGCCAAAGCCGCGTTGGACATGCGGCCGTCTTTCTGGAGATGTCGCAGAATCTGCAGGTCCGTCCGGTCCAACGGGCGCGGCGATGCCGATTTCCGACTCATATATTCATCCGGATTTAGTTTAAAACACAGGATAATATCCTACTTTATGTGATTTTAGAGCATAAAAAACCATGTTTTGACACGTAAAATTGGCATAACAAACATACGAGGGAAGTTTCCCATGAAAGTCGGTGTACCCAAGGAAATCAA
>JASFKQ010000178.1:0-7927 GCA_050118555.1 Lysobacterales bacterium
CGATGTTGATCCCCAGCGAGCGGATTTCCTTAACGAGTACGTTGAAGGATTCGGGCATGCCCGCCGCCATCTGGTGATTTCCATCGACGATGTTCTTGTACATCTGGTTGCGGCCAGTGACGTCGTCTGACTTCACGGTCAGCATTTCCTGCAGCGTATAGGCTGCGCCATAGGCCTCCAGCGCCCACACTTCCATCTCGCCGAAGCGTTGGCCTCCGAATTGCGCCTTGCCGCCCAGGGGCTGCTGCGTTACCAGGCTGTACGGACCAGTGGAACGCGCGTGCATCTTGTCGTCCACCAGGTGATTGAGTTTCAGCATGTACATGTACCCGACGGTGACCGGCCGGTCGAACGGATCGCCGGTGCGGCCGTCGAACAGGGTGGTCTGGCCGCTCTCGGGCAGGCCGGCGAGTTTGAGCAGATGCTTGATCTCGCTCTCGTCAGCCCCGTCGAACACGGGGGTCGCCATGGGTACGCCTCCCCGGAGGTTCTCCGCCATAACCGTCAGGTCGTCGTCGGTGAACTGCGCCATGTCCACACGGTCCTTGCGGTCGCTGTTGTAAATCTGGCCGAGGAACTTGCGCAGCTCCGTGGCTTTGCCTTCGCCGTCGAGCATTTCCCCGATGCGCAGGCCCAGGCCCTTGGCTGCCCACCCGAGGTGGGTCTCGAGCACCTGGCCGATGTTCATGCGCGACGGGACGCCCAGCGGGTTCAGCACGATGTCCACCGGCGTGCCGTCCTCCATGTAAGGCATGTCCTCGGTGGGCACGATCATCGAGATCACACCCTTGTTACCGTGGCGCCCGGCCATCTTGTCGCCCGGTTGCACGCGCCGCTTGACGGCCATGTAGACCTTGACCATCTTCAGTACGCCCGGCGCGAGGTCGTCGCCCTGGGTGATCTTGCCCTTCTTCTCATCGAAGCGGGCGTCGAAACGCTTGCGCTGCTCCGCCAGCTGGTCCTGCATCTGCTCGAGCTGCTCGTTGACGTCGTCATTGCGCATCCGAAGCTTGAACCAGTCCTCGTGGTCGAGTTCCGCCAGATAGGATGCTGTGACCTTGCTTCCCTTGGTCAGTTTGGCCGGACCCTTGTCCGCCACCTTGCCGACCAGCGAGTTTTCGAGCCGCTGGAAGATGGCGTTCTCGACGATCCGCAGCTGGTCGTCGAGGTCCTTGCGGACCTGGCGCAGCTGTTCCTTTTCGATCGAGATCGCCCGTTCGTCCTTTTCCACGCCGTCGCGCGTGAAAACCTGCACGTCGATGACCGTGCCGTCCATACCGCTGGGAACACGCAGCGAGGTGTCCTTCACGTCGGACGCCTTCTCGCCGAAGATCGCCCGCAGCAGCTTCTCCTCAGGCGTCAACTGGGTTTCACCTTTCGGCGTGACCTTGCCGACCAGGATGTCGCCGGCCGATACCTCGGCGCCGATGTAGACGATGCCGGACTGATCGAGCTTGTTCAGGTTGTGCTCGCCCACATTGGGGATATCGGCGGTAATTTCCTCCGAACCCAGCTTGGTATCGCGCGCCACACAGGTCAGTTCCTCGATATGGATCGTCGTATAGCGGTCCTCCTGGACCACGCGCTCCGAGATCAGGATCGAGTCTTCGAAGTTGTAGCCGTTCCACGGCATGAACGCGACCAGCATGTTCTGGCCCAGGGCCAGTTCGCCGAGGTCGGTTGACGGTCCGTCGGCGAGGACATCGCCGGCCGACACGATGTCGCCCACGCGCACCAGGGGCCGCTGGTTCATGCAGGTGTTCTGATTCGAGCGCTGATACTTGGTGAGGTTGTAGATATCCACGCCGGGATCGCCAACCGGCACTTCGTCTTCATTCGCGCGCACGACGATGCGGCCCGCGTCGACCTGGTCGACCACGCCCCCGCGTCTGGCGACGGCCGTGACGCCGGAGTCGGTGGCCACCGAACGCTCCATGCCCGTACCCACCAGGGGCTTCTCCGCCTTCAGGGTGGGAACCGCCTGGCGCTGCATGTTCGAACCCATCAACGCGCGGTTGGCGTCGTCGTGCTCCAGGAACGGCACCAGGGACGCCGCGACGGATACGATCTGCTTCGGTGATACGTCCATGTAACTGATGACGTTCGGCTCCATCAGGGTGAACTCGCCCAGGTGCCGGCACGGCACGAACTCGTCCACGAACTTGCCGGACTTGTCCAGCTCCGCATTCGCCTGGGCGATCACGTAGTCGCCTTCCTCGATCGCGGACAGGTACTCGACTTCCTGGGTGACCTTGCCTTCCACCACCTTGCGGTAGGGCGTTTCCAGGAACCCGTAGTCGTTGGTGCGGGCGTACACGGACAACGAGTTGATCAGGCCGATATTCGGGCCTTCAGGCGTCTCGATCGGGCAAACCCGGCCGTAGTGGGTCGGATGAACGTCGCGCACTTCGAATCCGGCGCGCTCGCGCGTCAGGCCGCCCGGGCCGAGCGCCGATACACGACGCTTGTGCGTGACCTCGGACAAGGGGTTGTTCTGGTCCATGAACTGGCTCAGCTGCGAGGAGCCAAAGAACTCCTTGACCGCAGCCGCCACCGGCTTGGCGTTGATCAGTTCCTGCGGCGACAATCCCTCGCTCTCGGCCACGGACAGGCGCTCGCGGACCGCGCGTTCCACGCGGACCAGGCCGACCCGGAACACGTTCTCGGCCATTTCGCCAACGCTGCGGACGCGACGATTGCCCAGGTGGTCGATGTCGTCGACGGTACCCTTGCCGTTACGGATGTCGATCAGTACGCGCAGAACGTCGAGAATGTCCTGGCGGTCGAGCACACCCGAGCCTTCGATCTCCTTGCGCCCCACGCGGCGGTTGAACTTCATGCGGCCGACGGCCGACAGGTCGTAACGCTCCTCGGTGAAGAAGAGGTTCTTGAACAGGTTCTGGGCCGCTTCCTTGGTGGGCGGCTCACCCGGCCGCATCATGCGGTAGA
Source organism: Lysobacterales bacterium (assembly GCA_050118555.1). Taxonomy (GTDB): domain Bacteria; phylum Pseudomonadota; class Gammaproteobacteria; order Xanthomonadales; family SZUA-36; genus CALKKN01. Next base: position 2,950 of record JASFKQ010000178.1, read on the forward strand.
TCTCGACCAGCGCTTCGAGTTCGGTGCGGGTCGGATCGATGTTCAGGGTGCTGGAAATGTACGGCCCCTGGTCGAGGTCGTTGACGTACAGCACATCCAGTTTCTTGATCCCGGCATCGCGCAGGTTATCGAGCAATTCCTCGGTGAGTTCGGCGTTCGCCTCGGCCAGGACCTCACCCGAATCCTTGTCCACGATGGACGTCGCCAGCACCTTGCCGAGGAGGTACTCGTCCGGCACGTCGAGTGCGTTGACGCCCGATTCCTCGATCAGCTTCACGTGACGCGCGGTGATCCGCTTGCCCTTGGGCACGAGCACCTTGCCACTCTTGCTGCGGATATCGAAAAACGCGGTCTCGCCCCGCAGGCGCTCGGGAACGAGTTCGATCTTGGCGCCTTCCTTCTTGAGCGAAACGGAACTTTTCTCGAAGAAGGTATCGAGGATCTCCTCGTTATCCATGCCGAGCGCACGCAGCAGGATGGTCACCGGCAACTTCCGGCGCCGGTCAATGCGCGTGAATATGCAGTCCTTGGGATCGAACTCGAAGTCGAGCCAGGAGCCGCGGTACGGAATTACCCGCGCGGAAAACAGCAGCTTGCCGCTCGAATGGGTCTTGCCGCGATCGTGGTCGTAGAATACGCCGGGCGAACGATGCAGCTGCGAAACGATGACCCGCTCCGTTCCGTTCACAATGAAGGTGCCGGTCTCGGTCATCAGCGGCAGGTCGCCCATGTAGACTTCCTGCTCTTTCACGTACTTGACGGGCTTGACCTTGGCCGAGCTCTCCTTGTCGTAAATCACGAGCCGGACCTTGACCCGCAGCGGCGCGCCGTAGGACATCCCGCGCAGTTTGCACTCTTTCACGTCGAAGACCGGTTCGCCCAGCTTGTAGCTGACGTATTCCAGGGCAGCATTGCCCGAGTACGCGACAATGGGGAAAACGGACGTCAGGGCGCCATGCAGCCCCCGATCCCTGCGGTCGTCGCTGGGAACGTCAAGCTGCAGAAACTCCTGATAGGAGCGAATCTGCGTTTCCAGCAGGTAAGGCACATCCAGGATAGACCTGCGTTTGCCAAAGTCCTTGCGGATACGCTTTTTTTCCGTGAAAGAGTAACTCATGATGATTCCGCCCATGCGTTCAAGTCATTGGAAATACAAGCAGAAACAGGCCGGAGACGTGCGTCCCCAGCCCATTTCCGTTCAGCCCCGAAAACCCGGGAAGAAGATTTACTTAACCTCGACAGTCGCGCCAGCGTCTTCGAGTTTCTTCTTGATTTCCTCGGCTTCGTCCTTGCTCACGCCTTCCTTGACACCGGAGGGCGCGCCTTCGACGAGGTCCTTGGCTTCCTTGAGGCCAAGACCCGTGATCTCGCGTACCGCCTTGATCACCGGCACTTTCTGCGAACCGAACGACGCGAGCACCACGTCGAACTCGGTCTTCTCTTCCGCGGCGGCGGCTTCACCACCGGCAGCGGGAGCTGCCGCAGCCGCGACCGGCGCGGCGGCAGAAACGCCGAACTTCTCTTCCATCGCGCTGATGAGGTCTACGACGTCCATCACGCTCATGTTGGAAATGGTTTCCAGGATATCTTCTTTTGAAACGGCCATTGTCGTCTCCGTAATCGTCAATACTCGGGGGGTCGAAAACCCACCAAATGGTTAAAAGGTCAGGCAGCCTGCTTCGCGTCGCGCACGGCAGCCAGCGTCCGAACCAACTTGGCTTGCGGTTCGGCAAGGGTACGAACGAACTTCTCGATCGGTGCCTTCATCACGCCCATCAATATCGCGATCGCCTGGTCGTAAGTGGGCAGCTTGGACAGACGGTCGAGTTCCGACACGTCGTACAGCTGGCCGCCAACGGCTACGAGCTTTGCGATAAGTTTGTCATGGTCCTTGGAATAGTCCTTGACCAGACGTGCGGCGGCACCGGGATCTTCCATGCTGAACGCGAACAGGAGCGGTCCTGTCAGCGCATCACCCATGCATTCGTAATCAGTACCTTCAACGGCTCGGCGGACCAGAGTGTTCTTGGCCACCTTGAGGATTACGCCGCCCTCACGCGCCTTCGCGCGCAGGTCGGTCATCTCCTCGACGGTGAGACCGCGATACTCTGCAGCAACAGCAGCCAGCGCTTTGCCGGCAGCTTCGGCCACTTCGGCGACCACTGCTTTTTTCTGCTCAAAATTGAGCGCCATTGCTTACCTCCTGGAGTCTTCGGCCCGGTTGCCCGGGTTTTCGACTCGATTCCAGTGGTGACCCCGCTACTGCATCGAACCCGTTTCCGCATTCGATCCAGTAGCGGGGCTGCCACCATCTACGCAGGCTGTGTCCGGTTACCCGGTTCACCCTTAAGCGGCATGGCCCCGAACTTCCTGGGCCGCGCCACACCTGCGGTCTCCGACGGTCCAACCCGGCCCGAAATCGGCCGGAGCAGCCCGTCCATCCATCACCCGCCAGGCAAGGCCGGGTGAAAAATCCGTATCCGACCCGGTTTCCGGATCAGAGGTCCAGCGACGCCTTGTCCACCTGGATCCCCGGACCCATGGTGGTCGAAAGCGCCACTTTCTGCAGAAAGGTGCCCTTGGACGAAGCCGGCTTCAGCTTCATCAGGTCGCCTATCAGTGCTTGCAGGTTGCCCTTCAGGGCATCCGGCTCAAAATTTACCTTGCCGATGGTCGAATGAATAATGCCGGCCTTGTCGGTGCGATAGCGCACCTGTCCCGCCTTGGCGTTCTTCACGGCCGTTTCCACGTCGGTGGTCACGGTGCCGACCTTCGGGTTCGGCATCAAACCGCGAGGACCGAGGATCTGGCCAAGTTTGCCGACCACCCTCATGGCGTCCGGCGTCGCGATAACCACGTCGAACGAGAGGTCGCCGCCCTTGATCTGGTCGTGCAGATCATCCATGCCGACGACGTCCGCACCCGCCTCGCGCGCGAGGTCCGCGTTTTCGCTCTGGGCGAAAACCGCGACCCGGACCGTCTTGCCGGTTCCGTTCGGGAGCACGGTGGAACCGCGCACATTCTGATCCGATTTGCGGGGGTCTACCCCAAGGCGGATCGCCACGTCGACGGATTCGGTGAATTTCACCTTGCTGGTGGACTTCAGGAGCGCCAGCGCCTCGTCGATGCCATAGGCCTTACCGGGTTCCAACTGCTCCCGGATCGAGCTCAAGCGTTTGCCGATGCGTGCCATTATTCGACTCCTTCCACGTTCAGGCCCATGCTGCGAGCCGAGCCCGCGATGGTCCGCACCGCAGCGTCCATATCGGCCGCCGTCAGGTCGGGCTCCTTGGTTTTCGCGATCTCTTCCAGCTGCGCGCGTGTGACCGTACCGACTTTGTTGGTATTCGGTTCACCGCTGCCCTTGGCAATCCCGGCAGCCTTCCTGAGCAGCACGGCCGCAGGAGGGGTCTTGGTGATGAACGAGAAGCTGCGGTCCGCGAACACGGTGATGATCACCGGAATCGGCATGCCCGCTTCCATGCTCTGAGTCTTGGCGTTGAACGCCTTGCAGAACTCCATGATATTGACGCCGTGCTGGCCCAGGGCCGGACCCACGGGTGGGCTCGGGTTCGCCTGGCCGGCAGGCACCTGCAGCTTGATATAGGCCGCAACTTTCTTTGCCATTTTCAATACTCCCCGGGTTCAAACGCCCGGCAACGCGTGCCTGGGCTCCCCGCCATTCGCGGCGCCATCGGGCGCCTTCCGTTCGCCGACCGCGCAAGCGTCCGGCGACTCCACCAGCTTTCCCTCAGGCCTTTTCGACCTGATGGAATTCCAGCTCCACCGGGGTGGAGCGTCCAAAAATCAGTACCGCCACTTTCAGACGGCTCTTGTCGTAATCGACTTCCTCCACCACGCCATTGAAGTCGTTGAACGGCCCATCGACCACGCGCACCATTTCGCCCGGCTCGAACAGGACCTTGGGCCGCGGCTTGTCGACACCTTCCTGTACGCGGTTCAGGATGGCGTCGGCTTCCTTCTTGCTGATCGGCGCCGGCTTGTCCGCCGTTCCCCCGATAAAGCCCATCACCTTGGGCACGTCTTTAACGAGGTGCCAGGTCTCGTCGGTCATTTCCATCTCGACCAGCACGTAGCCGGGGAAGAACTTGCGGTCCGAGCGACGTTTCTGGCCACCTTTCATCTCCACGACCTCCTCGGTCGGGACCAGGACCTGTCCAAACAGCTCTTCCATTTCCGCCCGCTTGATACGATCCTCCAGCGATCGTTTGACCTGCTTTTCGAAGCCTGAATAGGCATGTACTACGTACCAGCGCTTACCCATCCGTCAGCCCCCGATCAGCACGCGCACGCCGGCGCCCAGCATCCAGTCGACCGCCGCCAGGAACAGCGAGATCAGGATCACCACAATGATCACCATCAGCGCCGTCTGCAGCGTCTCCTGGTGTGTCGGCCACACCACCTTCCGGCGCTCGATATCCGCTTCCTTCAGAAAACGGAAGAACGCGGCGCCGGAATCCGACTGGGCCGCGATAAAGGAGGCCGCCAACGCCACGACTATCAGGCCAACGACCCGGACCGGCGTAATGGCGAGGTCCTGGAACCAGTAGTAGGCTCCGATCCCTGCGACCAGCATCAACACCGCCACCGCCAGCAGCAACGTGTTGAGGATCGGCGCCTTGCCTGTTTCCGCTTTACTCTTCATAACCCAGACCGTACTTCCCGCCGTCCATGTTCGTGGCAGGCCAGGAGGGACTCGAACCCCCAACCTGCGGTTTTGGAGACCGCTGCTCTGCCAATTGAGCTACTGGCCTAAACATCTGGCGGATCGTATCCGCTCAGAAACTACGAAGCCGGCGGCCGCTTAAGGCCGCCAGCCCTTACTCCGGTTACCGCTCTTACTCGATGACCTTGGCGACCACGCCGGCGCCGACGGTGCGGCCGCCCTCGCGGATCGCGAACCGGAGACCTTCCTCCATCGCGATCGGCGCAATCAGCGACACCACCATCTGCACGT
>JASFKQ010000179.1:0-7900 GCA_050118555.1 Lysobacterales bacterium
TACCAACGTCGCCGCGGACACCGAATCCGGCTGGCGCCAGAAATCCAAACCCAATTCGCGGGGTTGCCCACATGAAAGTCAGGAGAGTGTTTATCATCCAGGCCGGCATCGTCGCCGCACTCGTTTCCACGACGTCACTCGGCCAGACACTTACAGCGGCTACCCGAACGAGCCCCGCGCCTACGGTGTCACGGTACGCGCGCGCTCTTAACGAAGGCGCGAGCGGGACTGGCCCGTGAAACGCGGGCCCTTGCTTTGCCGGCGGCGGTTGCCGTCGCCACCGGAATGGCGATGGTTGCAGAGCCACCCGCTTTGGTGGGTGCGTCGACCGGTGCGGCCCTGGCATTGGCCATGTATGGCCCTCACTCTTTGCAAAGGTCAGCACCGTTGTACTCGTCTTTCCCAACTTCGGGCCCAGGGACCACAACGCGGAATTCCTGACCTGGCCCGGCGGTCCGCAGCTGGCCCGGAGTCGCCCCGGTAGAAACGAACCTGCAAGAGCCTTGTTCACAGTGGGCGATACGCCAACCTGAGCCAAAACCCCCGCGCATGCCCTACATACTGCCGAACACCTGTGCAGTCGCTTCCAGCGCCTGCGCCAGATCGGCAATCAGGTCGTCTGCGTCCTCGATTCCGCAGGAATAGCGGATCAGAGTCTCCGGGATGCCGGCCCGGGCGCGCTCCTCGGCGGTCAGTTCGACGTGCGACCCTGTCGCCGGCGGCGCGACGATCGTCTCCACAGCACCCAGGTTTGCGGCGCGATGTGCATAGCGCAGGCGCGGCAGAAAATCTTTCACACGGTCGAAGTCGTCACCCGGCAACTGGAAACTCAGCACGCCCCCGAACCCGCTCATCTGTCTTGCCGCCACCTCGTGCCCGGGATGATCGGGCAGCCCGGGATAGAACACCCGTGCGACCTGGGGATGCACCGCCAGGTATTCTGCGATGCGCTGCGCGTTTTCATTCTGCCGCTCCACGCGGAGCCCCAGGGTCTTCAGACCCCGGATCAGGAGGTAAGCCGCCTCGGGGTGCAACGTGGCGCCGTTGATCTCACGGAAATGGTAAACCGTTTCGACCAAGTCGCCGCGACCGCACACGACACCACCCAGGGCGTCGGCGTGCCCGCCGAGGAACTTGGTGGCGCTGTGCAGCACCAGGTCGGCTCCGAGCGCCAGCGGGTTCTGGTTGATCGGGGTGGCAAACGTGTTATCGACCACAACCATGGCGCCGGCCGCTTTCGCCCGTCGCGCCAGCCGCTCGATGTCCAGCACTTTCAGGGTTGGGTTGGTGGGCGTTTCGAGATAGAGCAGCCCACAGCCGTCGTCGATAGCCTCTTCGATGCCGTCCGCATCGTCGGTCTCGCAAAGGATCGCTTCTATCCCGAAGTCCGGCAGGTATCGGTTGAACAGCACATTGGTACCCCCGTAGGTGTCCTTCACGCTGACGCAGCGATCGCCCGGCCGCAACAGTGCGAACAGCGTGTTGCTGATCGCCGCCATGCCCGTCGCGAAGCCTGTCGCAGCTTCGGCACCCTCCAGAACGCGGACCTTCTCCTCGAACACGGCGACTGTGGGGTTCGTGTTGCGGCCGTAGATATGGCCGGGGCGCTTCCCCAGCGCCACGTCTCGCCAGTGATCGAGGTCGTCGTACCCGAAGGACACGCTGTGCACCACCGGCACCTGAGTCACCGATTCCATCAGGTACTTGTCCTCGCCCGCCCAGACTGCCTCGGTATTTTTCCTGTCCATTCGCTGATCCTCTGAAGTTGCCGGCTACCCTACTTGAAGCCGCGCAAAGATGTTACCGTTCCCTCTTGGCAACGTGGAAGCGAAATCGCAATGAAATACATCCTGCTGGTTCTTGGTCTGTGCTGCCTTTCGCTCTGTTCGGGCGCGCACGCCAGCTATGCAATATACGTGGGCAAAAACCTCACCGCGGACGGAAGCGTATTTATCGGCGGCTCCGGCGACGAGGTTTCCAGCCACTGGCTGGAAATCGTGCCCGCCAGGGATTACCCGGAAGGCGCGACCGTCGAAGTGGGTGTCACTCCCGACGCGTTCATGCCGGGCCGCCTGATCCCGATCCCGCAGGTGCGCCACACCTTTCGCTACCTCACGATGAACTATTCGGAATACGAGGGCTTTCCACCGCCACTGACCAACGGTGGCCTCAACGAGCACAACGTGGCGGCGCGCGATGTCTGGTCGGATTCGCGGAAGGAGCTCATCGAGATGACGCCCAACCCGCAAACCGGCCCGCAATACAGCGACCTCTCGCGCATCGCGATGGAGCGCGCCCGGACCGCACGCGAGGCGGTGGAGATCGTTGGCCACCTGATCGACACCTACGGGTATTCCACCTACGGCGGGAACTCGCACATGTTCGCCGACGAGAACGAGGGCTGGGTGTTGCTGGATTTCGCCGGCGGCAAGGGGCTGTGGATTGCCCAGCGCCTGGGACCGGACGAGGTGCGCATGTCGTACCCGGGCTACATCCGCGAGATTCCGCTCGATTTCCAGGACAGCGACGACTACATGGGCTCGAAGAACTTCATCAGCTTCGCAGTGGAGATGGGCTGGTTCGACCCGGACAGCGGCGAGCCCTTCGACGTGATGAAGGTTTATGGCAACGACGAAGATCGCTATCCCAGAGACGCGGTGGAAGAAGAGCTCAAGGCCGAGGCCCCCATCGACCTGAGGCGGATGATGGATGCGGTTCGCGACCCGCGCATCTCCAAGGACGCCACGGGATACGGCCAGGTGGCGCAACTGCATGACAACGGCCGGCCGGACATGAACCTGCTCTGGGTCGCCCCGACGGGCTCGGTCACCACCCCGTTCATTCCCTACCGCATCGGCGTGCAGTCCATCGCTCCGCAGTTCGGCAAGCACCGCTACCTGACCAAGGGCGAGTCGCGCCACTTCGTCACGCGGGACTGGCAGATCCAGGAGGCCACCGAATTCGCCGGCCGCCTGTTCAAACGGCTCATGTATTACACCTGCGACCACCCGGACAAATTCCTGCCGGAGGTGCGCGAAGCGCTGGCCGCCTTCGAGAACCGGATGATTGCCGAACAGGACGAAGTCGCCGCGACCGCGAACGCGCTCTTCGACTCGGGACGCGACGATCTGGCCCGGGACTACCTTACCGAATACAGCAGCCGGCGCGGCGCCGAGGCCCTCGACCTGGGCCACGCACTGCTCGGCAGCATCGAGGCGCGTACCGCTCTGATCTACGGCCTGCGGAGCCCCGAAGGCGACACCGTCAGCGAACTCGATTACCAGATGGTGACCTGCCGCCCACGATCCGGGGAATAGATTTTCCGCAGAGCGTTAATTTTCCACGACATGTGGGCTGGGCCGCCTTCGGACCTCGTCATGCGGCATTCGCTCCTGGCCGCACCGGGAACCTGAAGACCCTGCGATTCGCGTCCATCAGCCGGCCGATTGCCGGCTCCGCCTGGGATCACCCGTTTCACTCGGAGGATGGTTCCGGTTCAGTGGCCATCGCCAAATAGCTTGCACCCTGTGGCATCTGAGTGTCTGCATTGACTGGGCTGCCTGGTTTAGCCTGCGGCGGGTTGAACTTGAAATTGCTGAACATCTTGTACCGGCGAAACCAGAACTGAATAACCCATTTTTCTCCACCGTCCCTTACCGGCATGGCTGCGTGCCTGGTTTCCGGGTGGCTCGAGCCGTCCGGGTTGAGATTGGTCCAGCAAACGGCGCGACCCAATTTGGGCGCAACTTCCAAATTCAGCTTCGGAAACTCGGTGGTCCCGCCCTGTTCCGGGGCCAGGTCATTGAGATAGACAAGCACGGTATACACCCGGTCCACGGCCAGGCCTTTACCGAAGTCCACGTGTTCCTCATAAAAGTGGCCTTCGCAGTAGCGGGTTACCACGACACCTTCCATATGCGTATAGGGCAGTCCCGTCAGAGCCGCGGCCCTGCATGCGATTGGCAGCAGTTTTCCATTGGGATGGTCTGCGCCAAAAACTGTCGTCGTATCGCAGCGACGCCTGGGGTGATCGATGGCCTTTCCGTCACGAAAAATTCTCGCGGGTGTCAGATTGGGTTCGGCCAGCCTTATGATTTCGGCCGCTTCTTCGGCTGTACAGAAGTTTTCGACGATGCTGACGCCGGTCTCGCCGACCTTGCGAACGGTCAAACCGTCGGGCAGATAGGCCAGGTTGAATTCCGGGGGTTTTCCCGGCACGAGCCGGTGCAGCAAGTAATAGCGCCACCTGTATGCTCCGAGCATAAGGTCCTTCAGCTTAGTGATCATGGTCGCGGTTGATGTGCCTGTCAGATTGGCTGCCTGGTGGAATTCTAAGTCCAGTCGCCCTCACATTTCCTGCTGATCCAGCGAGTAAACAGGCAACGACCCGTTCCTGGCCAAACACAGGGACACGCACCTGCCATTTCGGACAGCTTGCTGCAGCGCTGGTCAGAAATAATGCCACTTGATGAATCCGCCCTTCAATAAGCGATGAACTGCGAAGAGTGGGACCAGGAGCCATCGGAACAATCGCCGCATGGGCCTGTGGTAGAGATAAATTTCCGTTGTCTCGCAGCCCCTTTGCGCTTTCATCCGATACATCATCGTGCCGTAGTAAATCCGGTTCATCTTCATGACGATTGCGTCGGAGACGGGACGATAGTACGCCAGGTTGAAATACGTGAAATCATTGCCGGTTGCACGGTGGTCGACGCCCACGTCGGTTACATAGGCGACCGCATTTCGATGGAACATGATGATCGTGCCGACAATTTCTCCTTTTTTTTCGGCCACGTAGACCGTAGCCTCTGATCCGAGGTAATTCTTGCAAAGGCTCACGAAATTGTTGCTAACCGGCAAGGGTTTGCCGTTGTACTTCATGTAGTTTTCGTCGAGTAATTCATGCAAGCGGCCCTTGCAGGTGTCGACCGGGTCCAATTGGGAAATCTCAACCCCTTCCTTACGATTCTTGTTGATTTCGCGAACCAGTTTTCGCTTCGCCAGAAATTTCCGGTATTCGGCTGGGTTCTGCCACCGAATTTCGAGATAGTTGAGAGGAAAGTTGACTGTTTTGCTGAATCCCCTGCGTTTCAGCAAATCCAGCAACTCCGGTTCCCCGGCCATGACGTTGTTGAAAGTTATTGAGATGGACCGATCATCGGCTTCCCTTTCCAATGCGTCGAACAGGGCCGACGCAACCATCTGTCGCTCAGCGGAATCGAGGTTCTCTTCGAAAATGAAATGCTGTCCATAAGCTCTCAGCGGCCCGCAGATCAACGACGGCAGGATGGACCAGCCGAGGCGGTTCGCAAGATACTTGAACCTGCCAAATATCGAATCATCGAGGGTGAACACATCCTGCGATTTCTGATGGATGTGACAAGCAACCCCTCCCACCAGTCTTCCGTTTGCCCGGGCCAGAAAGTAACGATGTTCCACCGGGTCCAGGAAAGATTCCTCGATGATCCGGAGCCAGCCATAGCTCATGTATACATCAAGAGCCATTGCGTCCCACTCGATGCGATCGACGACCTTTATGGACGGTACGACCTCAACCGAACATTCCCTCGCGGAGAGCTTTTTCAATGGCTAGTACCGATGTGGTTCGTCACGGAGGGGCACGTCGCTTTGGTGCTGTTTCAGCATGAACGTAAACCGCCAACGGGAGAACAACACAAGATAAACACCGGAGATCAGCCACCGGGCATTGAGTTTTTCCTTGAACCTGAGCGACGGTCGATTGAAGCGGTCGGATACGCTGTAGCAGAACTCGCGCCCCTGTCTGGCCAGATCCACATAGAGGCTGTACCGAATGTAGGGTGCCAGTCCCTTTCCTCGAAAAGCGACCAGAGTGTAAGCATCAAACAGGTAAACCTCATTCGCTTTCAGACTGAAAGGGTATCCCTGGAACGAACAGGTTTCGAAGTCGCACCAGGTGAAGGCGGCCAATTCCCCGTCAAGCGTCAAGGCCGCACACTTGTTACCGGCACGCAGGCGCTTTTGTAGCTCGCCCTCCGTGATACTTCGCCCGGGCAAATCCGAAAGCGAAGCCAGAACACGCATATCAGCGGCCTCAAGATACTTTATTTCAACGGCTTCGAAGTCCGGGTCAGGAATTCGAGGCGTGTCCGTATGATCGAAAATACCTTCTCGCAGGACGACGAATGGACGCAGGTTGATTCCGATCTTCGCCAGGACTTCCAGCAACAAGCGGGTAAAGCCACTGTGCCGAATCCGTCGCCTGATGTATTCGTAATAAGACATGTGACGCCGGCCCTTTGCTTCAGCCGATCAAACTGATTCTGAACCGACTTCCGAACGGCACGACTGGTGCTTGCCGCTGTTTGCGAAGGCGATTTCGTCGACGAACTCGATATCGAAAGATCCTGTTGGACCCAGCTTCTCCAGCACGCCCTTTTCGAGTTTCCGAAGATCCTCGGCTGGTGGTTCTCCGTTGGGTATGACCCTCAGCACCACGTGGGCCGGCGTTTTCTGCACCACCTGGTAGCGCCGGAACCAGGGCATGTCCCAGAAGCTCATGGGGATCAACTCCCAGTGATGTATCTTCCGGCCGTCCGGCGTTACGCAGATGTCTATTTGCCGTCCCTTGATGGACTTCAAGGTGGAAAACGGCGCGCCGCAAGGGCAGCGATCCGGCCCGCGCACCGCGGTGTCGCCCAGCCCGTAGCGAAGGAAAGGGGCGGTGTAGCTGTGCAGGCCCGTCACCACTACGTCACCCTCTTCGTCCTCTGCCACGGGCGAGCTGTCGCGCAGCACTTCAACAATGACGCTATCATCGCAAACGTGCATCAAGCTGGTTTCCGGGCACTCCCAGGCCAACAGGTTGAACTCGTGGCATAGGTACATGTTGCGCACCGGGGCGCCAAAACCCGCCTCGATCGTATGTCGCAGGTTCGGTGTCAGGAGTTCGCCGCTGGTGAGCAAAAGCCGCGGGTTGCGGACGCGCGGGTCGGACCGCGGCCAGAGGGCAGCGATCTCCGCGAGAATTCCGGGGAGACCCCGAACGATGTCCGGTTGCAGCTGGATCAGCTCTTCGGCGATCACGTCGGGCGCCCTCAGGCAGTTCAGCACGATGCGCTTGCCTGGCAAGAGCGTCTTCAATGCCCGCATCGCCCGCCCGCTTACTGCTTCAGTTGGCCCGGGGGGCGAGAGAAGAGCCACCGCAACTTCGCCCACACACTCGCCCAGCAGGCGACTGGCGCGAAGGCGGAACTGGTTGAGCAAGTGATCTTCAAATGCTGTCCGGTAGATATGGGCGGGCTCGCCGGTAGAGCCCGCCGTATAGCGCAGGAATACGTCCTTTCTCCTGGTGCCGGAAGCCGTCTGGGTGCTGAAATCTGCGGCGCGCATTTCATCTTTGCAGGTCAGCGGAATCAGCCTCAGGTCGTCCAGACCACGAATGTCTTCCGGCCGCGTTCCCGCCGCATCGAACTTGCTGCGATAGAGCGGGACGCGGTGATATGTAGATGCGACCAGGAAGCGCAGCTTGCTGTCCTGGAAACGGCGCAACTCCTCTGGTCGTGATTTTGCATGCCGCAGGAGCCGAAAAAGCGTGTCCGCGTGCTGAAGATGGGACTTGAACTCAATCATTGGACCTCCCTCGGCAGGACCGCAGTGTAACCTGCCTGATCAGGGCACCCGCAATACACAATGGAAATCCTCAGTTGCGCCATAGGTGACGCTGCATCAATAGCCAGGCGTTTCGACAAGAAACCGGTAAATGTCCCGAAAGGCGAGCACAGAATAATATACGCTGGGCAGAAGGGCTCACTCGTATTTCCTGAGCGAGAACTGAAACTGGCGTTTGTTGAAGAGATTTACGTACAGGGCCAGTTCCAGATGCTTCGCGTTCAATTTCTCCTTGAACTTGATAGCCGAT
>JASFKQ010000180.1:0-7868 GCA_050118555.1 Lysobacterales bacterium
GATGATCAGGCTGCCGACGCCGGCGCTTACCGCCTGGTCAATGCTCATGTCGGGCACGCCCAGGTCCACCTTGCAGTCGCCAAAGCGGATCTGGCCGGCCACGAGGTCCGGGCGCCACTGCACGATGCCGATGCCGGTCTTGGCAAAAGTCGGGTCGTCTTCCTCGCCGACCAGGATCAGGTAGGGGGTCTTGAGTTCGACGGTAGTCAGGGCCATTTCGGTGCAGAGTCTCCGGGTCTTAATACGGGTAAGGCGGACACTGTAGTATATGCGTTTTCAAGTTGCGAATAATCCGTTCCCGAGAGCATTCAGAGAGGTTTCATGGAGCGCTTGCGCGTTGGTTCAACCGCCCTCGCGGCCCTGCTGCTGGTCATGTTCGCCGCGGGCTGCGCCGGCACCGCCAGGGGTATCAAATCGTCGGTCTATCAGCACGACGATTCCGTGGTGCTGGCCAGGGAAACCGGCTCGAGTGCCAATGCGCTGGTGGTAATCCGCTACCCGGCGATGCTCGACGAGGATGCAAAGGGCGTCTACTACACCGCGTTCGAACACCATCCCATCGGTGGGGAAGTCCGGCCCGACGGCGATTCGGCGCAAAAGAGCGACCGGATCGCGCAGGCAGTGATCGCGAAGTCGAATTATTTCGCGATGTCGCTGTACCGTGAATTGCGGGATGAACTGCCGGCGGACCAGGTGCTGCTGTCACCGCACCTGGTAGCGGTCGATGAAGAGGGCCGGCTGATCAGCCGGCCACTGCTCGCGTCCGAAGAGATCCCCTCGGTGCTGACCATCGACTTCGCGGTCTACAGCTTTCCCGATCCCGACAAGATGATGGACGCGCCGCCACTCACCTTCGGCGACGTCATCACGCCGTTGTTCGTGATCCACTCGAACCGCTGGCTCCGTCCGTCGACGCGCGGCCTGCTGCTGTCGAGTGAGCCGTTGCTGGGCGCGGCCTGGGACGGGGCGCGGGAGCAGGCCCTGGAACAGATCCGTAACCGGCTTGACGACCAGCCGGTCGAGGTGAGGCGGCCCCTGGACTTTGTTTCCTACCTGAACGGTGATCCCCGACTGGGGCGGGACCTGCCGCTGAAGAGCGCCGGCGAGGCGCGGCGTGACGTGGCGGCCGTGGAGGTTCATCCGCTGGAGAAGATCCGCATGGACGGCGAACTCGTCGCGCGGCTGGATGTCGATCACTCCGTCGATCCGTTCGCCGAGGACTTCGTGAAGGGCGCCGCCACGCGGGTGGTCCGGGCGCTGAACCGTGCCGACCTGGGCCGTGCGACTTTCTTCAGCCGGCAACGGGCATTGGCCCGGTTCGACCCGGCACTGGCTCGCGGCTTCCTGGTGCGCGACACCAGTCCGGCGGTGCAGGCCCGTTTGCGGATGGCCAAGGCCCTGATCCGGGCCGAGCGGAGTTTCCTGGCCGCGCAGTCGGAAAGTCTCTACGAGGGCACCTACGAGGGCACCTATGGTAGCCAGATGCGGGAAATGATCACCGCGGAATACCGCTTGCTGGAGGAGCGGCGCGAACTGGCGCGCGCCCAGAATCTCGGTACCGCCCTGGCCATCATCGCCATGGCCGGGGCCGTCTATGCCGGCGGAGATTCGGACAGCAACAATTTCCTGCGGTCCGACACCATGGGTAACCTGGCCTTGTTGTCTTCGTTCTGGGCCGTCGATTACGCCATCAGCAACCACGGCATGTCGAAGACGATCGGCGAAAACTTCCTGTTGCAGATGGCACCGGCCATCAAGCGGCAGATATCGGTACAGGTCGAATGGCTCGAGTCCAGCGAAGAAATCTCAGCCCGGGATTTCAACGAATTCCGCGCCAAGGCGCTGGCCCTTTACCAGCGCAGCGTGCGTTCCGTGGACGTGCCCTGGCAGGAGGATTGCCGATTCCGATACGGGGCGCTGGAACAGCCGGGGCGGTGGTTCGGGGCCTGTGTCGACGGTCAGGCGAGCGGCCGTGGCTACGGGCTGGTGACGGATAACGCCGGCAGCGTCGTCGAATACCTCGGCGAGGCCCGGCAGGGCATGCCCGAAGGCACGGGTGCGCTGATCGCCGACCTGGCCGGGGAGGAGGGCGCCACGTACGTCGAGGGATCTTTCGCCGGCGGTCTCCCCGATGGACAGATGTGGGTGGAAGAACCGGGGCGCAGCCCCCGCGTACGGCTGTTCCGGGCCGGGAAGGACAGGGGCGCCGGCGATCCCGGCGCACTGAGCCGCTTTGGATACTGAGTCCACTTCCAGGGATGTTTACGTGAGGCTACCCGTCACCCTTGCCGCCCTCCTGGCCATAGCGTTGCTGGCTGCGGCCCTTTCCGGTTGCGCGGGTACGGCCCGGGGTTCGCGCACGTCCGTGCTCGAAAACACGGTTGACGTCGACCTCACCGACTACCGGCTCTCGAAGGCCGACGCGCTGGTGGTGATACGTTACCCCGCCATCATCCACGCGGACGCCGAAGAGCCTTACTTTCACGCCTTCGCGCTGAATGCGATCGGCGGCGAGGTGCCACCCGCCAACCGCACCAAGAAAGTCACGACGCGCATCGCGCAGTCGGTCATCGCCAAGTCCAATTACTTCGTGATGTCGCTTTACCGGGAATTGCAGAAGGACTTGCCGCAGGACACGGTTCTGCTTTCGCCCCACATCATCATGTGGGACCGGGACCGGGGCCTCTACAGCCGCCCGATCCTGGCCTCGGAACAGATACCGAGTGTCCTGACGGTGGATTTCAACGTCTACTCCTACCCGGACACGACGGAGATGATGGATTCTCCGCCGATTACCTTCGGCGACCTGGTGACACCCCTCTTCGTGGTGCACAGCGACCGCTGGCTGCAACCATCGACCAATGGTCTGCTGCTGTCCAGCGAGCCCCTGCTGGACGCCGCCTGGAACCTGTCGAGAAAGGAGGTGGAAAGCGAGCTGGAGGCCCGGTTGAATGACCAGCCGCGGGAGTACCAGAGGCCGCTCGATTTCATCTCGTTCATCAGAGGTACGGCTCCCGCCCGCCCTGGCATGCCGATCAAGTCCGTGGGGCGTACGCCTGGCGATGTCGTCGCGGTCGAAGAGTACCCGGTCGAGAAGATCCAGATGAGCGGCGAACTGCTGGACGACCTGTCCACCGAGGCCGATCGCGACCCGTTCGTGGACAGCTTCGTGCGTGGCGCCGCGGCGCGGGTCAAGCAGACGTTGAACGAAGTCGACCAGGATCGCGCAACGTTCTTCGCCCGCCAGAACGCGCTGGCCCGCTTCGACCCGGAACTCGCGCTCGCTTTCCTCGCCCGGGCCAGGGGCGAGAGCGTGCGTGCGCGGCTGCAACTGGCCGAGGCGCTCATCGAGGCGGAGCGGAAGTTCGTCTCCGCGCAGTCGATGAGCCTCTACGAAGGCACCTACCTCGGGGACTACGGCGAGAAGATGCGGGAGATGATCGAGGGCGAATATCATCTGTTGGAAAAACGCCGCAGTGCCGCACGCAAGCAGAACGTGACCGCCGCATTCGCGGCGCTGGCGCTGGCCGGTTCCATCTACGGTGCCACCGCGTCGGGCGCGGCCGGTGCGGCGGCATTGCAGAATTTCAGCGGGGTGCTGATGCTGGGTTCAATCTGGTCGATGAGCTCCACGCTGGAAACACGCGCGAAATCGGCCAAAATGTCGGAGAATTTTCTCTCCTTGATCGCGCCGGCGATCGAACGGCAAATCTCCGTGCAGATGGAGTGGCTGGAGTCGAAGGAGCGTATTTCCGCCAAGGGGTTCGCGGAGTTCCGAAGCAAGACACTGACGCTCTACCAGTCCAGGGTCCGTGCGCTGCAGGGTGAATTTGAGCGCAACTGCACGTTTCGTCATCCGGCTTTCAGCTCGGAAGGGCGTTGGTACGGCGCCTGCAGGGATGGACTGGCGAGCGGCCGCGGCTACGGCGTGATCCAGGACGCGTCGGGCAGCACGGTGGAATACCTGGGGGCGGCCGAGCGCGGCATGCCATCCGGAACCGGCGGCCTTATTGCGCGCTACGCCAACGAGACGGGGGCCTACTACTTCGAAGGAACGTTCCGGAACGGCCAGCCGGATGGGGACGTGCTGGTGGAGGAACCCGGCAGGAAGCCCAGGACAAGGGAATTCAACGCGGGCAAAGATGTCGGAAACGGTGCGGACGGCGCCGTGGCGCGGCTGGCGTTTTAGGGCCTGTCAGCACGCCGTGGACCACCGCTGTTGCAACTGTAATAGCACCAGTCAAGGCACGAGAGATGAAATCTGGACCGGGAAAATGACAAGGGATCAAAGATACTGTGAGCGACGCAGAGCGGCGCCATTTCAGTCACAACCCTTCGGGACGCGGCCGTTTTCCCGCCTGGCGGCGATATCGCTCGCTCATGCAGCGGTGTTACACCGCGCTCGCTCTGCCTTGCCAGCCGAGAAAAAACGGCCTGCGTCGGCGCCTGTCCGCGGCATGTTGACAGGCCCGGGATAGGGGTCTCCGATGGCCGGCTGGAAAAGATGGTGTCTTGCTGTGGTCCTGGCGGCTGCGTGCCTGCCCACGGCTGCCCGGGCGGCCTTTGATTTCCCGTCGATCGAACAGTTGCCGCCAGGCGAGCAGTACCGGCAGCTGAGCCTCCTGTCGCTGGTCGCCGGCGGGGTGGAGCCGGCCCTGACGGACCTGCTTCGGCCGCTCGAGGAAGCGGAAGCCGCCCGGGCAGCGGCGGGCGAGCCCGTCCTCGAGCTGTCCCTGGACGACTACGTGACCCCGCTGGTCCGGATCGTCGACCAGGATTCGTTGCTGGCCAATGCGTCGCAGCTGTTCCGCTTTGCCCGGCAGAACAGCGCGGAAATCCAGCGACGCATGACGCGGATCGCCCACGAGAACCCCATCCTGATCAGTATGGTCGATGTGAGCGAGATCGCCGCCGACGCCATCATCATCCGCAATGCCATCGCCGACAGCGTCGCATATTCGCACGCCGCCGATGCTCCCGACGCCGCCCGGACGGTGAAGGCTTTCCGCGACCAGACCGTCTACCTCAGGAACATGATGGAGTACAACCAGTTCCAGCGGGAACTGTCCAGGGTGACGGATGAGGCCATCGTCGACCTGGGCGGCCGCCTGGACGCCTACCAGCGCATGTTCGACGAGGAAGTGGACCCCGATCTGATGAAGCGGCGGATCGAATCCGCCGAGATCATGAGCCAGCAGACCGGCCACCAGTATGAAGACCGGGCGCTGCAGCGAAACTCGGAACTGCTGAAGATGCTGATCCTGATGGAGAGCCAGGTTAAGTAGGCAGAGCCCACAGCAAGCCTGTTCCCATAAGAGCCTGATGTTGGCTGTGAGTTTGATCAAGGACTGTGGGAGCGCCCTTGGGTGCGATTTGCCGGGGGTTGCCTTCCAATCGCAGGCAAGCCTGCTCTCACCGGGCCTTTGGCGAATTTTCGCCGATCCTCCATAATGGGGACACGACGTCTACAAGCGGTTATGCTCGAGGTGAACCCCATGAAAAGGTTGTTACAGGCAAGTCTTGTGGCCTGCTGCGCGCTGAGCGGCATGGCACACGCGGCCGGTGCGGATGCGGAGAGACTGGCGGCGGTCCTGGCGGCTCAGCCCGCGGAGGAGCAGGAACGCTATCCCTTCCGGCATCCACAGGAAACGCTGGAATTCTTCGGCATCGCCCCCGGCATGACCGTGGTCGAGGCCCTCCCCGGGTCCGGCTGGTACACGAAGGTGCTGCTGCCCTACCTGGGCCCGAAAGGGCGGCTGATCGGCGCCGACTATGCGATGAAGATGTATTCCCTGTTCGGCTTTTTCAGTGACGAGCAGCTGCAAGAAAAGGAATCCTGGACACAGGAGTTCACGGCCGAGGCCAGCGGCTGGGCGGGAGAGGACGGCGCGGCCGTCTCGGCCTTCGTGTTCGGCTCCATGCCCGAAGCGATGAAGGGACAGGCCGACGCGGTCCTGTTCATTCGCGCGCTGCACAACCTGGCGAGATTCGAAAGCGAAGGGGGATATTTGACGCAGGCTCTCGAGGACGCATACGACGCGCTCAAACCCGGCGGTATCGTCGGCGTGGTCCAGCACCAGGCGCGGGATTCCATGCCGGACGAGTGGGCCAGTGGGAACAATGGTTACCTGAAGAAGGGCTTCGTTATTGCAAAGATGGAAGAAGCGGGCTTCACCTTCGTTGGCGAAAGCGACATCAACGTCAACGAGAAGGATCAGCCGACGGAGAAGGACATGGTCTGGCGCCTGCCGCCGACTCTTGCCACGAGCCGTGACAACCCCGAACTGCGTGCCCGGATGGAGGCCATCGGCGAGTCCAACCGGATGACCCTGAAGTTCCGCAAACCGGAATAACCGTTCAGAAAACACCCCAGGCCACCAGGAGTTAACGGAATGATCACCCTGAAAGTGAATGGCAAACAGCAAACCTACGACGGTGACGGCGAGATGCCGTTGCTTTGGTATCTGCGCGACCTCCTGGGTCTTACCGGCACCAAGTTCGGGTGCGGCAAGGGCCTGTGCGGATCCTGCACGGTACACCTGGGAGACCAGGCCGTGCGCTCCTGCACGGTCAGCATGGACCGCCTGGACGGGGCGGACGTCACCACCATCGAAGGCCTGGGTGCCCATGGGGATCATCCCGTGCAGACCGCCTGGGCCGAGCACAATGTGCCCCAGTGCGGTTACTGCCAGTCGGGCCAGATCATGCAGGCTGCTGCCCTGCTGGCTGGCAACGCAAGCCCCACGGACCAGCAGATCGACGACGCGATGACCGGTGTTATCTGCCGATGCGGCACGTACCAGAGGATACGGGCCGCGGTCCGGGCAGCTGCGGAGGCCTCATCATGAAGTACACGCGGCATGTTTCCCGGCGCGATTTCCTGAAGGCCGGCGGGGTGCTGGTCGTCGGTGTGTCGCTGTTTGGCTGTGGTCGCGAGACGACGCCTGTCCCAACCCGTTCATTGTCGACCCCGGGCCCCTGGCAGCCGGACATTTTCGTGAGCGTCGACGCCGAGGGCACGGTTCACATCATTGCCCATCGCAGCGAAATGGGGCAGGGCATCCGCACCGGACTGCCGGCGGTGCTCGCAGACGAGATGGAAGCCGACTGGAGCCGCGTGGTGGTCGAGCAGGCGCCGGGAGACGCGCGTTACGGCAATCAGAACACCGACGGCTCATGGTCCGTGCGCGGCTTCATGCAGCGCATGCGGGAGGCCGGCGCCACCGTACGCCAGATGCTGGAGCAGTCGGCGGCCAACCAGTGGGGCGTCGACGTCTCCGAGTGCCGCGCGGAACTGCACACGGTGGTGCACAAACCTTCCGGGCGCGCGCTCGACTACCGTGACCTGGTTGCCGGCGCGGCCGATCTGCCGGTACCCGGCCTGGAGGTGATTCAGCTGAAATCCCCGGACCAGTTCCGCTACATTGGCGCCGAGCTTCCGATCGTGGACCTGCACGACATGACGCACGGCGCGGCGCGATACGGTGGCGATACCCGGTTGCCGGGCATGAAGTACGCGGCCGTCGCACGTCCGCCGGTGGTCTTCGGCAAGGTCAAGTCGTTCAAATCCGACAAGGCGCTGGCGGTCGCCGGCGTGGAGCAGGTGGTGGAGATTCCCGCCGCGGAACCGCCGGCCATGTACAAGGCCCTGGGCGGTATCGCGGTGGTCGCGAGCAATACCTGGGCGGCCCTGCGCGGGCGGGACCTGCTGGACATCGAGTGGGAGGACGGGGCCAACGCGGGCTACGATTCCGCGGCCTACCGGGACACGCTTCTCGAGACTGTACGCAAGCCCGGCACATCGCACCGCAGCGAAGGTGATGCGGAAGCGGCGCTGGCGACTGCGGCTTCCCGCGTGGAGGCGGAGT
>JASFKQ010000181.1:0-7778 GCA_050118555.1 Lysobacterales bacterium
GGGCTACCCGACACGGGACCACCTGCGGGCGCTCGCCCGGCATGGCCCCTGTCCCTTGCACCGCCGGTCATTCGCCCCCGTCCGGGAGGCCATGCAGGAAGGGCTGCCTGAACTGTAGGAGCCCCGGTGGGAGCAGGCTTGCCTGCGATTGACCCCGGCGGACCGGTGGCTCAATCGCAGGCAAGCCTGCTCCCACATCTGGTTTCACCCCGGCATCTGCGGGAGTGAACCTCGTTCGCGATCAGCTCAATCCTCCGGCTGGGAGTCGATGTAGTGCTCGATGTCTTCGCGGGTGACAGGACCGAGGAACGCTTTCACGGCCAGCCCCTGCTCGTCCAGGATGATGGTGGTCGGCAGAACCTTCGGGGCGCCGAACGGCTCCGGCGGATGGTAGACATCCACTTTCAGGATCGGATAGCTGACCGGAAAGTCCAGCATGAACTCTGCGATCGCCCCGTCATCGATGTCCTCGAAATCCAGACCGAGCACCGTGAGGTCCGCGCGTTCCTCGTGCAGCTTGGAGAGCTGCGGCATCTCCTTGCGGCAGGGTGCGCACCAGGTCGCCCAGTAGTTCAGCACGACCCACTGACCCCGGTAGTCGCTGAGCGCGACTTCGGTGCCATCGAAGCGTTTCAGGGTAAAGTCAACCGGCTCTGTCGTCTCGTAGGCGGCGTGCGCCAGAGGCGCCAGTAACAGCAGGCAGACGGCGATGCAGCACAGTTTGATTCGATTGCTTTTGTTCACGATGTATGCGGTTCCTTGCCGGATGTGGAATACATGGCTTTCAAGTCCCTGCTCCAAACGTCGCCCCCGGTTTGGCGGGCCTCCCGGAGCCATTCGATGAAGGCCTCGTCCCAGGGAGAGTCATCGGGCAGCTGCTGCACTTCGGACAGTGGCAAAAAGTAGTCACCGATCGCGTACAAGCCCCCGAGAGTCATCCCGTCGAGATCGCGCACGAGCACCCAATTGCCCTCCTCGTCGCGCGTCACGACCCGGGCGCTCCTGAGTTGTTGCATCAGTCTGACGATCTGCAGTTCTCCCGCCCTGGGTTCGAGATCCAGCAGCTCCTCACGCGACAGCGCCGTGCCGGAAGCCTGCGCGCCGAGCAGGTGGCCAACGAGACGATAGACCAGCTGGAACTCCCATCGTTCAGGCCACTGGCTCCGGTGGCGGGCCGAATCCGAAAACGTGGTCAGCGAAGCGGCCAGCGAAGCACCCAGCAGAACCACGATCCAGACAATGTAGAGCCAGAACAGGAAAATCGGCACGGTGGCGAGCGCGCCGTAGATCACCTTGTAATTCGCGTTACTCACATAGGCGACAAACCCCGACTTCGCCAGGCCGAACAACACCGCACTGAGTACTGCCCCGGCGACGGCGTGCTTGATACGCACGCGCCGATTCGGGACCAACAGGAACACGAGCGTAAAAAACAGCGCCGACAACAGGAACGTGCCGACTCCGTTCAAAGCCGGCGGCCATGCGTCCAGCGCCGAGGCATCGCCGAAGATCCGCTGCGCGCTCAGAGCGATAGCCGCAGCGATGAGCAAGGGACCGAGCGTCAACACCGCCCAGTACACGATGATGCGGTTGGTGAAACTGCGGCTACGGTCGACGCGCCAGATACGGTTGAATGCGACCTCGATCCGGATCATCAGCAGCAGGGCCGTGATGATCAGCATGATCGTGCCGGGCAGCGTAAGGCCACTCACACTGTCCAGGAAAGTGGTGATCTGCGGCACAATCTGCTGGCCGGTGGCTGGCAGGAAATTGTCGAAAATGAAGGACTGCAGCTTTTCCGACCACTTGTTGAATACCGGAAAGACGGATATCACGCCAAAGACCACGGCGAGCAGCGGGACCATGGCCAGCAGACTGGTGTAGCTCAGCGACGCCGCCTCTTCGAAGCAGCGGTCTTCCTGGAAGTGACACCACACATGACTCGCCAGGCGCTTCAGCCGGTCCGGGCGAAGTTGCGTTACCGAGACGCTTTCCGTTTCCATGTCCTTGGGAGCCCTGTCTTGTTTACGCTGTCAGGCCACGTGCCTACAATTCAACCATTCTAACCCGTATGGCGAAACATCATGACCACCAGAATTCTGCACAATCCGCGCTGTTCGAAGTCCCGCGCCACGCTCGAGTTACTCCGTGAGCGCGGCATCGAGCCCGAAATATCCCTTTACCTCGAACAACCACCGAGCGCCGCGGAACTGCGCAGCATATTGAAAAAACTGGGAATCGGCGCACGTCAACTCTTGCGCAAGGGTGAGGCGGAGTACCGTGAACTGAACCTGAAAGACGAGACCCTCTCCGAATCGCAACTGATCGAAGCAATGGCGAAGCATCCGCGGTTGATCGAACGGCCGATCGTGCTGGCAAATGGGAAGGCGGCGCTCGGCCGGCCTCCCGAGTCGGTACTGGAAATTCTCTGACCGCGCCCGCCAATGACAGTCTCGGGACGGATCGCGGCCGCGAGCTACCTGTCGGTACTGCTGTTGCAGCCAATCTGGCACGCCCTGCTGCCCGCGCCGCACGGCGCCGCGAGCCCGCTGCTGGCCACTGCGGCAACCATTCCCCTGCTGATACCGCTGAAAGGCGTGCTCCGCGGCTCGCTCCGCTCCCTTACCTGGGCCGGATATCTTCTGATGCTGTACCTCGTGATCGGCGTGACAGAGGCCTGGAGCAACCCGCCCCAACGGGTTCCAGCTTTGCTGCAGTCCCTGTTGGTCGCGGTGTTTGTGGGCAGCGTGCTCGTCTTCAGCCGTCGATCGAGTCGGGGCTGAGTTCGATACGCTTCTGCGTGTTTGTGCGAGGCAGGACGAAGAATTCGCGATAGAGCGCGTCGAGCCGCAACAGGGCGTGCGCCACGCTGACGGCCGGCGAGCCGGAGCGGCGCACGGCTTCGGGCTGGCGCGTCCACTCGGCCTGGAACTGTTCCAGCCGCAGGCGGCCGATATCGTTGATCGAAGACATCGCGATGTTGGATTGCCGGAAGCGCCGCAATACCTGCGCGTCCAGCATCGCGGCCGAGCCTTCCATCAGGCCGCGGATGGCATCCGAATCGATGACCGATTGAGGGTAAAACAGGTTCAGGTACGTGCTGACCAGTGCCTTGCGTGAACTCAGGTCCTCCAGTTCTTCGTACAGTGCCCTCGTCTCGCCTTCGGGCCCCAGGTGCGGTGGCCTCAGCAACGCGCTGTACAGTGCGGCCTGCTCGGCCTGGTACAGGGCCTTCAGGTGCCGGTTCACCCGCTGCTTTATCTCGGGGTCGCCAGGGTACTCGTAAGGGGTGACGCCCAGGCCGGTGACGAAGGCATCGCGCCATTCCTCGTTGCGGCTCCAGTTGGCGGACAGGACCTGCGCCGGCTGCCGGCGCGCGGCGGCGAGGTACGTCAGCCGGTCCGGCACGACGTGCACCGCATGCCGCTTGCCGAGCCGGGTTACGATGCGCGTTCCCACCCACTCGCTGGGACAACTGTCGTTCAACACCTCGTCGGTCGCTGCCGCGAACAGATAGTGATATTCGTCGGGACTGACCAGGTTGGAACCGAAGACCCTGGTGGTACGCCCTTTCTCGTGGTACCGGCCGACCAGGTCGAAGCTCAGATGGCCATAGTAGTTCGCGACCCAGGGATCGTCCTCGCTAACGGGCACCGAGCGCCTGTTCACCCACTGGACGTTGTCGTAGCAGATCTCCACGCTGCCCAGCCGGGTCTGGTCCGCGATGAGATAGGGATCCGGAAACAGGCCAATCAATGCGCGCGTCGCCTCCAGGCGGACATGCACGTTGCAGGCGCGTTCGGGGTCGCACGGACCGATTTGCATTCCCTCGGATCGGAACGCCGTGTGCTGGCTCGCATCTCCGTGCAGCACCACGTCCGAACCGGGCTTCAGCCGCGCGGCGCGAAATGCAAGTTCCGCCTCTCGCAGACCGGCGACCAGGTCAGACAGCGCCTGCCGGTAGTCCCCCAGAGCGGTCAACACGGGATCTTTCAGCCCCGTCCCTGTGCCGGCGATGCAGTCCACCTGCTGCATCATGCTCGCCAACAGGTCCATCCCCTGCTGGCGCATGTCCGCAATCAGGGCTTCGTTCTGAGGCGTCTGGAAGTAAACCGGCGCGCGGCCCGCGAACCAGGCGACGGTGGTCGCAAGGTTTGCCCACTCGAGTGGATTGGGCAGCGGCTGGGCGGGCGGCGGGCACCCGCGCGGGTGCAGGTCGTGCAAATAGCCCAGGGCGTAGTTGATGCGCTGCCAAGGCGTCAGTTCGAGTTCCCGGCGCAGCTGGTCGACGCCGAACGGGCCA
The DNA here is from genome assembly GCA_050118555.1 of Lysobacterales bacterium. Classification (GTDB taxonomy): domain Bacteria; phylum Pseudomonadota; class Gammaproteobacteria; order Xanthomonadales; family SZUA-36; genus CALKKN01. Next base: position 4,304 of record JASFKQ010000181.1, read on the forward strand.
TCCGGATCACCTGACAGTTCCGCGCCACTGAGCAGCGTCTCCGACATCCGGACCAGGCTTTCAAGGCAGCCATCGTATTGCTCGCGGCTGAGCGCGGTCCCCACCGGCTCCACTCTGTTGGCGACTATGCTGATGCAAATGTCGATTTCCTGCGAAATCCGTCGCCGCACCGGCTGGTCGAAGTAGTAGTCCATGTCTGGCACCACCAGCACGAACTGGGCGACGGCGTCGGCCATCTCCAGCCTGAGCGCCCGCAGCCGGCTCGCTTCGACGGTGCCGCCGTGCAGGTACTGCACGACGTCGAACACCGCGGCCAGGTTCGCGTTGATGCGCGGGTCGACCTCTGCAAATTCACGCGCATAGATCTGGGAAAACTCGGGCAACAGGCTCGTCAGAAAGCCCGGCAGAATCGAATCTTCCGGGGCAGGCGCGGTCTCCGCAGTGGCGTCGGCCGGTCCGACCGCCTCCTGGTCCTCGGGCGCTCCCGCTGACTCATCGGGCTGCACCTCTTCAGACTGCGGCTCCGCGCGCATGAGCAGGTCCGTGGCGAGCCACAACAGGGCTTCGTTGAAGCACAGGTACCGGCGTTCATGCAATCCGTCGATACCGGCGGCGAGCGCGAGCATCCGCCCGGCATCGAGACCCTGGGTGACATCCAGGCCGGGCATGGCGGTGAGCAGTACGAAGCGCAGTCGTTCCAGTTTTGCCCGGTCCGGCGGTCCTTCCGCCAGCGCGGCCATCGCAAGATCCTGCAGCAGCGACATGCCCTCGACCAGGGGCGGTTGCCCCCCGTCTTCGCCGGCGGGCTCTTCCGCCAACGGCGCTTCGGCATCCGGCCAGGGGTCGAACCATTCGGCGCGCAGACGCAGCAGCACCTCGTGCAACGGCTCGCTGGCCGCTGCCGCGTCGAGCGCGCGCTGCCACGTGGCCACCGCGTTGCGTTCGGCGCCGGCCAGCGCCTCGGGCAGGACGGCTGCGGCGAGCGATTCGTGGGAACGGTCGAACACCGCCAACTCCAGCGGCTCGCGGCCGGGCCCCAGAGGAGACGTCGTGGCGTCGGGCGCCAGGCGCTGCTGGTCCAGTTCCAGCAGCAGGTACCAGGCGGCCGTATCCAGTTCGGTGCCGCGGACCGGCAGCGTGCCGTAGCGTCCGGCCAGCCGGTCCAGCCATTCACGGTCCTGGCGAAACCCGGACTCGATCGCATCGACCTGGTCCGGGCCTGCCGGCAGGGAGGTTTCGAGCAGGTGCGAGACGGCAACAATCGTCAACAGCGCGTCCTGACGACTGCCATTCTGCGAGAGTGCCGCGGCCAGTCGCTCGACGCCGGGAAGCGGTTCCGGCGCGGGCTCGCCAGGCGCGTCATCCTGCGCCAGCGCAACCAGGCAATATGCCAGCAGAATCCCGGTTATGAAGAGTGGCCTGGCGAACCACCGGAACGGAGTTCTACGAAGCTTGCATTTGCGTGCTTTCACACCCATCTGGCGGTTGCTATTCTTCCCGTCACGGCAAGCTATACTACGCGAATGATATCCAAACTGCTCATCATTACGACCGGTGGGACGATCGATAAGATCTATTTCGACGACAAGAGCGACTACCAGGTCGGAGAGCCACAGATCAGTCAGATCCTGCATGCCATGAGCGTTGCCTTCGAGTTCGAGGTTACCGCGCTCATGCGCAAGGACAGCCTGCATATCGACGACAATGACCGGAAATTGATCCGCTCCGCGATTGCCACTTCATCCATCAGCCACGTGCTGATCACCCATGGCACGGACACCATGGTCGAAACCGCGACGGAACTCTATGGGTTGGAAGGAAAGACCATCGTGTTGACGGGCGCACTGAACCCCGCCCGGTTCCGGGACTCCGATGCGATTTTCAACATCGGCTGCGCCGTGGGTGCCGTGCAGTGCCTGAAGCCCGGTGTCTACATCGCCATGAATGGCAAAGTGTGGGACCCGGAACACGTCCGCAAGAACCGCCGCCAGAATCGTTTCGAGGAAGCGTAGGAACCCGTATACCACTTTCCTTCCCGCCCGCGGAACGGATTTCTACAGCAGATTTACCGCGTGAATGGCCAGGCCGACCAGGCCGCCAACGAGTGTGCCATTCACCCGAATGAACTGAAGATCCCGCCCTATTGCCTGTTCCACGCGCTGGCTGGTCTCCCGCGCATCCCAGGTACGCACCGTGTCGCCGATCAGGCTGGCAATTCCGGCCCGGTTATTCTCCACCAGCGCCACCGTCGCCTCCACCAGCCAGCCGTTCAGCCATTCCTGCATCCGCGGGTCGTTGTCCAGTTCGTCGGCCAGCGAATTCAGCAACCTGTCGAGTTCCCGGTGCAATCCCGATTCCGGGTTCGCGAGGTCCTGCTCCAGCGCAGCGGCGAAGTCGGACCATACCTGGACCACGTAGTCCTGCAGTGCGTCGTTCTCCGCCCAGCCTTCCGCCAAGCGCTGGCCCCACTCCGCGTAGTCCTCGCCATGCCGTAGCGCCCCGGCCCAGCGCTCGATCCAGCGGTTGAAGTCGGCGCGAACGCTGTGTTCCTCATCCAGCGACATCTCCAGCAACAGCGTCTCGATACGATCCAGCATCTTCACGACGATTCGATCGTCGACGAAGCCGGGCAGCCACCAGGGGCTTTCGCGCTGGACGTTACCCCGGATCACTTCCCGGTTGTCATGGAGCGCCACCAGCGCGAAGCGCAGGCTTTGGGTGAGCAGCTGCTGATGGCGGCCGTCCCGGACCATGCCCTCCAGCAGGGCGCCGAGCAGCGGGGCCGGGTTCATGCGCTGCAACTGGCGGCTACCCAGCCTGGCGATGAACCCGCGCACCCGCTGTTCATGCAGGGCGGCCAGAATCCAGCGCGCGGCCGCCGCACCCAGGTCCTGCAACCGTCCGCGGCCGGCTGGCGATTTCAGCCACAAAGCGGCGTGCGCAGCCAGGTTGACCGGCTCCAGCCGCGCCCGCACCACGGTGGGATCCAGAAAATGCTCCGCCACGAAGCGCGCCAGGCTGTCACCGATCTCGTCCTTGCGGCTCGGGATAATCGCCGTATGCGGCACCGGAATCCCCATGGGGTGGCGAAACAGCGCAGTAACGGCAAACCAGTCCGCCAGCGCGCCAACCATGCCGGCCTCGGCGAAGGCGTGAATCCAGCTCGCCCAATGCGCGGGACTGTCCGGCGTCGCAAAAAACAGTGCGGCCATCAGGGCCAGCAGCAATAAAGGAAGGTGTTTCATATCACCGTAACCATCCAATCATCGTGCCAGATCGTACCCGAAAAGGACTGTCGGATATCCGCGGGTTGACGCGGGCGGGAAATGCCCACAGCTTGCGCGGCCATACGTGACCGGCCCGAAGCGGCCAGAGTCCGACTCTGGCAGGCCGGGGGGCTGCGTCGCGAGGCCGACGGCAGGTGCAGGAGAGGCGATTTTCGCGACCGAGGCGAGCACAGGCGTAGCGGCGCTAC
>JASFKQ010000182.1:0-7737 GCA_050118555.1 Lysobacterales bacterium
TCCGGAGCCATGACCTGAAATTTTTTGCGCCTTTTGCGTTCCCCTCTCGACCCGCAAGAAACTCAGGAATGCGGCCAGGCGTCGAGGTGGACGTCCTTGCGGATGACCTGCGACGGGGAGCCGACGATCAGGGGATCGGGCCCGGCGACGACATCGGGGTCCTTCTCGGGGTAGTCGAGCTTGCTCAGGAAGTGCCGCATGCAGTTCAGTCGGGCACGCTTCTTGTCGTCCGACTTGACGATGGTCCACGGAGCCGAAGCGGTGTCGGTATAGAAAAACATGGCTTCCTTGGCGCGCGTGTACTCGTTCCACAGGCCCACCGAGGCCTTGTCGACCGGGCTCATCTTCCACTGCTTGAGCGGATCATCCATGCGGGACGCAAAGCGCCGGCGTTGCTCCTTCTTGGTCACCGAAAAGTAGTATTTGAACAGCTGGATGCCGGAATTCACCAACATACGTTCGAATTCCGGGCATTGGCGCATGAACTCGAGGTACTCGGACGAGTCACAAAAGCCCATAACCCGCTCGACGCCGGCGCGGTTGTACCAGGAGCGGTCCAGGAACAGGATTTCGCCGCGGGTCGGCAGGTGCACCACGTAGCGCTGGAAATACCATTGTCCCCGCTCGTGTTCAGTCGGCTTTTCGAGGGCTACCACCTTCGCCGCGCGAGGGTTGAGGTGTTCCATGAAGCGCTTGATGGTACCGCCCTTGCCGGCGGCGTCGCGGCCTTCGAAGATCACCACGATCTTCTGGCCGGTCATCTTGACCCAGTTCTGGACCTTGAGCAGCTCGATCTGTAACAGGGCCTTCTGTTCCTGGTACTTGGCCCGAGGAATGCGGTCGGTGTAGGGGTACTTGCCTTCCTTGAACAGCTGGCCGATGGCCTTGGGGTCCTGCCTCAGCCTGGAGATGGTATCCGAACCGTAGGCGCCCCCGTAGGGCCCGTCACCCGGCACGCGGCCACCGCCGGCGGTTTCGCCGGCGCCTTGTGGTTCGCGGCGCTTTGGATTCAACTTTGCGTCCATGGGCAGTGTCCGGGTTGGTTGGGTCCGGGCCCGGGCCCGACACTATAGCAACCGCGAATGAGGAATAAAACTGCCTGCGGGATGCGTCAGAACAGCTTCCTGATTTTCGCCAGCAACGTAACCGCCTGGTTCCGGTCGCGTGCGCTCATGTTGTCGAAGCGGGTTTTGAGGAATTCGATGTGCCGCGGGAATTCCCTCTGGTACACCCGCTGGCCCTTGCGGGTCAGGGCCACGATGGTTTTGCGGCCGTCGCCTTCCACGGACCAGCGTTCGACCAGGCCCTTTTCCTCCAGGCGGTCGACTACGCCGGTCAACGTGCCCTTGGTGATCAGCGTCTCGTCACCGATGTCCTTGCAGGTCAGCCCGTCCGTGTCGCCCAGCGTGAAAATCACGCGCGCCTGGGAGGGCGTCAGTCCTGACCGGGACGTCCTGAGCCCCTCGGCATCGTACAGGGAAAAGGCCTGGTAGGCTGCGGCCAGCTCCTGCATCAAGGGAATAAAGTCCTGCGCCGCGGCGCTTTCCGGCGTCAGTTTGCTCATTTTTAGTACTCCTGTGGCGTGGAATTGACTAATAGTACGCGTCAGAACGTAAATAACCTGGAAGCATAGTTCTAATAATAACTGTAGTCAATTTCAGGGGTCTACGGGTTGACCTGTGTCAAGCTGTTTTGAGTCGTGGCTCCTGTACTTCCAGGTGCTGGATGATCGACATGGCCGCCTGGCGGGCATCCGCGATGGCAGTCACGACCAGATCCGACCCGCGAACCATATCGCCAGCCGCAAAAATGGACGGATTGCTGGTTTGCCCCGGCAGGCGGTCGGCAGCGCGCACCCGTCCGTCATCGTCGGTCTCTACGCCCAGCGCTTCCAGCCAGGTCGGCGGACTCGGCTTGTAACCGAACGCGAAGATGAGCGCACTGGCCTGCAGGACTTCCTCGCTGCCGGGCACGATTTCAGGTCGGGCCCGCCCACTTTTCGCGCCCACGAGGCGCGTGCGTGCGATCTGAAGGCCAGTCAGCCGGCGCCCTTCATGCACCAGGGCCAGCGGCATCGAATTGAACTCGAACTTCACACCCTCGTTGATGGCGTGCTGAACCTCCCGTTGCGAACCGGGCATGTTCTCGCGGTCGCGGCGGTAGACGCAGTGTACTGATGTGGCGCCCTGGCGCACGGCTGTGCGTACACAGTCCATCGCCGTGTCGCCGCCGCCCAGTACCAGTACATGCTCGCCAGCGAGGTCTATATGGGGGAAGCCTGGTAAATCAAGGTTGTACATGGAAGAGGTCTGGCCGATCAGGAACTCCAGCGCAGGCACGATGCCGCCCTTGTCCACGCCGGGCAGGCTGGCCTCCACGGGCTTGTAGGTGCCCGTGCCGAAAAACAGGGCGTCGTGCATCTTCTCGAGCTCATGGGCCTGGATGTCACGTCCGATCTCGCAGTTGAGCTTGAAATGGACCCCGGCGCCTTCGAGCAGTTCGCGGCGGCGGCGCATCACCTTGAGTTCGAGCTTGAAATCCGGGATACCGAAACTCAGCAAGCCCCCGATCTCGGGATAACGGTCGTAAACGGTTACACTGACGCCGTTTCGGGTCAGCACATCGGCACAAGCCAGCCCGGCGGGCCCTGCGCCCACCACGCCCACGCTCCAGGGGCGGGTGCGCACATGCGAAAGGTCAGGCCGCCAGCCCTGCTTGATCGCCTCGTCGACGATGTACTTCTCGATGGCGCCGATCGTCACCGCGCCAAATCCGGTGGCCAGGGTGCAAGCCTTTTCGCAAAGCCGGTCCTGAGGGCAGATACGGCCGCAGACCTCCGGCAGGCTGTTGGTTTCGTGGCACAGGTCCGCCGCCTCCATGATCCGTCCCTCAGCGACCAGCTTGAGCCAGTTTGGAATGTAGTTGTGCACGGGGCACTTCCATTCGCAGTAGGGATTACCGCAGTCCAGGCAGCGCTCCGCCTGTCCGGCCGCCGCTTCCTGGGTGTAGGGCCTGTAGATCTCACGGAATTCGCTACGCCGGACTTCCAGCGGATAGACTTCGGGATCCCCGCGGGGCTGCTCGAGGAATGCGAAATGATCGGTCTTGCGTTTCGTCATGGTGTCATCCGTTCAGGCTTTGACCAGTCGCAACGGAACATCCTGCTGGGAAATCTCGTTGCTGGCGGCCATGTTGCGGGGCACGATGTATATCCACTGCGGCAGCATCAGGTCCCACGAGTCGAGCACCTTGCGGCCCCACTCGCTACCGGTCAGGCTCACGTGTGTCGAAATCAGCGCCTTGAGTCGGCGGCGGGGTGCATCGAAGCGCTGGTCCTCCAGTGCCGAGGGCTCAACGAACTCGGCGTTCAGGTACCGATCCACCTGCCGGTTGGGGTCGAGCAGGAAGACTTCGCCGCCGGTCATACCCGCCGCCAGGTTGGGGCCGAAGGGTCCCATGATGACCACCGTGCCGCCGGTCATGTATTCGCAGGCGTGATGTCCCGCGCCCTCGATGACGGCCTGCGCTCCCGAATTGCGCACGGCGAATCGCTCACCGGCCTGACCGTTCGCGTAAAGCTCTCCGCCGGTGGCGCCGTAAAGGCAGGCATTGCCGCAGATCACGTTGCGCTGGGCCTTGCTGCGATCGGCGTCCGCCGTGGTCAGCACGATCCTCCCCCCGGACATGCCCTTTCCCACGTAGTCATTGGCGTCCCCCTCCAGGTGGATGGAGACGCCCGGGGTATTCCAGCAGCCCAGGCTCTGGCCCGCGGTCCCGGCCAGCACGACCTTCAACCGGTCGCCCGGCAGACCTTCGCCGCCGTGGGCGCGGGCGACCGCACCGGCCAGAGCCGCCCCGACCGAGCGGTCGTTGTTCCGGATCCCGAATCGGCCGGACCATTTCTCTCCGCTTGCCAGTGCCTCCTTCGCCGCCTCCAGGATCTCCTGGTTCAGGCGCCCGTTGTCGAAGGGAGGGTTGCGCTTCTCGGTGCAATACGGCGTGTAACCATTGCGTATGCTGGCCGAGGCCAGGATGGGCGCAAGGTCCAGCGCCTGCTGTTTGGGCGTCGTGCCGGGAAGCTGTTCCAGCAATTCCGTGCGCCCGATGATGTCGGTGAAGTGCCGGGCCCCGAGACTGGCGAGGATTTCCCGCACGTCGCGCGCCAGGAAGCGGAAGTAGTTCATCACCCGCTCCGGAAGTCCGTGGAAGTGCTGTTCACGCAGGGTCTCGTTCTGCGTCGCGATCCCGGTGGCGCAGTTGTTCAAATGGCAGATGCGCAGGTACTTGCAGCCCAGCGCGACCATGGGTCCGGTGCCGAACCCGAAACTTTCGGCGCCGAGGATGCCGGCCTTGACTACGTCCATACCGGTCTTCAGGCCACCGTCCACCTGCAGCCGGATCTTGTGCCGCAGCTGGTTCTGGATCAGCGCCTGGTGGGTCTCGGCCAGGCCGATCTCCCAGGGCAGCCCTGCGTACTTGACCGAGCTTAGCGGGCTGGCGCCGGTGCCCCCGTCGTAGCCGGCGATGGTGATGAGATCGGCATACGCCTTGGCGACACCCACCGCAATGGTTCCGACGCCGGTCCCGGCCACCAGCTTCACGGAGACCAGGGCCTCCGGGTTGACCATCTTGAGGTCGAAAATCAGTTGTGACAGGTCCTCGATCGAGTAAATGTCATGGTGCGGTGGCGGTGAAATCAGTGTCACGCCAGGCGTCGAACAGCGCAGTGCGGCGATCTCGGCCGTCACCTTGTGGCCCGGAAGTTGGCCGCCTTCGCCGGGCTTGGCGCCCTGGGCAACCTTGATCTGCAGCACATCCGCGTTGACCAGGTAGTGCGCGCTGACGCCAAAGCGCCCTGAGGCAACCTGCTTGATTCGGGAATTGCGCTCGCTATTGAAGCGAACCGGATCCTCACCGCCTTCGCCGGAATTGGAGCGTCCCCCCAGACGGTTCATCGCGATGGCCAGCGATTCGTGCGCCTCCGGCGACAGGGCGCCGATGGACATGGCCGCGGTGTCGAAGCGTGGAAATATCGCGTTCTCGTTCTCCACACGCGCCAGGGGAAGGGCTTCATCCGCGGGCTTCAGCCGCAGCAGGTCGCGTAGCGCCAGCGCGGGCCGGCCGTTCACCGCGTTGGCGAAGCGACGGTAGTCGGCCCAATCGTTGCTGGCCACCGCCTGTTGCAGGCTCATGACCACATCGGGGTTGTAGGCGTGCGCTTCGCCGCCGTGCATGAAACGGTAGATGCCATCGCGCACCGGCCGCACCTGCTCGGTCCAGGCGATGGCCGAGACCTCCTGCAGGTCGGCTTCAAGCTCGGTAAAGCTGGCGCCCCGCACCTTGGATGCCACCTTGGGACAGCATAGCCGGACGACTTCCGGCGCGAGACCGACGGCCTCGAAAAGCTGCGAGCCGCGGTAGCTGGCCATGGTGCAGATACCCATCTTGGACAGGATCTTCAGCAGGCCCTTGCGGATACCGCGTCGGTAGTTCTTGCGCAACTCGATCGGGTCGCCTTCGAGCGCGCCGCTCTCCTGCTGCTGGTTGATGCTCTGGAAGGCCAGGTAGGGGTAGATGGCCGTTGCACCCAGGCCCAGCAGCACCGCGAACTGCTGCGGATCGCGGGCCGAGCCGGTTTCGATGAGGATGTTGGCGTTCGGCCGCTGACCCGCGCGCAACAGCGCCTGGTGGACGGCGCCCACCGCAAGCGGCGCCGGCATCGGCAGCTTTTCCCGGACGATGTCCCGGTCGCTCAGTACGATGATGGTCGCGCCACCCTCGACCGCCGCAAGGCAACGTTCCGCCAGGCTCTTAATCGCGTCACGAAGGCCGACGTTGTCCGGGTTGTAATTCAGGCTGAAGCGGACATTGCGGTAGTATCGCTGGTCCAGTCCCAGCAGGGTCTGGTACTTGACGTAGTTCAGCACCGGCCACGGCAACAGCACCCGGTAAGCCGCCGAGGCCGTCTCGTGGAAAACGTTGTGTTCCCGCCCGATGCAGGTCTCCAGAGACATGACCGCCGATTCGCGCAACGGATCGATGGGCGGGTTCGTCACCTGGGCGAAGGCCTGCCGGAAATAGTCGTAAATCGAGCGGTGACGGTGGGACAGAACGGCCAGCGGCGTATCGTCCCCCATCGAGCCCACGGGCTCCTGCGATTGCAGTGCCATGGGGTTGATGATGGTCTCGATCTCCTCGGCGCTCAGCCCGAACATCTTCTGGTAGACAGGCAACTGGCTGGACGACTCCCGCATGAATTTGGTCGCCGCCTTGCGTTCCTGCTCGTCGTTGTTCCAGACCCGCACGACGTTTTCGGTCATCCAATCCCGATAGGCATGCGTGGCTTTCAGGGCGTCGTCGATGGCCCCGTTCTTCCAGAAGCGTCCCGTTCCGGTGTCGACTGCGATCATTTCGCCCGGGCCAAGACGCCCGCGGCGCTTGATGCGATCTGGCGGGCAGTCCCAGACGCCGGTTTCCGAGGCAACGGTAAAAACGCCGTCATGGGTGATGCTGTAGCGTGCCGGACGCAGGCCGTTGCGGTCCAGATTGCAACAGGCGATGCGGCCATTGGTGGAGACCACACCCGCCGGCCCGTCCCAGGGTTCCTGGTGCATGGAGTTGAATTCCAGGAATGCCCTGAGGTCCGGATCCATGTCCTCGCGTATCGCCGGCGGTAACAGCAGGCGCATGGCGCGGAAGATATCCATTCCGCCGGCCAGGAACACTTCGAGCAGGTTATCCAGCGAGGACGAATCCGATCCACCCTGGTTTACGAGGTGTGAGAGCTCCTCGAGGCTGGGCAACAGGGGCGAGCGCAGGATGCCGGCCCGTGCATTGGCCCAGTCCCGGTTGGCGTTGACGCTGTTGATTTCGCCGTTGTGAGCGAGGTACCGGAACGGCTGCGCGTAGTTCCAGCGCGGCAGGGTATTGGTCGAGAACCGCTGGTGGCAGATGCCGATCGAACTGGTCATGCGCTCGTCGCGCAGGTCGGGATAGAAGTCTCCGAGATGTTCGGCCTGGACCAGGCCCTTGTAGACCATGGTCAGGTTGGACAGCGTTACCACGTAGTACAGCGGATCCGGGTCCGGCGAGTTTCGTTCTTCCTCGAAGGCGAACCGCCGTGCGGCGAACAGCTGCCGTTCGATATCGTGGGCCCGCCAGCCCATGGGTGCATTGACGAATACCTGGTAGATGGCGGGCATGCTGGCCAGGGCCTGTTCGCCGACGACTTCCGGGCAGGTGGGGACTTTACGCCAGCCGGCCACGTTAAGCGCAAAGCGCTCGAGGTGGCGCTTGAGGATCTCCTTGCCGCGCTCGATCAGTTTCGGGTCGGGCGAGAAGAAAACCAGTCCCGCAGCGAACCGTTCGGACAGCCGCAGACCTTCATCCCGGGCGATGTCACGCAGGAAGGGTTCCGGAAACTGCAGCATGATGCCGCAGCCGTCCCCCGATTTGCCGTCGGCAGCGACCGCGCCCCGGTGCGTCAGACGGGCCAGCGAATGCAGCGTGGTCTCGACCAGCCAGTGGCTTTTCTCACCGTCCGTATGCGCGAGAAGAGCGAATCCGCAGCTATCGCGGAAATCCCGGGCCGGGTCATGTAAGAGTTTGATGTTCTTTGTCAATCGGGTTCCTGGTTTCTTCAGCGCAACACGCGGGAGCGTCACTCCCGCAGTTTCCAATCTATCGGAACACCTATCATTATGGAATTTAATATTTTGAATAAATAAAAATCCTCTC
>JASFKQ010000183.1:0-7696 GCA_050118555.1 Lysobacterales bacterium
CGGCGATTTCTGCCAGGTAGCGGGTGCGGTTGCCGGGGATGAGTACGGTGGCTTTGGGTTCCTTCAGCGTGGTGTCGACATCGGGCGTCCACTCGGCATCGGCCAGGCCCATTTTCTCGCGCACCAGCCTGCACAGGTTGACGAACATCCAGGTGACGCCCGGGTCGTTGAACTGGCTGGCAATGGTCGGGTAGACGGGCACTTCCTCGTCGGGGGCGTGGAAGGCGTTGTGGTTGCGTTTCCACTGCTTGCGAACGTCGCGCAGGGCATCCTCGGCGGCGCGGCGGTCGTACTTGTTCAGCACCACGAGTTCGGCGAAGTCCAGCATGTCGATCTTTTCCAGCTGGCTCTGGGCGCCGAAGTCGCTGGTCATCACGTAGACCGGGAAATCCACCAGGTCGACGATCTCGGAATCGCTCTGGCCGATGCCGGCGGTCTCGACGATCACCAGGTCGAATCCCGCGGATTTCAGAAAGGCGATGGCGTCCTGCAGGATGGCCGAGGTGGACAGGTGCTGGCGGCGGGTCGCCATGCTGCGCATGTAGAAATGCTCGTTGCGCAATGCATTCATGCGGATTCGGTCGCCCAGCAGCGCGCCGCCGGTGCGACGGCGCGTGGGGTCGACGGCCAGCACGGCCACCCGCATGTCGGGGAAGCTCTGCGCGAAGCGGTTCAGCAGCTCGTCGGTGACCGACGATTTACCGGCGCCGCCCGTTCCGGTCAGGCCAATCACGGGAGCCTGCGTTTTCGCGCCCGCCCATTCCCGGCGCTTCATTTTCAGTTCGGCCTCGCCGAACACTTCGTCCTCCAGCGCGGAGATCACCTGCGCCACGGTGCGGTCGTCATCGAGGTTCGCCGGGCCGGGGTGCTCCGTCGCCACGCGGTGTTCGGCCGCACGTTCGACGACGTCTTCGATCATCTCTACCAGGCCCATGTGCATGCCGTCATCGGGATGGTAGATGCGCTCCACGCCGTACTCCTGGAGTTCCGCAATCTCATCGAGCGTGATGGTGCCGCCGCCCCCACCGAATACGCGGATATGCCCGGCGCCGCGCTCGCGCAACTGGTCGATCATGTATTTGAAGAACTCGATATGCCCGCCCTGGTAGGACGACACCGCGATGGCGTCGGCATCCTCCTGGATGGCTGCGCGCACGATGTCCAGCACGCTGCGGTTGTGGCCGAGGTGGATGACCTCGGCGCCCTGCGCCTGGATCAGGCGGCGCATGATGTTGATGGCGGCGTCGTGGCCATCGAACAGGCTCGCGGCGGTAACGAAGCGCAACGGGGTTGCCGCTTCGGGCTGGCTGTCCGTGGCGCCGGAGACCTGGTCGGCGGGAGTACTCATATCATCTGGGTCCTTGCTGCCGGCCGACGTGGGGCCGGGCCGGGCGAGTTATCGCTAATAAGTTCAATCGAAGGGCTCATTGTACCGTGACTCGCCATACACGTGGAAAACAACAGCCGGCGACTGGAGCGCCGCCGGCCTTTCCGGAACGGCGCGCTATACTGATTGATGTCCGCTGCGGAGATGGGGCGGACAGGTCGCAGTGGAGTCAGGATGGCGCAACGATTGGCACGATGAGCAGGCACTCGTGGACAACGGCAGCACTTCCACCGCGTTGATCACGTTCGGCGAGTTCCGCCTCGACACCGCGCGCCGGCGATTGACACGCGGCGGCCGCCGCGTGCGCATCCAGCGCAAACCGCTTGACGTTCTGATTTACCTCGTTTCCCACTCCGATCGCGTAGTCACCCGCCAGGAGCTGATGGAGGCCTTCTGGCCCAGTGGCAGTCACGAGGAGTCGCTGACCCGATGCGTCAGCATCGTGCGCAAGCTGCTCGACGATACGCAGGAACCGCAGCGCTACATCGAGACGGTCTGGGGACAGGGTTATCGCTTCGTCGCTCGCGTCGACACGGTCGATTCGCCGCCCAGCTCACGCGCCACCTCGCGGCCGGGCCCAGGCCAAAAACCGAACGGACCACGGCGCTGGCGACCCGGGGGGGCGGCCGTGCTGCTGGCGGCAGGGCTGATCGCGGTGGTGGCCATGACGTGGTTATGGGACTCCGCCGATCGCGAGGCCGCATTGCCGGTCGAACGGATCGCCGTGATGCCGATGACTTCCCCGTCCGCCGACGATGAGTGGCTGGCCGGGGCGCTGACGGACCGCCTGGCGGAAACGCTCGCGCGCATCGAGGGCGTGGTGGTAATCTCGCGCGGCTCCACGGCACAGTTCAGCAGTCAGCCGGACCCGGTGGCCGCCGGCCGGCTGCTTGGCGTCGATGCGCTGTTGGAGTCGCAGCTCGAGCGCTCCGGCGAACGGGTCGGCATGCGATCCCAACTGCTTTCCGCGGAAGATGGCAGCGTACTCTGGAGTTACGCTGTGGCGCCGGAGACAACCGTCCTTGAGCCCGACGCGATCGTGCAGCTGGCTTCCTCGGTAGCGCAGCGTTTGTGGGCCAACCTGCAGGTCGAGGCGACGACCCACACGGTCGATGCCGAAGCGTATCGTCACTACCTTCGCGGTCGCTACTTCTGGAACCAGCGGTCGAAAACGGCGCTGGACGAAGCCGTCGCCGCCTTCGAAGCGGCACTCGCCATCGATCCAGCCTACGCAGACGCCCAGGTCGGCCTGGCCGAAACCTGGCTGCTGATGCCCCTTTACGGCGCGGTGCCGCCCACGCAGGCGATCCCCCGGGCGCGCCAGGCGGCGATCCGGGCGCTCGAGCTGGACGCAAGGTCGGCGCAGGCGACTGCCGTGCTCGGCGTCATCGCAATGCAATACGATTGGGACTGGACCGAGGCCGAAGCGCGCCTGCGGGAAGCGCTGACGCTCGATCCCAACGACGCGACCACCGAACAGTGGCTTGGCGAGCTTTACTGCTACCGGCTGCGATTCGACGAATGCCGGCGCCACCTTCGCGCCGCCGCCGGGCTGGCGCCGCTGTCACCCGTGCTGCAGTTGCTGCAGGGGTCGCCTGCGCTGTTCTCCGGTGACTTCGAGGCAGCCATCGCTGCCTACGAACAGGCCCGTGAGCGTTCCCCGGGATTTGCGCTGACGCGCTATGTCCTCGGACTGGCCCATGCCGGCCTCGGCCAGTGGGACCAGGCGATCGAACACTACCGCGCGGCCCTGCCGGACCTGGGCCTGGAGATCGTCGGCGGGCCGCTGGTCTTCGCCATGGCCCGCAACGGTGACCTGGACGGCGCCAAGGCAGTGCTTCTGGACCTGCAGGAACTGGCCGAGAAGCGCTACGTTCCACCCTCCAAGCTGGCCATCGCCTGGCTCGGGCTCGGCGACCGGACCCGGACCCTGCAATGGCTGGACCGCGCCATCGACGTGCACGACGATCGCCTGGTCTACCTGGCCGTCGACGCCCACTTCCGCGAGTTGCACCGCGACCCGAAGTTCCGCATCCGCGGCGCAAAGGTCGGTCTGCTCGACCTGCTGGATACCCCGTGACCCCGCTCCAAGGCTCTGAAAATCAAAAAAGATCATGATTCGAGGACAATAAATCAGGTTCTGATCAGGGTTCCTCCCACCGTCTGACCTAGCTTTAAACACGCAGATTCGCTGCATGAATCCGGCTCGGCCCCGATGCGATCGCCTGCGGACCGTTTCCGCCGTCAAAACGATGCTCCGGACACGATCCGGCGCCCTTGGAGAGAATCACATGAACCTGTACAGCCGCTCCATCCGATTTCCGTTGAACGCACTGCTGCCGGCCATGGCGACGCTCGCCGCGACTTCCGTTGCCCTGGCACAAACCGCTTCGCCGAGAATCGCCGAAGTCGACGTCGATTTCGACACCAACGTCATGCTGGTTACCGGGGAAGGATTCGATTTCAACAGCCCTCCTGAACCGCTCGTGACGCTGGGCGACCCGGCCAACGGCATGGGACCGGGTGATATCACGTCCCTGTGCACAGTGGTGCCGCCTACGCCTACCTTGATCGCCTGTGACCTCTCGACGGTTGCGTTGCCTGACGGCGATTACCTGCTGACCGTCGAAACCGGGCCCGGGGACGGACAAAGAGATGCTTATGCCCTGACCATCGGCGCAGTTGGCCCACAAGGGCCGCAAGGGCCTCAGGGTCCACAAGGACCCCAGGGGCCGCAGGGGCCAGCGGGACCCGTGGGACCGCAAGGCCCGGCAGGACCCACAGGACCTCAGGGCCCCGAAGGGCCGCAGGGGCCATCCGGTGTGTCCGGATACGAAGTTGTGACAACGGACTGGATTGGCGGTGATAGCACGCCAACCGTGAAAGCGACCTGCCCGCCCGGGAAGCGCGTCCTTGGCGGCGGCTATCGCCTTTCGGCGGGACGCACCACCGAGTCGCGGCCGGTGGACAGCAACACGGCGTGGCTGGTGCACGCCCAGGGCGTCAGCGGCGGTTTCAAGGAGGTCGAGGTCTACGCGACCTGCGCCTCCGTCGTGCAGTGACGTCTTCGAATTACGCACCGCGGGAGAGACCCATGAAACATTGCAGAAAATCCGTCCAATACCTGTTGTATGCGGTGATACTGGCGAGCACCGCACTGCTCCAAGTATCGCCGGCGCTGGCCCAGGAGCCGCCCGACAGCGCCTGGACGCAGGTGGATCCGGCGGACATCGAGCTGCCGGACGACTTCGTTCCTCCGGCCGAGTACGAGGTTCACCTGGTCGACGCCGCCCTGTTGTCCGCCCTGCTGGAGGATGCGCCTCCGGAGCAGTACAGCGGACCACCCGAGAGCGCTTCGATTCCGATCGGGATCCCCGTACTCTCCGCCGGTATCGTCGAGGTCAATGTCGTCAGCACGCTGCTGATGGAGCGCACCCTGGCCAGCGAATTCCCGGAAATACGGACCTTCCGGTTCTGGGACGAGGCGACCGGCACCAGCGGCCAGCTGGTGCTCGGACCCGACACCGTGTACCTGGCCTCCCGCGTGGACGGCCAGCTCACGCACGGCGTCTCGGTGCAGCTCGCCGACGGCCAGCTGGCGTTGGTGTCCTTCCTGGACACCGACCGCCGGGACGGCGCCAACGACGATGTGATCGTGCATCCGCCCGTCGGCCACGACGAGCACGAGCCCCCGCCCGTTCCTGCCGCGTCGACGACCGCGACATTCGAAGTACAGAACGTTATCGCCGCCGGCAACACCAGCGGTACCCAGCTGCGCATCTTTCGGCTGGCCGCCACCACCACCGGCGAGTTCTACCAGGCGCGGGGCGGCAATGACCTGTTCGTGCTGTTATCGCTGGTGATCGACGTCGCCGGCGCCAACGCGGAACTGGAGTCCGAAGTAGCCGTGCGGCTGGTTATCGCAAGCGTCAGCTGGCAGGAGTTGTTCTACTCCAACCCAGCGACCGATCCGTTTTCCAACCCACCCGCCGTATGCTCGGTCAGCGGCAACCTGTGCGACGAAGACGCCGATTGCCCGGGCGGCGAGACCTGCAATACCGGGCAGTGCACCGTAACCGGCACCGGATGCAACAGCGACGACGACTGCGACACCGACGACGCCACCGACGTCTGCAACATCCGCACCACCTGCCAGTTGCGTGACGATAACCGCGACAACATGCTGGCCCTCGACACCGCGGGCACGGTGACCCACGGCCAGTACGATCTCGGGGTGTTGTACGCGGTCTCCCACCCCGGTCTGCGTGGCGGCTGCGCCTGGTTTTCGATCTGCCAGGAAGGCAACGTCGAACACAAGGCGCGGGCCATGGTCTCCTCCGGCAACTACGGCACCGACCCGACCTCGGGCGTGATGGTGCACGAGATCGGCCACATGCTCGGCGCCCACCACACGTTTACGGGTCAGGACGGCAAGTGCACCGTCGGCGAGTTCACCGTCGACAACAGCGCCAGCGGCTACGAGCCGGGCAGCGGCACCACCCGCATGTCCTACCGCAACATCTGCGGCGACGACAACGTCGACGTCTCGCAGGACCCGCAGCCTCCGGTCGCCTACTACCACTCGCGCAGCTTCGACGAGATCATCGAAAACCTGACTTCGGGTACCGGTTCAACCTGCGGCGCCACCCTCAACACCAGCAACAACCCGCCGCTGGTCGCGGCCGGCCCGGACTACGCCATACCGCGGAAGACGCCCTTCACCCTGAGGCCGTTGTTCTGGTTCGACCAGCAACCGTTGACTTTCCGCTGGGAACAGTACGACCGGGCCATCCTGCAGCGGCCGATCGACACGGACTTCGTGACCTTCTTCGGCGTCCGCGACTACGGCCCCATTATCCGTTCCGTACCGCCCACGACCGACCCGACTCGGACCATACCGAACCTGCCCGACCTGCTCGACGGCACCAGCCAACCGCCGCTGAGCATCAACCGCAAGGGCGAAATGCTGCCGCAGGTCGATCGCGAACTGAATTTCCGCTTCATCGCAAACGACAACCAGATGGGCGGTGGCGGCGTGGCCTACGACGACATGACGATCACCGTCGAGGGCGATCCCTTTTTCCTGACATATCCGAATGGCGGCGAGCAGCTTTATGCGGGCTGCACCGCGGTTGCGACCTGGGAAGTCGGGGGCTCGGACGCAGCGCCGGTGAACGCCTCGCAAATCGACCTGCTGTATTCGGACGACGGCGGCCAGAACTTCTCGTCACTGATCGACGCCACGCCGAACGACGGCGGACAGGCCTTCAGTGTGCCCTGCCCGGCCAACGGGACCCTTCCGGTCAACGAGGCGCGGATCAAGGCGCAGGGGACGGACAACATCTTCTTCGACATTTCCGACGACGACTTCCAGATCTTCAGCGCACCGCCATCCATCAACGGCTCGACCGCTGGCGGCTCGGTGGACAATGAGTGCACGTTCGAGGCCGGCCTGGAGGCGACCGTGACCGACGACTGTGGCGTCGCCGCCGGCGACGTGTCGGTCCAGGTCAGCGAAACGACAGGCCACGCGACCCTCGGTACGCCGACCGTTTCCATTGTCCAGAACGGTGTGGACGCGGTAGACGTCGACGTGACGGTAACGGTTTCCAACCTCACCTCCAGCCCGGCTGAAGTGCGTTTTCTGGTCCAGACCAAGGACAACTGCGGTCTGCCGCAAACGCATAATTTCTTCGCCATGGTCGAAGACACCACGCCGCCGACCATCGAAGTCAGCCTGGACCCGGACCGGCTCTGGCCGCCTAACCACGAGATGGCCGACATCGAGGCCGACGTAACGGTGGCGGACAATTGCGGAACCGCAAGTTTCGTGCTGGACGGGGTGACCAGCGACGAAGCGGACAACTCCACGGGCGACGGCTCTTTCGTAGACGACATCCAGGGCGTTGAAGCGGACACGGCTGACGTCGAATTCCAGCTGCGGTCCGAGCGCATGCAGGCCGGTGACGGTCGCACCTACACGGCGTATTACACCGCTTCGGATCCGTCCGGCAACACGGCCGGCGACAACGCGGAGGTTGAAGTTCCGACCGATTTGGGCGGTGGTTGAGCCCATTTGACGCATTTGACCTGCATCAATAACGAAGGGGTTTGAACTGCCCCTGAACGCCAACGATCCTTATGGTATGGACTCAAGGGATCGCAAAAAGGCACCGATGGCAGGCCACGGACGGCTACCACGGCACCCGAAACTTCCCGTGATAGGTGCAAAGCCCGGCTCCGAGGAGCCGGGCTTTGTCTTGTACTGCCAAAAATTCTCCGTCAATGCTCGCTGATCCCTTCAGTACG
>JASFKQ010000184.1:0-7657 GCA_050118555.1 Lysobacterales bacterium
TGGGTCGGGGGCGACATGGACGGCAACCCCAATGTCACCTCCGAGACCGTGCTCGCGACCCTGACGCGGCAACGGGACGTGATCATTCGACGCTACGTTCCGGAAGTGCTGCGGCTGGCGCGATATTTGAGCCAGTCGGTCTCGGAGATTGCGGTGTCGGATGAAGTGAAGCAGCGGCTGGCGCGCTACGTCGAGATGATGCCGGAAGTGGCCAGGGAATTGCCGGAGCGGCACCTCGATATGCCGTACCGCTGCCTGCTGCGAATGATGGCTGGCCGACTTGAGGCGACCTTGTCGGACGATCCGGCCGCCTACAGCGGACCCCGCGCGTTCATCTCCGACATCGATCTCATCCGGCGTAGCCTGCAGGCCAACAAGGGCCGCCATGCCGGTCTGTTCGGCGTGGAGCGCCTCTTGCGGCGTGTGCAGACCTTCGGCTTTCACCTGGTCACACTGGACGTGCGTCAGGATGCCCTGGTGCACCGTCGGGTCATGGGTGAGCTGCTGGGTTGCGACGACTGGGCGTCCCGCGACCCCGCAAAGCGTGCTGCTGTCCTCGCACACCTGTTGGCGACCGAAGCTCTGCCGGTCGCCCCCGATGCTGACGAACTGTCGCCCGAGACCTCAGAGGTGCTCGCCGTTTTCCGCGCGATCTCGACGGCGCGTCAGCGCTACGGCAACGCCGCCATAGGTCTTTTCATCATCAGCATGACCCAGGGCGCCGACGACGTGTTGACCGTGCTCGCCCTGGCCGGTGTCGCCAGTCCACACACGGGCGCCGCTGCCCGGCTCGACGTCGCCCCGCTGCTTGAAACCGTTGCGGACCTGGAGGCAGGCCCGGTCATCCTCTCAGAGTTACTGGGCCTCGAGCCCTACCGGGAGCATCTCGAAAACCTGCAACGAAGGCAGGTGGTGATGGTCGGATACTCGGACAGCAACAAGGACAGTGGCATTGTGGCATCACGGTGGGCTCTGCAGGATGCCCAGAAACGCCTGGTGGAACAGGGCGAGGACAGGGGCATCGATGTGGTGTTCTTTCACGGTCGGGGAGGCACCGTCAGCCGCGGCGGGGGCAATCTGGTGAACGGTATCCTGGGAGCGCCGCCCGGTTCAGTGAACGGATTGCTGCGCGTAACCGAGCAGGGCGAAGTGATCAACCAGAAGTACGGAATCCGCTTCCTCGCGCTGCGAAACCTGGAACTGGTCACCGGCGCGACCCTGCAGCACACGCTGGGTCGGGCTTCCCGGGGGCTGGACGAGTCGGAGCGCGAGATCATCGCATTCATGGCCGATACGTCCCGTGACGCGTTCCGTGCCATGGTGTACGAGGACTCGGGGTTCCCCGCCTACTTCCGGGCCTCCACGCCGATCGACGTTATCGAGCGGCTCAACATCGGCTCACGCCCCGCATCCCGGCGGTCAGGTGAAGGCATCGAGAATCTGCGGGCCATTCCCTGGGTTTTTTCCTGGGCGCAGATTCGCGTGGGTTTTCCAGGCGTGTTCGGCTTCGGAACCGCACTGGACGCAGCGATCGAGCGCTTCGGCATAGGCCGCTTGCGCGGTTTTCTGCAGCGGCAGGTTTTTTTTCAGGCCCTGGTCAGTGATGTGGAAATGGTTCTGGCCAAGTCGGACCTCAACCTTGGGCATCGTTACGCGTCTCTCGCCGGGGCGGCTGCCGAACCGTTCTTCGACCGCATTCGCGACGAATTCGGCTTGGCGACACGCCGCATCCTGGAACTGAAACAACTGGAGAATCTGCTCGACGATCAGCGCGTCCTGCAGCGCAATATCCGCCTGCGAAATCCTTATGTCGACCCGCTCCATTTGCTGCAGATCGACCTGTTGCGGCGCTGGCGCGCCGGTGAGCGGACGGACGAGAAACTCCTCGAGGCGCTCAAAGCGACCGTCAAGGGCATCGCGTTGGGCATTCAGAATACGGGCTGAATCCGGGAGACTGTTAAGCATGCGATCGTGGCTATTCATACCCGCCGACAGCGAGCGCAAACTGGCGAAAAGCGAAGGGGTCCCCGCCGATATTTTCATCGTCGACCTGGAAGACTCCGTGGCGCCGGGTAACAAGCCGGCTGCGCGCGGATTGGCAGCGGAGTTCCTGCGGTCCCTTGAACCGGAACGTCGGCGGCGTTACTGGGTTCGCATCAATCCCGCCGATCGGGCCGATGCCGAAGCGGATCTCTCGGCGGTCATGCCGGAACATCCCGGGGGCATCGTCCAACCCAAGGCCGGTAACCCCGACGACGTGATTGGGCTGAGCGAGCGGTTGCAGGCTCACGAGAAACGCCTGGGCTTCGATGTGGGTTCGACCCGGATACTTGCGATCGCGACAGAGACGCCTCAGGCGCTCTTTGCCCTCGGAGGCTACGGCAGGGTAGGTGAGCGTTTGTCCGCCCTGACCTGGGGCGCGGAGGATCTCAGCGCCGCCATTGGAGCCGAAACCGCGCGGGAGCCGGATGGACGGTGGACTTCTCCCTATCAAATGGTGCGCAACCTCTGCCTGTTCGGAGCGCACGCTGCCGGCGTGTTGGCTGTCGACACCCTTTTTGCCAATTTTCGTGACGAAGCGGGTCTGCGTGCCTCGTGCATCGAGGCAAGGCGTGACGGGTTCGTCGGCAAGCTGGCGATCCACCCGGCGCAAGTTGCAACGATCAATGAAGCATTCACTCCCGGCGAAGAAGAACTCGAATACGCGCGGCGTGTCGTGGCGCTCTTCGAAGCCAACCCCGGGGCCGGCACGCTGGCCCTGGACGGTCAGATGCTGGACCTTCCCCACTTGAAACAGGCGCAGCGCCTGCTCGACCGGGCGAGGGCTGCGCGATTCCCGTCGGTGGGTGATGGCCGGCCTGAAAAGTAGCTGCGCCGCCCGGAAGCGGGCCGTGATTACGATGACGATGCTGTTGCAGTGCTCCCTTGACGAAACCCTGCCCGGACCCGGTCGGGCCCCCGAAGCCCCGTTCAACCTGGTTGCCGCATCGTCGAATCTGTCTTTCTGACAGATGGGCTTGCGGCGGTTTGCCGTGCCGCGGAGTATTTTACGTTAACGTTAACGTAAGATATAATCGCAGATCATTTTTCGGACACAGGAACCATGGACAAGACCTATTCGATTGGCGAACTGGCCAGTGAATTCGGCGTGACCACGCGCACCATCCGCTTTTACGAGGAGAAGGGGTTGCTGAATCCGCGCCGGGAAGGAACGCGGCGAGTTTACGCGCCTGCCGACAGGACCAAGCTGCGCCTGATCCTGCGCGGCAAACGGCTTGGGCTCAGCCTGAGCGAAAGCGCCGAGATCATCCTGATGTACGGATCACCCGGAAGCAACAGACGGCAACTGGAAACCTTGCTGGCAAAGATCAGCGAGCGTTGTGACGAGTTGCAGCAACAGCAGCAGGATATCCGCGCCATGATGGAGGAACTGGCCAACGCGGAGCGAAAGTGCCGGGAGGCGCTGCGGGCGCTTGAAACGCAGGACACGGTACAGCTGAAGGCGAGTGGAGGTAGCCGGCCATGAACACGCATTTTCCATCCCTGGATTTCAATCTCGGTGAAGACATCGACATGCTGCGCGAGACGGTATACCAGTTCGCGCGGGCGGAGATTGCCCCGCGCGCTGCGGAGGTGGACCGCGACAACCTGTTCCCCGCCGATCTCTGGCGCAAGCTGGGGGACATGGGCCTGCTGGGCATCACGGTCGAGGAAGAATTCGGCGGCTCCGGCCTCGGGTACCTGGCCCACTGCGTGGCGATGGAAGAGATCAGCCGGGCCTCCGGGTCGGTCGGTCTGTCGTACGGCGCCCATTCCAATCTGTGCGTGAACCAGCTCCGCAGGAACGGGACCCGGGACCAGAAGCAGCGCTATTTGCCCAGGCTATGCTCCGGCGAGCATGTCGGCGCACTGGCGATGTCGGAAGCGAACGCGGGTTCCGATGTCGTGGGCATGGGCCTTAAGGCCGAGCGGAAGCAAGACACTTACGTCCTCAACGGCGGCAAGATGTGGATCACCAATGGCCCGGAGGCAAACGTGTACGTCGTCTACGCCAAGACGGAACCGGAAGCCGGCTCTCGGGGCATAACGGCGTTCATCGTCGAGCGTGACTCCCCGGGATTCACCCGTGGTGAGAAACTGGACAAGCTGGGCATGCGCGGCTCCAACACCTGCGCATTGTTCTTCGAAGACTGTGAAGTGCCGGCCGCCAACGTGCTTGGAACGGTCAACGACGGTGTGCAGGTCCTGATGTCCGGGCTCGACTACGAACGCGCCGTACTGGCGGCGGGCCCGGTGGGCATCATGCAATGCTGCCTGGACGTCGTGGAGCCCTACATCCATGAACGGCGCCAGTTCGGTCGGAGCATCGGCGGTTTCCAGCTGATGCAGGGCAAGATAGCGGACATGTACACCACGCTCAGCGCCTGCCGTGCCTATCTCTACGCCGTGGCGGCGGCTTGCGACAGTGGCCGTGAAAGCCGCAAGGACGCCGCAGGGGTGATCCTGTACACGTCCGAGCGGGCCACCCGGATGGCGCTGGAGACCATTCAGGCGCTGGGCGGGAATGGCTATATCAACGACTATCCCGCGGGCCGCCTGTTGCGGGATGCCAAGCTGTACGAAATCGGCGCGGGCACCTCGGAAATCCGGCGCATGCTGATTGGCCGCGAACTGTTCGAGGAAACCGCCCCCCATTGATGCGGCGGGCGAGGGACATGACATGACGAGAATCGACTCGCAAATCAGTGCGCGTTCCGACGAGTTCCAGGCCAACGCGGCGCACATGCAGACCCTGGTGGACGATCTGCGTGCGCAGGTCGATGGTGTCCGTCAGGGAGGCGGGGAACGCTATCAGCAGCGGCATCGCGAGCGTGGAAAACTGCTCGTCCGTGAGCGCATCGATGCGTTGCTGGACCCCGGTTCGCCCTTCCTGGAACTCTCTCAGCTGGCTGCCCATGGCATGTACGGGGAAGAGGTGGCCGCGGCGGGTATCGTAACCGGGGTCGGGCGCGTGGCCGGGCAGGAATGCGTGATCGTCGCCAACGACGCGACGGTGAAAGGCGGGACCTACTATCCTCTGACCGTCAAAAAGCATCTTCGCGCTCAGGAGATCGCGCAACAGAATGAACTGCCGTGCATTTACCTGGTCGATTCCGGGGGCGCCTACCTGCCGCGGCAGGACGAAGTCTTTCCCGATCGCGATCACTTCGGCCGCATCTTCTTCAACCAGGCCAACCTGTCGGCGCGCAACATTCCGCAGATCGCCGTGGTGATGGGTTCGTGTACCGCCGGTGGTGCCTACGTGCCTGCAATGGCGGACGAATCGATCATCGTCCGCGAACAGGGAACGATCTTCCTCGGCGGGCCGCCGCTGGTGCGCGCAGCAACCGGCGAGATCGTCACTGCCGAGGAGCTGGGTGGCGCCGACGTGCACACCCGCCTGTCGGGTGTGGCGGACCACTTCGCCAACAATGACCACCATGCCCTGAAGCTGGCACGACGCGCCGTGAGCCGGCTGAATCGTGTCAAGACTGTCGGTCTGGATATGGCGGAGCCAAGGGATCCCCACTACGACGTCGAGGAACTGTACGGCATCGTGCCGCGGGACGCGCGACAGCCGTTCGAAGTCCGGGAGGTGATCGCGCGAATCGTGGATGGCTCGGTCTTCGACGAGTTCAAAGCGCGCTACGGCACCACACTGGTATGCGGGTTCGCGCGGATTTTCGGCTACCCGGTGGGCATCGTCGCGAACAACGGCATCCTGTTCGGCGAGTCGGCCCTGAAGGGTGCCCACTTCGTTGAGTTGTGTGGCCAGCGCAGGATTCCGCTCGTATTCCTGCAGAACATCACCGGCTTCATGGTGGGACGGAAATACGAAGCGGACGGCATCGCCAAGCACGGCGCGAAGATGGTCACGGCCGTGTCGACGGTCCAGGTTCCGAAATTCACCGTGATCATCGGCAATTCCTACGGCGCCGGCAACTACGGTATGTGCGGTCGCGCCTATGCGCCTCGTTTCATGTTCAGCTGGCCGAATTCCCGTATTTCGGTGATGGGCGGTGAGCAGGCGGCGAACGTACTGGCGCAGGTCAAGCGCGACCAGAAGGAACGGGCGGGCGAAGACTGGCCGGAGCAGGAAGAAGCAGCTTTCAAGCAGCCGATCCTCGACCAGTACGAAGAGCAGGGGCACCCCTACTACGCGACGGCCCGTCTGTGGGACGATGGCGTGATCGATCCGGCGCAGACGCGACAGGTGCTGGGCCTGGCGATCTCTGCGTCGCTCAACCGCCCGATCGACGAAACGCATTTCGGCGTGTTCAGGATGTGAGGGGCGAGCGCATGTTCAGCAAAATTCTGGTTGCGAACCGCGGGGAAATCGCCTGCCGGGTGATTCGAACCGCACGCCGCCTGGGTATCGGCACGGTGGCGGTCTACTCGGATGCCGACCGGGACGCACTGCATGTTTCGATGGCGGATGAGGCAGTTCGACTCGGTGCGCCGCCGGCGCGGGAGTCCTATCTGGACATCGCGCGGGTTCTGGAGGCAGGCCGCAGAACCGGTGCGGAAGCCGTGCATCCCGGCTATGGGTTTCTCTCTGAGAACGCAGCATTCGCCCGGGCGTGCGCGGACGCCGGGATCGTGTTTATCGGCCCGCCGGCCAGCGCCATCGAGTCTATGGGCTCCAAATCGGCGGCCAAACGCATCATGGAGGAGGCCGGTGTGCCGTTGATTCCCGGTTACCACGGGGAGGATCAATCGGACGGGCGGCTGCGGGAGGCCGCGGAACAAATCGGCTACCCGGTACTGCTCAAGGCGGTTGCCGGAGGCGGAGGCAAGGGCATGCGCCGGGCGGACAGACCGGCCGAATTCGACGAAGCCCTGGAGGCGGCCCGCCGCGAAGCGGCCTCGGCCTTCGGTGACGAGGACATGCTGGTCGAGAAGCTCCTGGAAGGGCCGCGCCACGTCGAAGTGCAGGTGTTCTGCGACAGCGCGGGACAGGCCGTGCACCTGTTCGAACGCGACTGTTCGGTCCAGCGACGCCACCAGAAAGTCATTGAGGAAGCGCCGGCGCCGGGAATGACGCCAGAGCTGAGAGCACAAATGGGCGAAGCCGCGGTGCGCGCTGCGCAGGCCATCGGCTATGAAGGGGCCGGAACGGTCGAGTTCCTGCTCGACGCTGACGGGCGCTTCTACTTCATGGAGATGAACACGCGGCTCCAGGTCGAACACCCGGTCACTGAGATGGTCACGGGCCAGGATCTGGTCGAATGGCAACTGCGTGTAGCCGCCGGTGAGACTCTGCCCTGCGCCCAGTCCGAGTTGGCCATCGAAGGACACGCGTTCGAGGCCCGGATCTACGCCGAAGACCCGGCCAACGATTTCGCGCCCTCGACCGGGACGCTCAGCTACCTGCAGCCACCGGAGGAAAGCCGCCACGTGCGGGTCGACACCGGCGTGCTACAGGGTGATGAGGTCAGCGTGTACTACGACCCGATGATTGCCAAGCTGATCGTCTGGGACGAGAACCGGGAGCGCGCTCTCAGCCGCCTGGCGCGAGCGCTTTCCGAGTATCGCATTGGTGGTTTGTCGACGAACCTGTCCTTCCTCTACAACCTGGCAACCAGTCCGGCCTTCGCCAGGGCCGAGCTCGACACCG
>JASFKQ010000185.1:0-7640 GCA_050118555.1 Lysobacterales bacterium
GAGAACGTCGATTTCGTGATGAAGGGCGGCGTGGTTTACAAGCCCTGAAATCGGAATCCCCCATGTTTTTTTGGAGTAGAAAGGCGGCTATCGGTGTCGAGCGGTTAGCGAAGCCAGGTACGGTCCGGGCGAACGGGATCACTCCACACCCGCATGAGCGCTTGGCCATTACTCAGGGCGCTTCAATGGGTGCCCGGTCCCTTCCGCACGATTTCGGTTGTAGTGGGGCTGCGTGAATTCCCTATGTCTTTTCAAGGCTGCACCAACGGCTGAGGAACATCGCGTATGTCTTCATCGTTAACAACACAGAATCGAGGTTAACGCACTCATCCACACCGTGGATGTTTTTCGCGATCGGTCCATAGCAGGTACCGCATGTACCGTCGTAAGCATTAAAAGCTCTCAGGTCAGTCGTGCACGTTGACAAGTAATGGTCAGGGTCTTGTCCTGCCACATCGCGGTGACAACTTGTCAGACACGCGATTCCTGCATGCTCGAGGTCGACCAAGTGACCCTCCGACTGTAGTCCAAAGAAGCGCACTACGGGTCTATTGACCTGAAGCGCAGTAAGTTCAAGGCCCGCACGCTCCACGGCCTGCCGCACACGCGCCATTATTTCATCAATAGACATTGTAACCGGAAAGCCGATCCGCGCCTCGAGTTCGGCATATGCTGGTACGCTGGAAGACCAGTTTCCACCATTAATTTTTCCGATGTTTAGATTGTAGGGATGTGGGATCTCATCATATGGAGGATATCGGTCTTCCGCGTTCAATTCCTCTTCGAGCCTTTTCAGATAAGGAATGACTTGCCAGAGGTTTTCGATAGCATTTGAACCGTCTGTGGTCGAAAGCACATGGGCTGGCACGCCTTCGACCGACACCTTGAACCATAGAACCCCAATCTGACCAGTGTAAACCGTCGGGCCAAATGGCTCAGGGATCAGAACGAAATCGCCGGTATAACCATGCTGTAGGCATGCCATTGCACCATTGCCGCTACATTCCTCCTCGATGACAACATGAATGTTCAACGGTGAGGTCACGCGGTAACCAATCGAATTGATCGCGTGAACGGCATATATCATTGCGGACACGCCAGACTGCATGTCCCCAGCCCCTCGACCGAAGAGCCACCCATCCTTTTCCCAAGGTTCGTTTGGAGGTCGAGACCACATTTCGAATGGTTCGGCCGGAACCACGTCAAGGTGTCCATTTAGGACCAGGCCCCTGCCAGGCGCCCTGCTGTTTAGCGAACACGCGAGACTGAACTTGTCACGGTAGTCCCACTCCACCGGTGCGAATTTCGAGCTGGTGCCTTGCTTCTCGCAGTCCATCGGGACTCGAGCTACAGGCAGGTTCAACGATTTCAGTCGACCTTCGACAGTCTCGAGCGCCTCTGATTCGCTGCCCAACACGCAGTAAGCTCGAACCATCTCACGCGTAAATTCCACAACATCAGGAAAGAGCCGCTCGCACTCTCTCATTAACGCCAATTCCAAATCTTTATGCGTCAAACCAAGGCCTCCTCGATCGCAACCGTCACTTTTGCCCCGGTCGCGGCCTTTACGTCATCCAAAGAAACCCCATCAACCAGTTCGCGAAGCAGAAATCCGCCTTCATGAACGTCGAAGACGCCCAGTTCCGTGATGATTCGGGATACGCAATGCGGTGCCGTAAGCGGCAGACTGCATCTGCGCACGAGCTTCGGCTGCCCGGCCTTATCGGTATGTGAACAGAGCACGATGACGCGATTCGCATACTGCGCCAGTTCCATTGCACCGCCGATTCCCGGTGTGTGGCGGCGCGGAATTTTCCAATTTGCAAGGTTACCCATTTCATCAACTTGAAAGGCGCCCAGCATCGCAATATCGATGCCACCCCCTCTTATGAGCGCGAATGAAACGGCACTGTCCATGAATGCTGCGCCTTTCCGTACCGTTATGTGTGCGCCTCCCGCGTCGATCAAATCTTGGTCGACGCAGGGCCCACTTGCGGTCTCGGAGACCCCAAAAATTCCATTTTCCGAGTGGATCATTATGCCCTGATCCTCTGGCAAGTACTTCACCACCTTGGTGGGTAGGCCGATTCCCAGGTTGATCACCATTCCTGGGCGTACCTCCCGCGCAGCTCTTGCAGCAATTTGTTCCGCTTTCATTCTTGTGGCTCATCCCCAGTAGCTGCGCGTGTCGGCTCATTGGAGACTTCGACAACTGCTGAAACAAAAGCAGCCGGTGTATGCACCAGATCTGGCCCGATTGCGCCGATTGCCTCTATGGCCCCCGCCTCTGCGATCACATAGCCAGCGGCCATGGCCATCAATGGGTTGAAGTTCCTTGCAGCCGCTCTGTAGGTCAGGTTCCCAATCTCGTCTGCTCTGGCTGCGTGAATGAGTGCTACGTCCGCCGTGAGGGCGGTTTCGACTCGAAATCGGCGGCCGTGTAAATGAAGCACGTCTGACGGACTCGTTATCTCCGTGTCGATACCGATGTCGGACAAGAACCCGTATATTCCGGCGCCCCCCACTCTTATTCTTTCGGCCAGGATTCCCTGGGGAACGAACTCTACATCGAGTTCACCGCTGTTCATTTTCTCGATAGCGATCCTGTTGAGACCAATATGTGAGGTTATAAGCCTGGCGACCTGATTGTTCTCGATCAGTCGGCTGATGCCAATGGATGGTTCATTGGCATCGTTCTTGATCAGTGTCAGTTCCGATTGCCCTTGCTTGAGCAATTCTTCAATCAGGGCGAATGGTGTTCCGGGGTTACCGAAGCCACCAACCATGATTATGGCGCCAGGCCTGATCTCGGCTATGGCCTTTTCAATGTTAAGTTTCTTGCTAATCATTACGTCACTATAGCGTGTCAACAAGATCGGCCAGCGTGCAATCCAGTAAATCCAATAGAGTTACAACCTCCTCCTGACTGATGTTGAGCGGAGGAGTAACAAGGAAATGGTCGCCTGCCCTGCCATCCAGGCAGCGCCGTGGATAGATGAGAAGCCCCCTCGAACGCGCAATCCGCGTTACTCTGTTGAACACGTTAAGTTCAACTGGGAACGGTTGTTTCGACTCACGGTTTTGTGTCAATTCAACTGCCTGCAGAAGACCAATTCCGCGAACATCACCAATAATATTGTATTTGTTCTTCAGGTCATCGAGACCGCTTCGCAACTGCGCACCTCGACTCTGAACGTTGGACAGGAGTCCGTCATTCTCGACGCTGCGTATGGCGGCCAGTGCTGTCGCTCCAGCAAGCGGATTACCCGCGTATGTATGTCCGTGCTGAAAACCACCGTTGCGGCAAACTGTATCAACAATATCTCGCTTGGCGACTGCGGCACCAACCGGGTAGTAGCCAGCCCCAAGGCCTTTGGCCAGTGCCATGACATCAGGCACTGCATTCCAGTGCTGATATGCGAACCATTTGCCGGTTCGGCCTAATCCAGTCAACACCTCGTCCAGTATCAAGAGGCAGCCCCAACTATTGCAAAGAGCACGAATTCCATCGAAATACTGCTGATTCAACATACGGGCCCCAGTACTGGCCCCACCAACAGGCTCCAGCACCACTGCAATCACCTTATCGCCTCCAATCGCTTCGACTCGCCGTTTGGTAATGTCCAGCATGCACTCAACATGATCGGCCTCATTGGCTTCGGTCATTCTGAAGAAATCGGGGCTGGGGACCTTGACCGAGCTGGACATAATGTCTGAAAAAGGTTCCTCGAGGGGATGATATCCAGTGAGGCCGAGGGCTCCCAGCGTGCTCCCGTGATACGAGGGGCGCAATGATACGAACCAGCGTCGTTGCGTCTCTGCTCGCGCTACAAAATACTGTCGCGCGAGTTTAATGCTGGCCTCAACGGCTTCCGACCCACTACCGACCAGAAAAACCCTGTGAAGACCCCCCTGGGTCAAGCTCACAATTTTCTCGGCGAGATCCTTGGCGGGCTGATTTTCGAACTGTGTCCTGTAGGAAAACGCGATCTTGTCAAGCTGTTGATCCATAGCGGCTCTGATCGCTGGATGACCGTGCCCAAGATTGCACGTTATCGCCCCGGAGCACGCATCGAGATAACGTTTCCCCAATGTGTCCCACACAAACGTACCGCGCCCATGGCTTATAGTGGTGAGGTGTTCCCCGGATTGGTAAAAAAGTGCGGACTCGGCGAGACTGTTGCTCATCTCAGTATTCACTGTATTCAACACCCGCATGTGGGTTTTGCCACCTGCAAAAGCCATGAGAAGTTTCCACAAAGCCGTTAGGTTTGGAGTTTGTCATTTCACTGCGACGGACCGTGCAACTCTGAGGGGTATATCCAACGGCGAACGGCAATGGAACTCAGAAGACTGTGGCGGCGCCATCAGAGGAGTCCCAACACGCTCAATATTGCTCCGCAGGCGTCTTCGCCAGCTGGAAGCTGACCAAATGCCACATTCATGCGACGGTGTCGAGTTCAGCGTTGTCTCCCATTCCGTGTGCGCCCGACTTCTCCGCCCCAAGGGAGAATATAGTCCCTGACGAAATTGTCATTGAAGGGATGCTCGGCGACTTCCTTGGCATTACTGGTATCCCGCGTGATAACGACCACGGTATCCAGCTGTGGAATGATGTAAATCATTTGGCCTCCCCATCCCCACGCTGCGATGAGATCCTGCTCCTTTATATGCAGCAGCCACCAATTGTATCCATACCCCATCTTGTCATCTGTAAACCATGGGTTCGAGCCTTCACCGTTGCTGCGTTCAAAAGCGGGCTCGAAGGATTTTTTAATCCAGTCGCGGGGTACGATTTGTCGATCCTTGTAGCGTCCGCCGTTCAGAATGAGTTCACCGAAAGTTGCCATCTCGCGTGGCGTTATGTAGAAGTTGTACCCACCGGAATACACGCCTTGTGGGTCTCTGCCCCAGTGCTCCACCGTTATACCTATCGGTTCCAGAAGATACCTGTGTGCAAATTGGCACGTACTCATGCCGGTGGCCTGTCCGATCACCGCAGACATGAGATGCGTCAGACCCGTGTTGTAAAAGAACTTGCTACCCGGCGGATCGACAATCGGCAGGGAAAGCACCGCGCCTACCCAGTCTGGCTTTTTTTGAATCTCTATTTCGGTGCCGCTTACAGGATCATGTCTCCACTCGAACCCGGCAGACATTGTCAAGAGGTGTCGTATCGTCAGGCTGCGCTTGAGCGCGCTGTCGGAATCCGAAAAATATTCTGGCAAGAAATCAGACAGCCGTTGGTCGACGCTCTTGATGAAGCCCTGGTCTATGGCTATGCCGACCAGCGTAGACATGATGCTCTTGGATGCCGAGTGGATATTGTTGCTCTGATTGGCGGCGCTACCGTGGAAGTATTCTTCAACCACCACGTCTCCGTCCTTTACCACAATCAGGGAGAGAGTGCGCTTTTCTTCCCTCAAAATCGAGACACCTTTCTCCAGCATTTTGGCGTCTAGGCCGTGACTGGCGGGCGTTGCGGATGGCAGCAAACCGGTTTCAAGCCGGGGGTCGATGTACGTGGGATTCTCTTCATAAAAAGAAATTCCGTGCCCGGGCGCCTGGTAAATACGTTCGCAATCGACCGCGGAATCTGAAATGGAATCAGTTTGGGCGTCCGCAATCAAAATTGGGCAATTCAATAGGCACGCGACCAACAGGAAATGTGGCAACCATGATCTCGTAGCGCAGTGTTGCCGGTTATTTATAGTCATCTCCTTTACCCCGGAAAACCGAAAATTACATTGTTGGTTTGGATGCACGTTCATCAAGACGAGTTTAGGGGTTGACCTGAAGCTGTCAATTCAATTCGAATAATTCGGTATATAAAAATAATTTATATCGACAATTCGATCGAAGCCGCGGCAAGAATGGTGTAAAGCGACTCGAGATAAGTGATATAGGTACAGGATACGCAATCCAATTCATTCCAAGTCGCTTGATACTCGACATAAATGCAGTTTATGTTAAATATCAAAACAATTAATTGGACAAATTATCGGAATGCGGCATTCTTGCGAAGAGGTGGCGTTTTGAGGCAGAGGCACCAGTGACGCCGGGTCGGTCAACAAATCAGATTGTGGAGGGAATTGTGGCCAAGGCAACACCGAAATTGTTCACCATAAAAAGGTTCACTAAGAATTTTCAGCAGAAGCTTGTTTATTCTACGGGGTTCATCCTGCTCCACTGCATCTTCACGGGCGCCGCAGCGGCACAAGAGACAAAAGGTGACGACGCGGCTGAAGACCGCGTCGTAGAGGAGATCGTAGTCACCGCACAGTATCGGGAGCAGACCATCCAAGACGTTCCGATAGCGATATCTGCTTATTCAGAAGAATCGATACGCGAGCTGAACATGGAAGACATGTGGGACGTGCTCTCTCTTACCCCCGGCTTTGCGGGCGGGTCGGGGGGTACCTGGATGAATTCTATTTCGGTCCGAGGAATCCGAACCAATGATTTTGGGGTGGGCGGCGACACATCCGTGGGGTTGTTTAAAGACGGAGTGTACCAGGGGCGCCAAGGAGGGGCCGTAACCAGTTTTTACGATATGCAACGTGCCGAGGCGCTTCGTGGGCCGCAGAATTTCCTGTACGGGCGCAATGCAATTTCGGGTGCAATCAACCAGATCACCAACAAGCCTGATACAGCCGGGCCAGACTCTCTCGCAGAACTGACCGTCGGGCAAGACAGTCTCGTTGAAGCCGAGGCCATGTTAAATGTTCCCCTGGACGATACGTGGGCAATGCGAGTAGCCGCTCACTATTACACCGTGGATGGCTATATCACAAATCTTTATGACAACGCGAAGTTGGGAGACTTCGACAGCAAGGCCGTGCGGGCATCTCTGGCGCGTTACGGCGATAAGACTAACATTACGTTCATTGCCGAGTATGAAAAGCGCAGTGGTAGCGGTGCAGTTTACTGGGGCACCGACCATGGCAACGTCCTGACCGATTTGGGTTTTAACGAAACGCCCTCGGGACGTGTGGTTAACACGGATGCGCCTGGTTTCGACGAGAGTGAGATTTTCAGCTTCACCGCGCTTGTAGATGTCGACTTGGGATTCGGTACTTTGTCATCCGTAACCGGTTTTCGCACGCACACTTGGGATTACGAAGAGGACGATGACGCGACGCCGTTGGTTATCTACACGTGGATGCAAAACCAGGATGTTGACAACTTTTCCCAGGATTTTCGTCTCGTGTCGAATACGGATGGCCCGTTAACCTGGATAGTCGGGGTCTCCGCCTATTATGAAGACCTTAAGGCAAGCATGGGCTCACACTCCGATGAAGATACGATTTGCTTGATCTATTTCGGGCTCACATGCGCTGACACCTATGGCAGTTTCAGCTACTCGCCTGTAGGAATGCTTGAAATTGCGGACATTGAAAGCGACAACATGGGCTACGGCATATTCGCCAACTTCTCCTACGCGTTAACCGATAGATTTAACGTAGATGCGGGCATACGGTACAGCTATGACGAAAAGGACTTCAGCATTGGAGTCAGAGAACCCACATCGAACCTTGGCCCTTTCATGAACTTCGTGTATTGGTCTCACGGACTCGTCAACGACAAGAAGGATTGGAGTGACACCACCCCGCGGCTGGCCGTTAGATACAGTGCGACGG
>JASFKQ010000186.1:0-7627 GCA_050118555.1 Lysobacterales bacterium
TCGAGATCGACGACAGCGAGCCGGACCCCGGCGCGCCGTTCGCCATTGCGCAGGGAAACGAAGTGCTCGGCGCTGGCGGCATCGAAGACGTGAAGTCGGAAACCATCTCGGATTTCTACGTCCCTGTCGACGGTGATCCGACCAACACGGATAACCCCGGCAATCCCGCCAACCCCGGTTACTCCAACGGATCGGACAGCCCGTTCATCGAGTTGTTCGGGACCGGTGCCCCGGGCCAAGCCACCATCGATGGTGTTGTCGGGCATTACGAGCACAGCGGGCCGGACTATACCCAGGTCCCCTACCAGGGCGCTGCACGGTACGCCAGAACCGGGGACCTGCTCGAGTTCACCATCACCAATCCCAGTTCCCAGCATCACCCCTTTCACCACCACGGCTTTTCCTTTCAGCCGGTTCGGGTGATCGATCTGGGTTCGATGACCCACGACCCCAGCGACGACACCGTGCTGTACGAGTTCGATTACAACGAGTGGGTGGATACCATCGACGTAACTGACAAGCAAGGCATCGTGGTTCGAATGCGCCTGGATGACCGTGAACGGATCACCGACAACCGGCCCGAAGCCGGCGCGCCGGCGCCGGATCAGCTATTCCTGAGCGGCGGCGCCGCCGGGCGCTGGGTATTTCATTGTCACCTGTTCCTGCACGCGGCCATCGGCATGATCTCCGAACTCGTCGTCGAGGACACGGACCGGGACATGGACGGCTTCGACACCTCCATGGACTGCAACGATTTCGATCCCGGCGTATACCCGGGGGCCGAGGAGTGCGATGCGTCCCTGGACAACAACTGTGACGGTTTCGTCGAGGGTGACACCAGCGATCCGGAAGTCACGGCCCCGGACGACGTTGTCGAGGAGTGCAGCGGGCCTGGAGGTCAGGCGGTCGACCTCGGATTGCCGACCGTAACGGACAACTGCGATGTCAGCCCGTTCGTGGAGAACGACGCGCCGGCGACGTTCCCGCTGGGTCTGACGGTCGTCACCTGGTCGGCCACTGACGAGTCGGGAAATACCGGGTCGGACACCCAGAATGTGACGATCCAGGACACCACGCCGCCCGACATTTCCGTCGAGGTCTCGCCGGACCAGCTCTGGGCGCCGAATCACAAGATGGTGAAGGTGACGGCGATTGTCGAAGCGGCGGACATCTGCGACGCCAATCCGTTGGTCACGCTTCTGTCCGTTGTGAGCAATGAGGACGACAACGGTCTGGGTGACGGCGACACCAACAACGACATCGTCATCGTCGACGACCTGACGGTTCGGTTGCGGGCGGAGCGATCCGGGAAAGGCGTCGATCGCGTTTACACCCTGACATACCAGGCGGAGGACGCGTCCGGCAACACGTCAACGGCGGAGGCCACCGTAACGGTGCCGCACGAGCAGTACTAGCGCAACGGGTTCTGGCGCGCCCGGCCTCAGCTGTCCTGTATCGTGACTGTCTGGCCGGGCTGCAGTCGTTCGTTGCCCCGGATCACGACCCGGTCGCCGGGCGCAACTCCACCCAGCACCTCGATGTAGTCACCCTGGCCCACGCCGACCGTGACGTTGACCCGACGTGCCTGGTTATCGCCGTCGACGACGAACACGCTCTGGCCCTCGGGGCGCAGGATCAGCGCATCCCGGGGGACGGTCAGGGCTTCGCGGACCTCGGACGTCGGTACGGAGACGCGCAGGGTCTGGCCCACCGGAAACGGCGCACCCTCCAGGTCCAGCCTCAGCTCGAACTGGTGCGTGTTCTCGTCGCCGACCGCCACAACCGTCCGTACGCGGCCGGTCGCCGATTGTTCGCCTGTGCGCAACATGATTTGCTGACCGGGTGCCACGTACGAGATGTATTCCAGAGGCGCCCGGGCGACCACTTCCAGGGTTTGCTGGTCGACCAGGCGTACCACGTTGCCCCCATCCTCGGCCCGCTCGCCCGGCGTCATCAGCCGCGCCACGACGATTCCGCCGAACGGGGCCCGCAGGACCGTGCGCGCCAACTGGTCTTCATTCTGCTTCAACTGGGCGCGCGCGACCTCCAGGTCGCCTTGCGCCACGTCGCGGTCGGATTGCGCCTGTTCGAACTGGGTTGCCGCCGCCAGGTTGGACGCCGTCAAGCGCGAAAACCTCTGGACCTCGCTTTCAAGGAATGTCAGCCGGGCCTGTGCGCGGCTGACCTGGGCCCTGAGCTCGGCATTCCGCAGGCGCAGAACCGTGTCTTCGATTTCCGCCACCGGGTCCCCTTCTTCAACGCGGGTGCCGACGTCGGACACCATCGTCAGGCGCCCTTCGACCTCGGCGGACAGCCGCGCGTCGTGACGGCTGATGACCGTGCCCGGCACCACGGTCACCGGCGCGATGTTCTGCAGGCTGGCTTCGGCCACCCGGACCAGCGCGGGTCCGCCCATCTGCGCGTGGGCAACCGTGGTCGCGCTCAGCCAGGCAATGGTCGCGATCGCCGCCCGCCAGCCCAATCCGGTTCTCTCCATTCTCATATCAGGCATTCTCGTTTTCAGCGTATCAGGTTGCATTCGGCGCCAGCCCCGCTCTGGCGCCACGCTCTTCGTGCATGCGCAGCAGACTGGGCAGGAGGATCAGCGTGAACAGCGTGCTGACCAGCATGCCGCCCACGATGACCGTCGCCATGCCGCGGTACAGCTCGGTGCCCGCACCGGGCATCAGCATCAACGGCAACATGCCGAAAATGCTGGTGGTCGTGCTCATCAGGATGGGCCGCAGACGCAGGCGCACGGCGCTCTCCACCGCATCGCGGCGGCTCAGCCCTTCGCGCTCACCATCGCGCGCCCGGTACACCAGCAGGATCGCGTTGTTGACCACCAGGCCGAGCAGGATCACGAACCCAATCATTGTCAGCAGGTCCATTTTCTGCCCACCGGACGCGAACATCGCGAGGTCGACCGCGCGCAATGCGAGGATGCCACCCACGGTCGCCATCGGCAGGGTCAGGATGACCAGCAGCGAATCGCGGAACGAGTGGAACAGCGCCGAGATCAGCAGGTACAGGATCACCACGGCCAGCACGAAACTTCCGCTCATGCTGGTGAGCGCCTCGTCCAGGGCCTCGGCCGTGCCACGGTACTTGATTGTGCCGCCTTCGGGCATCGTGGCCAAAATTGCCGGCGCCACCTCGGCCTTGATCACGTTCAGCGCCTCTTCCATGGCCATGGTCGGCGGTGGCGTTACTTCCAGCGTCAGCGTGCGTTTGCGGTCGATGCGACGAATATTGGACGGGCCGGCCGTGCGGGTGACCCGCGTCAGCTCGCCGATCGTCAGCACGCTGCCGTCCGCCGTGGCGACCGGCAGGCTCCCCAGTTCTTCGGGGGAGTACCAGTTTTCGGCGCGCATCACGACGTTGTAGCGGCGCGAGCCATCGAAGTACTCTCCCAGAAACGCGCCGTCGCCCATCGCGCGTACGGCGGTGGCGACGCGCGAGCGCGTCCAGCCCACCTCCGCTATCTTGCGGTCGTCTGGCAACAGGCGGATTTCGGGTTCCGCCAGTTCCAGACCGGGCACCGGCCGGATGGTCGCGTCCGGCAGCGCCTGCATGACGGCGAAAAAGCCCGCCCGCCCGGCTTCCAGCAAAGATTCGAAGGCATCGGCGGACAGATCGATGTCGATCTTGCGGCCGCCCCGGGAGCCGCCGAAAATCGGGCTCCGGCCAGTGAAACCGAACGTATCGGGAAAGCCGGCCATGATTTCCGAGTTGAACACGTCGATCAGCTCGTCGACCTCGTCGTCATTCACCGCCTCGCCGCCGATGAATGTGCCCCAGGCCCTGGCGGTGCCGAGAAAGTAACTCTTGACCTGTGGTTGCTTTTCGCCTTTCAGGTAGGGCAACAACCTCGCATCGATGACCTCCACCAGTTCCTCCCGCGCGGTTTGTGTGCCCATACCCGGCGGCGTGACCATGAATCCTTCGACGAAATTCCTCTGGCCTTCGGGCAGGTAGTCCGCGGACGGCAGTAGCAAAAGCCCCACCAGGATGGGGGTCACTGTGAGTGCCCCCACCCAGGTCCAGCGCCGGCGCGGCGTGTCGGTCCAGGTCATGATGTGGCTGGTGACCCATCGCCACCAGTGCCTGTGGTGGTCGTCGATCGCCTCGCCCCTGATCCAGTTGGCGGCCGCCGTGGGCAGCACCGTTACGGCGACGAGCAGGGAAGCGGTCACCGCGGCGGAAATGGTGACCGCAAGGTCGCTGAACAACTGCCCTGCTTCGTTCCGCAGGAAAATGACCGGCATGAAGATGGCGACGGTGGTTGCGGTCGATGCCAGCAGCGCTCCCCACACCTGGTTGACACCCCGCATCGAGGCGTCATTTCCCTCCAGGCCGGCCTCGCGCTGGCGGAAGATGTTCTCCAGCACCACGATGGCTGCGTCGAGCACCATGCCGGTCGCGAACGCCAGCCCGGCCAGGGAGATGATGTTCAGCGTGCGTCCAATGTAATTCAGCACCATGAAGGAGAGGAGCAGGCACAGGGGAATGCTCAGCGCCACGATCAGCGTGGCCCGGAACTTACGAAGGAACCACCAGAGCACGACCACGGCCAGCGTGATCCCCAGCAGCAGGTTGTTGCGCACCATGCCGATGGAGTTTGAAATGTAGACCGTGTCATCCGCGTCCTGGTAGATCTCCAGTCCCGCCCGGTCCAGTTCATTGGCCGCCAGATCAGCAACCACCGCCTTGAGGTCGCCCATCACCTCGTAGACGTTCACGCCGGCCTCGGGGATCACGAACATGGCGATGGACGGACCACCGTTCTGGTGGAGAACGCTGGTTGCGTCAACCATGGCCATTTCGACGCGGGCGACATCACGCAACAGGATCGGCCGGCCGCCGCGCCACTCCAGCACCAGGTCCCCCATCGCCTCCGCGTCGTACTTCCCGCTGAAGCGCAAGGTGTATTCCCGGCGCCCGACTTCATTGAGACCGGCCGACACGTCCGCATTGTTGCCCAGCTGGGTGGCGACGCGCGTCAGGTCCACGCCGATGTTGGCGGCCTTGAACGGGTCGAAAGTAATTCGCACCTCATGTTGCCGGCCACCGAAAGAACCCACTCGCGAGACCCCGGAGACACGCTCCAGCCGAGTGATCACGGTGTCTTCGATGAAATCCTGGTAACTCTCGACGGGGCGTGGATTGTCTGGCCGGGCTGTGATCGCCCACCAGGCGATGACCTTGTCAAAGTTGTCGCCGCCGACGCTGATCACGGGCTCGTCCGCATCGACGGGGTAGCGCGGCACCTGGTTCAGGCGGTTCATCACCTCGATCAGGGCACGGTTCATGTCCGTGCCGATCTCGAACTGCAGGTTGATGCTGCCCGAGCCGTAACTGGCGGATGACTGCATCCTGAGCAGCCCAGGGATGCTGCGAAGCACGTCCTCCTGGGGTTCGATGATTTCGGACTCTATTTCGTTCGGCGCCGAGGCGCGCCACGGAGTCCAGACGCTGATTTCCGGCCGCGAGATGTTCGGTGTCATCTGGATGGGCAGCTGCAGCAGGCTGAGCACGCCGAAAATGGCGATCAGGATACACGCCACGACCACCGCCACGGGATTGGATAGTGCGAGTCGGGTCAGGGTCATGGCGTAGGCCTCGGCTCCCATTCAGGCGCGGACCGCGAATTATAGCCTGTCCCGGCGGATTTCTGGCAGTTGCAGAATTCGAGTCCGGGGGGCGAAGCCGGACAGGGTCCGGTTCACCGGTAAAGCGACTCCGCCTTACGCCGCATCATGGCGCGCTCCCTCGGATCGCCGCGCGAGTTCGCGAGGTAAGTGTACTGGGCATAAATCCGGGCGCGCAGGCTGTCGTTCCATGGCGCGAGGTTCAGTACGGCATCGAACACACGGTATTGTTCGCTGGCCGGCATGCCCTGAAGGAACCGGCCAAAGGCCTCGAGGTACCGGAACTCGGCGGCGAACGACTGCTGAAGCCGCGTGAGGTCCCCCGTTCGCTCCCTCAGGCGGGCAAAGTATCGGGGAAAGGCCGCCCGCTTCAGTTCCAGCACCAGGCGGTGGTTGGCGACGATCTTTTCCTGCCGGTTCCTGGCGTAATCCCACGGATGGAAAAACTCGTAGCGCGGGTGGTCGAGCGTGTTCAGTTCGGCATCGCGCACTGCGTCACGCAGGACCCGCTCGTCTGCGACGAAATGCGGCAATATCGCTTCGGCTGAAGTCAGGCCGTACGGCGCCAGGCTGCTGAAGGCGGCGGGTTCGTCTCGCAGCCTGCGATCGATCCGTGCGGGATCGATCGTTATGGGATCCCTCGACCCGATCAGGATGGCGTTGAAGGGTCCCCGCTTGTAGGCCGGCAGGAAGTACCAGAGCTGGACGTGGGGAAAGCCTTCCGTAAAGGTCTTCAGGATCATCCGGAACTGCCGCGTTGGCAACGTGGCGGGAACCCATTGCGCGACCAGGCCGCCGGGCGCGAGGTGTTGCCGAAGCAGTTCGTAGTAATCCAGGGAGTACGAGAAGCCGTTCGAAGCGTATTCGTCCGCCGTCTTCTCGTCCGCCGAAATGACCCGATAGCGGTCATCGCTGGTGCGCAGGAAATTGCCGATGTCGTCGATGACGACGTCTACCCGGGGGTCGCTCAGCACGCCATGATTCTCTTCCCGGAAGAATGATGCGCCGCGCACCACGCCGGGTTCGATCTCGACGCCGGTGATCCGGCGCACCTGGGCGTGCCGGGCACTTTCTCCCATCAGGATGCCCGAACCGACGCCGACGGACAGTTCGGTCGATGCGTCCGCGAGCAGCAGCTTGGGGAGGTGCGCCAGCAGGAGCTGCTTGAATTCCGTGTTGGCGGTGCCGCCAATCACGATACCGTCGACGCTCATCAGCTTGTCGCCGCTCTCCGGATTGACATAGACCTTGGTGGTCGCCAGCGGCCCTTCGTGGTAGTAGAGGGTCTGGTCGTGCGGGGTTTCGCTTTCCGACGGAAACTCGAAGCCCAGCGGCACGCGACTCATCAGCAGCGCCGCAAGGAGTACGGCCACCGGCCAGGCAACGCGCCAGCCGCGGTTTCTGTCCGGCCGGAAGAGACGCAGGAGCAGCAGCGTGAACCCCAATGCTGCGTTTATCGCGGCCATCGCCAGGATGCCCCTCTGGATGCCGAGCCAGCCGAGCAAAAAGAGTCCGGGCGCCAGTGCGCCCAGGACGTTGCCCGCGGTGTTGACCGCATAGGCCCTGCCCACGATGGCTCCTGTCTCCCTGTGATCGCGCGCGTCCATCGCGGCCACCAGCGGAAACGTGGCGCCAATCAGGATGGCGGGAGCGAGCATCACGAGAAAGGCGACACCGAATCCCGACACGGCAAGCGGCAGCGGCTGGGCGGCCTCCGCAACGACCCGCTGGCCCAGTTGCTGCGGATCGAACAGCAGGAACAACAGCGGCAGGGCGAGCGCCGAGGAGACACCCAGCAGGACCTGTATCCAACCGAACAGCGCCGCGCGGTCCACCGCCCGCGCCAACGGGTAGCGGATCAGCCAGCCGCCGACGGCGATTCCCGTCAGAAACGCGCTGAGCATGGTGGTCAGCGCATAGGTCGAATTGCCGAGAATGAATACCAGCGAGCGCGTCCAGTACACTTCGTAGGCGAA
>JASFKQ010000187.1:0-7573 GCA_050118555.1 Lysobacterales bacterium
CTGGGTAAGACTCCTCAGTCCCAATTAGAGGGCGGCCTTGGCCGCCCTTTTTTTTGAACCTGTCCGTGGGGTGATTTTGCGGGTGCTGGCTTGGTTCTTTCCGCCCATGCTTGGTCTTCACTCACCACATAGCTGGCCCGGACGTTGTGCCAGTATTCCGGATGCCGGCGCAGGACAGGTGCGGCTGGGCGCAGGGCTGGACTGAGGCTCATAGCCTTAGCTATGGGCTGAAGGAAGCTCAAGTCCAGGCGTGCATGGACAAGCCAGGGCCGGGATGCTGGTGCAATGTTCGGGCTCTTGGCTATGAGGTTCGCTCCAGACCAGCGCCTGGACGCAAATCCCCGGCGCCATCATCCCGCAAAATCACCCCACGGACAGGCTTTGAGCCTGATTGGGGTGTTAGCTTGGGTGCTGGCTTGTCGGAGCGGTCAGTCTGTGCTGTACTCGCTGGCCTCGGGCATGACTTTGACCATCATGTTCTGGCCGGCTTTAAAAGTCGAACCCCAGTCGCTCATGAAGTCATCGAATGCCTCGGCGCTGCCCAGCT
Source organism: Lysobacterales bacterium (assembly GCA_050118555.1). Taxonomy (GTDB): domain Bacteria; phylum Pseudomonadota; class Gammaproteobacteria; order Xanthomonadales; family SZUA-36; genus CALKKN01. The sequence goes on from JASFKQ010000187.1 coordinate 548, forward strand.
CCTTGCTCATGATGTCGTAGAAGGATGGCTTCTTGTCTGACATGCCGGCCCATCCCTTGCTCGGTATCGCAAACGTGATCTGGTTGCCGGGCCCGCCAGAGGCCACGGAGATGAATCCGAAACGGCCGGGGAAGTCGTTGGCTTTCATCGTGTCGACGATCTTTCTCAGACCGCGGCGGAACTTCCCGTATTGGCCGCTCTGTACGTACCACCGTTCCAACTGGAAGTGGGTATAGTCCTTCATGTCTTCGGGCCAATAGCTGAATTCATTCATGTCCTTGGTCATCATGCGCACTGCGTGGTCGATGTGCGGCGCCACGTTCTTGCTGAACATTGCGTCGGCCTCGTCGTCCCAGTCGTGTTCTGCATCGAAGTCGGACCAATTGTGCTCGCCGGAGCGCGCGAGGTAGGTGCCCGTATCGGGCCCGGTCAGCACCTCGTACCAGGTGTACTCCATGTGGCCCGGGAATTTGGCGACAAAGTGATGGTAGTCCGTTATGGCTTTTACCAGTTCGGCTTCGTGGCCTGGCTTGGGCGTTATGTGCACTACGGTTGCGACGCCTTCGTTTTCCTGAGCCAGTAGCGGGCCGGTGAAGGCTATGCCGGCGAGCACAATGAATAAGACAGTTGAAATGCTCAGTTTCATGATTAGTCTCCTCAGTGTCCTGAAAGTCCTGCGGCGGGCGGCAGCCGCCGCAGTGGCACATTCAGTATAGACACATCTGGAATCCTTGCTCTGGCGTGGGTTCTGACGCTGTATCAGCTCGAGCGTTCGCCCGCGGGATCGTACAGCGTTCCGGCTTCGCGGTCGTTGAAGACGGCCTCGTCCAGATCCCCTTCGCTTTTGGCGACGATGGTGGTGACGGCCGCATCGCCGGTGATGTTCACCACGGTGCGGGTCATGTCCAACAAGCGGTCGACGCCGAGGATGAGCGCGATGCCTTCTTCCGGCAGACCCACCTGGCCCAGAACGCCCGCCAGCAGAACCAGCCCGACACTCGGGATCCCCGCGGTGCCGATCGAGGCCATGATGACCATCATCACGACCATCAGGTACTGGGATACGGTCAGGTCTATGCCGTAGAACTGGGCGATGAAACCGGTGGCCAGCCCCTGCATGATCGCGGTGCCGTCCATATTGATGGTCGCCCCCAGGGGAATCGTGAACGATGCGATCCGGTTGTTGACACCCACCCGGTTCTCGACGGCATCGAGCGTGACCGGGATGGTCGCGTTGCTTGACGCGGTGGAAAACGCGAACATCATTGCGGCCCGCATCTTGAACAGGAACGTCAGCGGGTTCACGCGCCCCAGCAGCGTAAGCAACAGCGGGTAGACGACGAGCGCCTGCAGAAACAGAACGGCAAACACGAGCACGATGTACTTGCCGACGGCCATGAAATCAGCGGCATTGCTGGTGGCCGCCAGGGTGGCGATCAGTGCGAAAACGCCGTACGGCGCCACCTCCATGACGATCGCGACCAGCTTCATGATGACCTGGTTGAAATCCATGAACCAGCTGGCAATCCGCTTGCCCCGCTCGCCGCTCAGCGTCATCGCCAGGCCCAGCAGGATCGAGAACACGATGATTGGCAGCATCCGGGCGTCCGCCATCGCGGCCACGGGATTGTTCGGCACCATGTCGATCAGAACCTGGGAGAACGGTGTGACGGCCGCGATGTCCTGGGTCGTCGCGGCTGTCGGGTGCGCCCCGATGCCGGGTTTGAAGATGACTGCCGCCAGCAGGGCCATGGTGACGGCCACACCGGTGGTAATCAGGTAAAGGCCGACGGTTTTTCCGCCCACCCGGCCGAGAATTTTCGGGTCGGACAGCGAGCTGACGCCGCAGATCAGGGACACGAACACCAGCGGTACGACCAGCATCTTCAGCAGCGCGATGAACACCTGCCCGACGACCCGGAACAGGCCGTCGACCAGCCAGACCTGGGACCAGTCCGGATTGCCGATCAAACTGATGATGCCGCCGCAGATGGCTCCGAGCACCATCGCGATGAAAATCTTGGTGCTCAGGTTCATCGGTTTCTTTTTCGGCATTGGAATTCCTTGTTGGCGGGCCGGCTGAATACGGTAGAATTTAACGCTTCCCGGGGCAAGTCCCAATCCGGGCGGGCCGTGAATACGCCGGCCAGACGAATTGACCAGGACCAGGGTGTCATGAGCAGCGATAACGCCAGTACGCCAACCAATTTTATTCGCAACATCATCATCGCGGATCTCGAAAGTGGCAAGCACCAGGAAATCGTTACGCGGTTTCCGCCCGAGCCGAACGGCCATCTGCACATCGGCCACGCCAAGTCGATCTGCCTCAATTTCGGGGTGGCTGCGGAGTTCGGTGGTCGCACCAACCTGCGCTTCGACGACACCAATCCGTTGAAGGAAAACGAGGACTTCATGCTGGCCATCATGGAGGACGTGCGCTGGCTCGGTTTCGAGTGGGACCAGTTGCGGCACGCCTCGGATTATTTCGAGCAGCTGTACGAGTACGCGCTGCACCTGATCCGCACGGACAAGGCCTATGTCGAGGAGCTGACTGCCGACGAGATCAGGGAATACCGCGGCACGCTGACCGAACCCGGTCGGGAGAGCCCCTGGCGGAACCGGCCGGCGGAAGAGAGCCTGGACCTGTTCGAGCGCATGAAGGCCGGCGAGTTCGAGGACGGCAAGTACGTGCTGCGGGCAAAGGTCGACATGGCCTCACCGAACATCAACCTGCGCGACCCGGTGGTTTACCGGATTCGGAACGCCGCCCATCACCGCACGGGCGACACCTGGCACATCTACCCCATGTACGACTGGGCGCATGGCATTTCGGACGCGATCGAAGGCATCACCCATTCGCTCTGCACGCTGGAATTCGAAGACCACCGGCCGCTTTACGACTGGTTCCTGGAAAACATCCCCGCACCCTGCCATCCGCGGCAGATCGAGTTTGCGCGGGGCAACCTCGATTACACGGTCATGAGCAAGCGGCGGCTGCGCCAACTGGTCGAAGAAGGACACGTCAGCGGTTGGGACGATCCGCGCATGCCCACCCTGGCGGGCCTGCGCCGTCGCGGCTTCACACCGGAAGCCATCCGCTCGTTCTGGGCCGAGATGGGCATATCGAAGGCGGAAAGCATCATACCGATGACGGTGCTGGAAAACACGGTGCGCAATGACCTGAACACCCGCGCGCCGCGCACCATGGCGGTCCTCAATCCCGTCAAGGTCGTGCTGACCAACTATCCCGAGGGCGAAACCGAATGGCTCGATGCCCCGATTCATCCCCAGGACGAGTCGATGGGCACGCGGCGCGTGCCGCTGACCCGCGAGATCTGGATCGAACGTGAAGATTTCATGGAGGAGCCCCCGCGCAAGTTTTTTCGTCTCAAGCCGGGCGGCGAGGTCCGCCTGCGCAATGCCTTCATCGTCCGCTGTACGGACGTGATCAAGGATCAGCATGGAGAAGTGACCGAGCTGCATTGCGAACTGGATCCGGAAAGTCGTACCGGCATGCCTGGCGCAAAACGCAAGGTCAAGGGCACCATCCACTGGGTTTCCGTGGAGCACGGTGTAAATGCCGAAGTCCGCCTGTGCGACCGCCTTTTCACGGTGCCCAATCCCCTGGGCGAGAAAGGGCGGGACTACCGCGAGTTCCTCAATCCGCATTCAATGGACGTGATCCAGGGCGCAGTCGTTGAACCCTCCGTGGCGGAAGGCGAACCCGGCGACTTCTACCAGTTCGAACGGAACGGCTATTTCTGTCACGACAGCGTCGATTCCGCGCCCGGCAGGCCTGTGCTCAACCGCATCGTGACCCTGCGCGACTCCTGGGCCCGCATCGAAAAGGAACTCGCTGCTAAGGCGGGGTCAGGCGGGAAGTAGGAACGCAAAAGACTTTCCGCCGAAGACGCCGACCACGCAGAATAGGCAGGTAATTGGCTGGTGCTGCCCGTAAACCATTGATAATTTTTTCGGCGTCTTCAGCGTCTTCAGCAGAAAATCCTTTTCTTTGATTCGCGCCCTTTGCGTTCCTGCTTTTCGATCTCACATGCCATGTAATTGCCGCATGACATACGGCATGCGCGGACAACACGTGGTATTTGCTAAACTTCCGAGAGCGTCTGCATGGGAGAAGAAAAATGGGTTGGATCATCCTGGTCGTCATCGTGGCACTCGTTCTCTTTGCCATTACCATCTACAACCGCCTGGTGGCGGGTAGGAACCGCTACAAGAACGCTTTCGCGCAGATCGATGTGCAGTTGACCCGGCGCCATGACTTGATTCCCAACCTGGTCGAAACCGCCAAGGGTTACATCAAGCACGAACGTGAAACATTGGAGGCCGTCGTCAACGCCCGGAACGCTGCGGTGTCCGGCCTGAAGGCGGCGGCCGCCGATCCGTCGGACCCGGATGCCATCAAGCGGTTGGGCGAGGCCGAGCAGGGGCTGTCCGGGGCGCTGGGCCGTCTGTTCGCCCTGTCCGAGGCGTACCCCGACCTCAAGGCCAACCAGAACATGATGCAGCTGTCGGAATCACTGACCACCACCGAGAACAAGGTCGCGTTCGCGCGCCAGGCGTACAACGACTCGGTGATGACGTATAACACGCTGCGCGAGTCGTTCCCGAACAACCTGTTCGCCGGCTGGTTCTCGTTCAAGCCCGCCGAGTTGCTGGATATCGAGGACCCGGGCAAGCGGGAGGCTCCGAAGGTCAGCTTCTAGTGCCGGCCGGGCCGTCTCTGGTCACTAGCGCGAGCTGCATGGTTGTCCCGGGCCGCATTGTCGAAACATGAACTTCTTCGAGCACCAGGACCGGGCACGCAAACAGTCCCGTTGGCTGATTCTGCTGTTTTTGCTGGCTGTGATCGCGATTGTCGCGGCGATCGACATGGTCGTGCTGTTCGCGCTCGGCGAGTCTTCCCGGGAAGCGGGCAGCCCGCCGCTGCCGCTTGCGGAAATGCTGCAATTGAACGCACCGCTGCTGCTCGGCGGCGCCGTCGTCAGCGTTGCGGTCATCACGCTGGCGAGCCTGTTCAAGGTGGCCAGCCTGCGGGGCGGGGGCGGCCAGGTGGCCCGCCAGCTTGGCGCGACCCTGGTGGAGGCGGACACGCAGGATCCGCTGCGCCGACGGCTGCTCAACGTGGTGGAGGAGATCGCCCTCGCTTCCGGTGTGACGGTGCCCGAAGTCTATGTGCTGGAACACGAGGCGGGCATCAATGCCTTTGCGGCGGGCTACAGCGCGGCGGATGCAGCCGTGACCGTCACCGAAGGCGCGCTGAACAAGCTCAGCCGGGCTGAGCTGCAGGGCGTGATCGCCCACGAATTCAGCCATATCCTGAATGGTGATATGCGCATCAACATCCGCTTGATGGGCGCACTCTTCGGCATCCTGCTGCTGGCTCTGATCGGGCGCCGATTTTTGATCCAGGCGCGGTTTGTGCGGTCATCCCGCGACCGCAACGGTGCAGCCATCGTCCTCATTGCGGTGGGACTTACCGCGATCGGTTACATCGGCCTGTTTTTCGGTCGCTGGATCAAGGCGGCGCTGTCGCGCCAGCGGGAATACCTCGCGGATGCCTCCGCCGTGCAGTTCACGCGCGAGCCGGATGGAATCGGTGGCGCGCTCAAGAAAATCGCGGTGTACAGCGAGGGTTCGTACCTCGATGCCGATGCCGAGGAAGTCAGCCACATGCTGTTCGGTGACGGGCGCCGGATGCTCCTGTTCTCGACGCATCCGCCGCTGAACGATCGCATCGCCCGCATCGATCCGCAATTCCGGCCCGAGGACCTAGAACAGCTGGCTGCTTCGATCATGCGCGAGCAGCAGGCCGCCGGTGAACGCGAGGAGCGCCCAAGCCGCGGGGGCGCGGCTGGCCGCAATCCCCTGGATCCCACGAACCTGGTCAAGGAAGTCGGCAACCCCGGATGGGAACGCATGTTGATGGCCGCCGCCGTGGCCGCGTCGCTGCCGGACGCGGTCGCCCGCGCGGCCCGCACCAGAGGCTGGGCGCCGGAAGTGCTCTTCTTCACCCTGCTGGACGCCGATGGCGACGTGCGGGAGCGACAGTTGCTGGCTATCGCCCGCCGCATGGGGCCTGACAGCGAGTCGCAAACGCGCGCGCTGTTGCAGGCTGCCGGTCCACCCGCGCCGGAGCAGCGCCTGCCTTTGCTCGGCCTGGCTCTTCCCATGCTCAAGCGGCGCCCACCCGAAGACCTCAAGCAGGTGCTGGAGACGGCAAAAGAGCTGATCGACGCCGATCAGAAGGTGGTGCCGTTCGAGTACCTGCTGGCCCGCAGCATTGGCCAGCACATCTGGGAGTCGCATAACCCCTCGCGCGTTCGAATTTCGGGTGATGCCCGCCTCGAGGGCAACCGGCAGGAGGCGTTGGAGGTCATGTCGATCCTGGCGCGCCACGGCAACACCGAACCGGAAGCCACGGGCGCCGCATTCGGCGCCGGGCTGAAGGAACTCGGGCTCGACCCGGCAACCCGCATGCCGGAGGTCGCGGACTGGGTCGCCGCCCTGGACCGGGCATTGCCGAAGCTGGACCGACTGGCGCCGTCCGAAAAGCAAAGCCTGGTCAGCGCCCTGGCCGCAATCACGCTGCAGGACGGACGCGCCGAACCCGTCGAACTGGAACTGCTGCGCGCCATCTGCGGACTCATCCACGTGCCCCTGCCGATACTTTCGGGGCAGGCTTCGGGGTGAGCCAGGAACGCAAAGGACGCGAAGTATGCAAAAGGCGCAAAGAAATTCATGGTGGTAGGGCAGGACAGCCCCTGGGTTTCCGGAGCGCCGTGCTGTTGATCAGTGCCGAAGGCGCGACTAAGAGATAAGGACTTTCCGCCGAGGACGCAGACCACGCAGAAGGATTTGGAACGGGGCTGGTGCCGCCCAGTAACCATTGACAATTTCTTCAGCGTATTCGGCGTATTCAGCGTATTCAGCGGAAAAACCGTCTTTCGCTTCGCCAGTCGAAGCCACCGACGCAAATGCCCTCGACGAACTTTCCGAGGTCCTACC
>JASFKQ010000188.1:0-7543 GCA_050118555.1 Lysobacterales bacterium
GGTGCGATGTTGGCCGAGTCGATCCACTCGGTCGCCGATGCCGGCAATCAGTTGCTGCTGATCCTGGGCCTGCGCCAAACCCGAAAATCGCCCACCGAAGACCACCCACTCGGCTTCGGAAAGAGCATCTACTTCTGGTCCTTCCTCGTCGCGGTGATCCTGTTCAGCATCGGCGGAATGTTTTCGGTATACGAAGGCGTGCACAAGCTGTTGCACCCCGAGCCCCTGTCATTCCCGTGGGTGGCCATCGGCGTGCTGCTGTTCGCCATCGTCGCCGAGGGAATCTCCCTGTGGGGCTGTCTGCGGGAGGTTGAGAAAGAGCGCCACGGCCGCAACGTTTTCCAGTGGTTCCGCCACAGCCGCTCCAGTGCGCTGATCGTGGTATTTGGCGAGGACGTCGCCGCGCTGCTGGGCCTGGCGTTCGCGTTGCTGGCGATACTCGCCTCGCTGGTCACGGGCAACCCGCTGTGGGATGCGGTTGGCACCATCTCGATCGGTGTCCTGCTGATCGTGGTCGCCGTGTTCGTGGCCATCGAGGTAAAGGACCTGCTAATCGGCCAGAGCGTGGATCCGGCCATTCAGGACGATATGGAAGCCTTCTTGAAGGCGCAGCCGGAAATCCGGGAACTGTTCAACCTGCTGACCATGCAGTTCGGTCCCGACGCCATGGTGGCGGTAAAGGCCCGCATGGCGCCGACAGGTTCGGAACGCGGACTGGTGGGAGCCATCAATACTGTCGAGAAGGCATTCCGCGAACGCTTCCCGATGACTGCCTGGTTGTTCTTTGAACCCGATGTCGATGATTGAGCACAAGCCGACATACCCGCCATGCCACGACCTCGCTGCAGGAGTGACGCTCGTTCGGGGAAAGTTGCCGTGGCCCGGAGGACGAATCGCGAACACGGTTCGCTCCTGCGGTGGGCACCAATGAGCAAGGCGCCCAAAGTCGGGTTCGTCAGCCTCGGTTGCCCCAAGGCACTGGTGGATTCGGAACGCATCCTGACGCAACTTCGCAGCGACGGTTACGAGGTCAGCCCCGATTACGACGGCGCGGATCTCGTTGTGGTGAACACCTGCGGTTTCATCGACAGCGCCAAGGCGGAGTCGCTGGACGCGATCGGCGAGGCCCTCAACGCCAACGGCCGCGTCATCGTGACCGGCTGCCTGGGGGTCAATGAGAACGAAATCCGCGAACTTCACCCGCAGGTTCTGGCGGTCACGGGCCCTCAGCAGTACGAGGCCGTCGTGGGCGAAGTGCGGCGCCATGCCCCACCGCCGGCTGAGCACGACCCTTTCACCAGCCTGGTGCCGCCACAGGGTGTGAAACTCACGCCCCGGCACTATGCATACCTGAAGATTTCCGAGGGCTGCAACCACCATTGCACGTTCTGCATCATCCCCTCGCTGCGTGGACGGCTCGTCAGCCGTCCGATCGGCGAGGTAATGGGCGAGGCCGAACGGCTGGTGGATGCCGGCGTGAAGGAATTGCTGGTCATCTCGCAGGATACGTCGGCCTACGGCGTGGACCTGAAATACAAACTGGATTTCTGGGGCGGCCGGCCGGTGCGCACGAGGATGCTGGAGCTTTGCGAGGCGCTGGGCAGCCTGGGGGTCTGGGTCCGCCTGCATTACGTCTATCCTTACCCGCATGTCGACGATATCGTTCCGCTGATGGCCGACGGTCGCATTCTTCCGTACCTGGATATCCCGTTTCAGCACGGCAGCCCCGACGTACTCAAGCGCATGAAGCGCCCGGCCGCCGCCGAGAACACGCTGGAGCGCATCCGCCGCTGGCGCGATCTCTGCCCCGAGCTGGCGATTCGCAGTACGTTCATCGTCGGTTTTCCCGGGGAGACGGACGAAGACTTCGAACAGTTGCTGGACTTCCTGCGGCAGGCGCAGCTCGATCGCGTGGGTTGCTTCACCTATTCCCCGGTGGACGGCGCCCGCGCCAATGCGCTCGACGGCGCCGTGCCCGATGCGGTGAAGGAGGAGCGCTGGCACCGTTTCATGCAAGTGCAGGCCGGGATCAGCCGCGACAAACTGCAGGCGAGGATCGGCACGACCCAACAGGTGATCATCGACGAGAGCGGCGTCGACGACGAAGGTGTGCCGCTTGCGATCGCGCGCAGCACGGCCGACGCGCCCGAGATCGACGGCATGGTCACAGTTCGTGGCGCGGAGGGTCTCGCGTCGGGCCAGTGGGCCGAGGTGGTGATCGAAGAAGCAGACGACTACGACCTGCATGCGCGACTGGCTGGCTGAGCACACGTACACTTGGAAAACACCAGCCAGCTCGTCTTACGTAATGGCGCCCGTTTACCGAACGGCCCTTTGCTCCTGGTCAACCCGCCGGGCGACGGCCTGGCCGGGCAGCTTGTGGCGACCGGGCGCGCCGTGAGTGTTTCAACCCAGGATCGCGGCGCCTACCACTGGTTTTGCCAGGGCGCCCGAATCGAGGCCTCCTTTGATATCGTACCCTCGCCGGCGCCTGATACCCGGTTGGCTCTCCTGTGGCTGCCGCGCGAAAAAAGGCGGCTCGAGATGCTCGCTCACGCGCTGTCCGAACGGCTTCCGCGATCGGCCGCTCTGTGGCTGGTCGGGGAGAATCGTGCCGGCATCAAATCGGCCGACAAGCACCTGGGATCCCGATTCGGTCAGGTAGTACGGCTGGATAACGCCAGGCACTGTGGGCTGTACGAGGCAACAGACCCCATACCCGGTCCAGCGTTTGACCTGGCGAGCTACGAGTCGCAGTGGACTGTAAGTTTCCAGGGCCGGGAAGTCCGGCTGGCATCCCTCCCCGGGGTATTCGCGCACGGCCGCCTCGATCGGGGTACGGCGCTGCTCCTGGAAGCCCTGGAGACCCTGCGGCCCGAGGGCAAAGTCCTCGACTTCGCCTGCGGCGCCGGCGTGATCGGCCTGTGCCTGCTCGCACGCGATCCGGGTCTGCGGATGGGGTTTTCGGACTCCTCGTCTCTGGCCCTGGAGTCCTGCCGCCGCTCACTGGATGCGAATGGGCTGGAAGCCGAAGTGATGCCGTCGGACGGGCTGACGGAAGTGGTGGGGGTATTCGACTGGATCGTCACCAATCCGCCATTTCACAGCGGTGTGTGGGACAACCGGGAAGTTGCGCACCGATTTGTTCGGGAAGCGGGGACTGTGCTGGTCGGACGAGGTAGAATACTCGTCGTTTACAACCGCCATCTGCCCTATTTCCATTGGTTGCGCGAGCACTATTCCAGCGTTCGAACGGTCGTGGAGGACCGGGAATATTACGTCGTGGAAGCCTCTGGGCCCATCCACACCGGATGAACGGAATTTCTATCGCTCGCACCGGTCGAAGGCAGCGTTAGCGCATAACCCAATATGAGAGACATCGAGAAGAAAATGAACATGCAAGTACTTGCGAAGACCACCCTGCCACTGATGGCGGCCGCCAGCCTGCTCCTGGCCGCTTGCGCTGTCACCCCGCCCACGGAGCAATCAGCTACGTCGGCGGAAGCTGAGAAGACTTATGAGTTCGAACCCTGGGACGGCGACGGCATGAATATCCCGATTGATGGCAGCAGCATGGAGGCCTTCAACGCCAGTTGCGCCCGTATCAAGGCCTACACCACGCCCGAGGAGTATGCTGCGTTCCAGCGCGCACTGGAATGGCACCTGACGTACGATCTGGCAGCCCGCGACAAGCTGGAACTGCTCGTTCCCCGGTTGGACGGGAAGACGCCGGCCGATTTATTGAAGAGCGTTCGCTGGCGCAAGCACGACAAGAACACGAGCCCGGTCGAGAAAGACGCCGCCGACGCCAAGTTCATCGACACCTGAAACACCCTGTCGGAGCCCGCTCTTGCAAATGACCCGTAGGAGTCCGCAGAGCGGGCTCCCAAAGTAACGCCATGTGCGGAAAAACAGCCACCTATAACCTGAAGTGGGCTGAGGTTTACGGTTATGCCTCGGCGCTAATCCCGCCGGCCGTCCTGCCGGCCGACCCAGATAACCGCGTGAACATCTCCCCTTCCCGGTTGCGGCGCAAGTCGGAGCCGGAATCGATGGTATGGGAGACGGTACCGGTCATCTACGCAACCGAGGCGGCGGATACCCCGGCGGAAGCCATCTGGCCGTTCCTGCCCGCCTATTCGGAAGGCCGCTTGCCGACGAACAAGCAGGGTCGGATCATCTCCACGGCCAATGCGCGACTGCGTCACGAGGGCGCCCCGTTCGCGCCCACCTTCATGGGCGCCTGGTCGGCAGGGTTCCGCGTACTGGTGGTGGTTTCCTGGTTTTATGAATTCGACAGCCGTGTGAAACCGCAGGTGCCCTACGCAGTTTTTCCGCTGGATGCGCCGTTCTGGATGATGGCCGGGCTGGCGCGTCATACGGTGTTGCCGGACGGCTCACGTCATCTGACGGTAGCCATCATCACGGTAGACCCGAACGACGTGCTGCGGTCGGTGGGCCATCATCGCAGTCCGGCTTTGTTGCGTAATCCACAGGAAGCCGCGACCTGGGTGCGTGGAACCGGAGAAGAGGCCTTGCCGCTGTTACGGCCCAACGTTAATGAAACGATGGGTGTGGAAGCTGTACCCATGGGAATCAAGATTCCGGGAAACGAGAAAGTGGAGATTCCGGAGCCGGTGGTTCGTGGGAACGTGCCCAGGTAGGATGCGTCGGCAAGCCAAACAGGCAGAACTGCCGGCCCAGTTCTGCCGGGCCGGAGTTCGCCTTCCCCCCACTAACGGCCCTCAGGCCGTGTGTTCTCCCCGCTTGAATCGCATGCTGGTCATCGAAAGCTCTTCCGCGTGGCCTTCCTTTTTGACGTGTACCTTCTGCGCCGCCACGTGGTGGCGATCGCGACGGCTGTAGCCGTCGTACTCCGCCTCGCCGGCCGAGAGCGACCGGGGCGCATAGCGGTTGGTCATCGATACGTCTTCAGCTACCTTGTGTCGGCGGTTGTGCCACACCTGATTGCGGTGGGATAGCAGGTGATCGGAAGGGGTCGATAACCTGTCGGTGTGCTGCTTCTTCTTGACTGTTGTTTTGTGACCGGCGAGATCCGTTTCCTTCCTGGATCGGCCCATGGCCCAAATGAGGACCACAGCACAGGCTGCTATGAACATCAGGAAATAAAAGATCTGCATTTTGAGAGCCTCCAAGATTGCCGGTGATGATCACCTCTGTCGGGTCATTCACCAACCGGCCTTCAACCGCTCCCACATCCGGCGTGGTTACGGTCATCGAGACGTTCAAGTTCCTTTTGATCCCTGTCGTTCGCGCCGGCCAAAGTCCCTATGCCGGTGTCCTGCCTCCCTCTTGCTGTACACGTCCTACCAACCCCAGGGGGTCCGCAGGTTTTTCAGGCCGCTTACCTTGCGCGGGCCCGACCGTTTGGCCAGGGCGCCAGTCGAAACCGCAGGTTGGCGGCTGAGTTTCTTGGTGATACTTGCGGTCTTGCCGCTCGGAAAATTATCCATCTGATCATGTGGTGCGCTCGGATCCCGCAACAACGGCGCTTTTACCTTCTTATAGGACATTTGCTCCATTGTGCTCGCCCGGCCGTAACGATCTTCCATTAGCGCCCGCAGTGATGCCGCCTTCCGGGATACGAACTCCTGATCGTCAATGGTGCGCTTTTCCCGCACCAATTGGTCGACCCAACGATGCAAGGATGCGCCGACGCTGTCTTCCCCATCCAGATGAACATGGCCGCCCTGATGCCCTGGCCAGCCCCAGGGTACCGGCACCTTCGACAGGTCACGGCTCAGGACGCGATGCCGGAACTTCCGGTCTTCGTGCGCTTCCGTCTTGGCTGATTGCTGTTTGAGACGGGCTTTACGCCTGCGCGCGCGCTCGGCGAGTTCGACCTGGTCGGATTTCAGCCGTCGCATACCCGTTAACCTGAGAAGGTACAGGCTGGCCGCCATGATGGCGCATATGAAAAGCACGTAATATACGTACTCCATCTGGAAAGTCTCTCCTCGTTCTTTTTTCGGTCCGTGCCCGGCTGGACGCACAGATCGACTATTCACCCGCCCTCAGCATCATGCCTCCGGCCGGAGTGGATCGACTTTCAATATCCGTTTGATCCCTGTCGTGACGCTGGCCCTATGCCCTGGACCAGGAGTGAGCGGAATATGACTTGCCCCGATTCCGCTTCTTCAGTATCAATACACGCACCCGGTGAAAAAGTTGGTAATCGCCCGGGTTTCCGGTGCGGCTTCGTGGTTGCGTGTCTTTATTCATATTCACTATAGCATGATAGTTAACGAAATCTAAACAAAAACTTTTGTAATGTAATTTATCTGATGAGTTTCGTAACATCCTGTGTTTTAAGTATAACTGCCTTCTCCATTCTGGCAACATCGGCCGTGGCCGCGTCGCAGGACCTGGCCGATCGCTACATCGCACTCGCCATCCAGGGCGATCTTCGCGACGCAAAGGTCCTGTTGGAGGATGCTGCGGAATCTTCCGAAGCCACGGAACTCGACAACCTGCGTACCCAATTCGGGGCCCGCTTCATCGAACGGAGCGAGTCGCCGACAGGCCTTTCGGGCAACCCCTTTCTCGACCAGGTGGTCGCCGCCTACCGGGCCTACTGGGCGAGCGTCATGATGGGAGAACAAACCATTGAAGAAGGCAACCGGGAACTGGAGAGCCGCCTCGCCGGGCTACTGGACGACGGCAAAGAGTTAACCGGGGCCAACGTCTACGAGGCTCTCGGGCAGGAGATCGAGAACGCCGGTTACCACTACTTCAATAACGCCGCCCCACCCTACCGGGAACTTTTCCTGTGGAAAACCCAGCGCGTCCGCAGCTATCACGTCGCGCTGACGGATACGTCGCGGACGGTGCGCGTCGCGTTCATGGACGATTTCGTCAGCCTGGGCTGGAAGCACTACGCCACGCTGGGACTCGCCTCCACCACTGGCTGGGTGGAGGCCGGCATGCTCTATTGCGTGGACTGGGCCTACGATACCGGTTCGGAAAATTTTGAGGTCTCCTATCTCAAGCATGAGGCCCGCCACCTGGCCGACCTCGAACGGTATCCCGATCTCCCCACGAGCGAACTGGAATACCGTGCCAAGCTGACCGAACTGGCCTACGCCTGGCGCTCTGTCGGCAGACTGCTCAGCGACTTTACGGCCAAGAGCGCCGACAACCCGGACTCGGCGCACGCACAGGCCAACTTCCGCCTGACCCACGACCTGTATGACGCGTTGTACGGACAGCCGTTGCCGGCCGGCAATCCGAATCCCTGGGCGGAAGTCAGCCGATCCCGTATCAACCGCGCGGCACGGGCGCTGCTGGAGCGGGATACACGTCAGCTGCAGCGATTGGCGGCCGCGGGCGCCAAAACACATTCAGTGCATTCGGGCGGCGTCCGCAAGGGGACCGACTGAGCAGTCCGCGACCATCGGAAAACCGCAGATTTCCGGGCAGGGACAGACAATCCGCGCTAGCAAAGCGTCAGCGAACGCCCGCCTCGACGGTTTCGGATATCCTCTCAATATCGAGTCGGACGTGGTCCAGATAGTGCTTGCGT
>JASFKQ010000189.1:0-7542 GCA_050118555.1 Lysobacterales bacterium
CCGGATAACCAGCGTTGCACCAGGTCTGGACCTTTGAACAGTCGGCACCAGCGCTCAGCCACTTCCCGGTCGCTCCACCGCCTGGCCTGCTCCAGGTTAACCCGCAACACCACGTGGTAGTGATTGCTCATCACCGCGTATGCACAGATGTCCATGGCGAAGATACCCGCCAGCTCACGCAGACGATTGACGATCCAGCCGCGCCGGTGATCGAAGTTAAAGCCCGTCACGGAATCTTGGCCGCACAGAAACGCGCGACGCACACAGCGCGAGACGCAATGGTAGTAAACGGTATCCGAATAGGAGACGAGTCTTTTGCGTGGCTGGGTCATGTCGACAGGGTCGGGCATGGCGACCATGATCATCTATGGAAGATCGACTTGAGTCTTCGTAGGTGATTCGCTAAGTGGTGGGTGTCCCGGGTTTCCTACCCGGGCTTCATTCCTCCGGGTTTCATTCAATTCTCAATTTATGCCATTCAAATTCTTATAGGTCGCCGGTCATTGTTCTATGATGATTGATAACTAGTCTTGTTCTCGTTAGCGAAACCATATGGCCATGAATACGCAAACTCCAATGGATGTTCCGGGTTTGCTCGAGCGTTGGGGTGAGGGTGACGATGCGGCGCGTGATGCGTTGATACCCCTGGTTTACGACCGGCTGAAGGTGCTGGCACGTGGCAGCAGGGCCTCGGTGGGACGCTTCGATACCCTGCAAACGACTGCACTCGTCAATGAAGCGTTTCTCAAGCTCAACAGCGGCTTCGTAGACGTAGAGAGCCACGGTCATTTCTATGCATTGGTGGCGCGTGTCATGCGCCAGGTACTGGTCGACCACGCTAGACGTTCAAGTCGGGAAAGACGCGGGGGCGGTTGGGTACGTGTGACCATGAGCGTAAGTGATATCGCGACGAACGATCCGGATATCGACATGCTTGCGCTTGATCAGGCCCTGGAAGGGCTGTCACAGGTCAGTCCCCGGGCTGTCAGTGTGCTCGAACTCACCTACTTTGCCGGGCTGAGCGCGCAGAAAGTCGCCGCCGGCCTCGGGGTTAGCTCCCGAACCATCGAGCGGGACCTGCGATTCGGACGTGCATGGTTAAGGGATCAGCTTGCGATGGAAATGAGTGATCCATGAGTGACCGGCCCCCTGACCGAATACAGGAGCTTTTCAATCTCGTACTGGACATGGCGCCTGAGCAACGCGAAGGCTGGCTTCGCAACGCCTGTGGTGAGGATGTCGAAACATTTGATCATGTCATGCGCCTGTTGGGCTGGGATGCGAAGCCCGGCGATCCACTGGACGAAGTTCTGCGCCAAAGCGCCCAGGTGCTGGATGCGGGGCCGGCACCCGAAGCAGGTGCCTGCATCGGCGCCTGGCGTATCGTCAGGGAACTGGGCGCCGGTGGAATGGGTCGCGTGTTTCTCGCCGAACGTGCCGATGAGGAATACCAGCGCCGGGTTGCGTTGAAGCTGTTGCGTGGGTTTCCCGATGCCGTCAGTCTCGAAAGATTGCGACGGGAGCGGCAAATCCTGGCCAATCTTGACCACCCCAACATCGCCGTGCTCTTCGACGGTGGAGCCACGGTCCAGGGTCAACCCTACCTGGTGCTCGAGTATGTGGATGGGCTCCCGATAGACCGATGGTGCGCACAACGGCGATTGGGGCTTGCCGGTCGGGTTCAGTTGCTGATCAAGGTGGGTTTGGCGGTCCACTTCGCCCACCAGCACCTGGTCATTCACCGTGACATCAAGCCGGGAAACGTTCTGGTGACAGAAAATGGAACGCCGAAATTGCTGGATTTCGGTATTGCCAAGTTAATGGATGAGGCCGCTCAAGACCAGGAAAACGCGACACAAGAACATTTCTATTCACCGCATTACTCCAGTCCTGAGCAGCGGTCCGGAAAAACCGTCTCGGTGACCACCGATGTGTTCAGCCTGGGACGCCTGTTGGAAACGACCCTGCTGGCGGGGACCGGGCAGGAAACCCTGCCCCGCGAACTGCAGGCCATCATTAACCGGGCGACCGCCGTCGATCCCCAAGACCGGTACTCGAGCGTTGTATCGCTGACGGACGATCTGCGTAACTGGCTGAAAGGCTGGCCGGTGGATGCAGTTACTCCGCGTATCGGTTATCGCGCAAAGAAATTTCTCAGACGTCATCGCATTGCCTCCGTGACAACGGCACTGGTTTTGCTTGCATCCGTGGCCATGGTGGCGCGTATTGTTATCGAGCGCCAGCACGCCGTAGCGGCGGAGGCAAAGGCCAGGTTGGAAGCGGCCAATGCCGAACAGGTCCTGGGCTTCATCACCGATATGATCGCCTTCGCGCGCCCTGGCCACGCCCGGGGGCGTGACGTTACCGTCGACGAAGTGTTGAGACGCGGCAGCGACTCCACGGCGACGGCCCGGATTGTGGACCCAGAGCTACGCAGCCGTTTACGTTACGCACTTGGCAGTGCCTGGCAAGCCCTGGAGCAGTATTCGACTGCCGCGGAAATGCTGGCGCAGTCCCGAATCGATGCATTGCGGGCCAATGATTACGACGGTGCCTTCAGGGCGCTCGCTGCAGAAATTGTATCGCTGACACGGTTATTCGAGATCGAAGTGGCCACCCAGCGTGTTGACATCGCCAAGCGTCTCCTGGCGCAATCGACCGATGTCGAACCGGATGCGCGTGCGGACCTTCTCAACAGCATGGGCATTTGGGCGGACGAGGTCAGGGACGAAGGGAATGCGCGCACCTGGTTGCAAAGTGCCCTGGATATCCGTAAGGCCATCGATCCGAACTCAACCGCCGTGGCGTCCAGCCTGCACAACCTGGCACTGGTCGAAGCATCCGCCGGTCATTACGATCTCGCCATCGATCTGACCAACCAGGCGCTCGGGATCAAGCACGAGTTGCTTGGCGAATTGAATCCTTCCTACGCCAACAGCCTGTTTTCACTTGCCGGTTTTCTCCGTATTGCAGGGCGCTTCCGCGAATCGCGTACCACCCAGGCACAAGTGATGGCGATCCGGTCCCAACTGTTCGGCGCCGACAACCCCGCGCTGGCCTTAGACTACAACGAGTTGGCAACGGCCCACCACGACCTGGGAGAGTATGGTCAGGCCATTGAGAATTACCACCGTGCGATCGAACTGGATGAGCATGCCGACCCCCCGGGGCGAAACCTGTTCATATTTTTCAATAACCTGGCTTCCGCCTACGAAGACCGAGGTGATTTCACCACGGCGGAAACAAATTACAGACGATCGATCGAACTGCGCTTGCAGCAGTTTGGACCAGATCATCCGTATACGCTTCGCGCACGTCACAACCTGGCGCGGGTTCTGCTTTCGATGGCCCGGCACCAGGAAGCCGGGGAGATCGCCGGAGCGGTCCTTGCTCTGCGGAACGACAAACTGGGCGAAAGTCATCGGGACACCTTGCAGACGAGAATGTTGGCAGCTCAAATCGATCTGGCCCTGAAGCCAAATGATGCAGCGGCACTGGAAGCTTTGAAACGGGCGAGCGCGGCGGTAGTGAGCGTGGAGCCAATGGCCAGCCTGCGGGCTCTGGGCGCGCAAACCGTGGAGGGTAAGGCGTTGCTGGAAGCGGGGGACCTGGACGGCGCTGAAACACAGTTTAAAATGGCCATCGAAGGTTACGACAGCAAGTTCGGTCCGGGACATCCCGCCGCAGCACTGATTGAACTCGAATTGGCCAGGGTCGAGTTTTCGCGCGGGAATACGGCAGGTGCAGTACAGCTTGCAAAGTCCCAAGCCGGTATTCTAGGTGAGCGAATGGCCCCTCAATCACCCGCCCTTAAGGAACTTTCCTGTCTCGAGTCGGGTATCGATGGACCCGATTGCTGGTTGCGTCGTCAGTAGCCGAACTGTCACTCAATCCCGATCATTCCTCACTGATGTGCCGTAACGTCCGGCGTCAATCAATCGACACGCCCATGTCCGGACTGCTCTGTCACGCGATGTCGGAGTTGGCGCCCAAATCTCGTAATACCTATACACACCGCTGCCAAAAGCTCGGGGACGGGCAGTAAAGCCCAGCAATACAGAAGACAACGCGGACTGGACCATACCTGCCAGGCGAATTCTGTCATTACCCGAAAATGGGGGACATTCCTGCAGGCAAGCGTGCTCAAGAAATCAGCAAAGGGAATCAATTTACCATGAAGATTCATCGCCACCCGAATAATGTTGAACCTCATTTCATACGTCACCAATTCGGTCTCTCGCGTTTGAGATTGATCTGCCTGTTGACGGGTTTGTTACCGATGTTGGCTTCGGCGCAGGTGGCGCTGGACGTCATAGCGGAAAAGGGTGAGTCCGCGCCTGGCACTGCGTCGACCTTCAACGGGTTCGGCGTACCTGCAACGAACGGCAGTTCCGAAGTCACCTTTCAGGCCGATTTGTCGGATGGTGAAACCGGCATCTGGGGGCCGGATGGCCTGGGTGGCCTGGAACGGGTGGCTGAAACCGGACAGGCCGCGCCGGGGGCGCCGGCCGGAGACACCTTCCTGTCCTTTTCGGACCCGTTGCTGAACGCCGCCGGGCAGGTGGCGTTCGAAGCCGAACTGGACGTGGCCGTGGCGCGCTCCTATCGCTGGGGCATCTGGAAGACCGACGGGGCCGGTAGCCTGGGTCTGGTGGCGCGCGGCGGAGCCAATGCACCCGGGCTGCTATTTGGGGAGGAATTTACGAACCTGCTCGGGCAACCGGTATTCAACGACCTGGGTGACGTCGCTTTTCACGCGCAAACAAATACTTCGCCTCTCGAGGACACCGGTATCTGGGGTCCGTCACCCTTCACGGGCGTGTTGTCCCTGATCGCCCGCAAGGGCTCGCCCGCACCGGACAAGCCCATCGGTGACATCCCCGATGCGGTGTTCTCGCAGTTCACAAGTGAACCGGTACTCAATGACAATCGTGATGTGGCTTTCAGCGCCCTGCTGGCGGACGATCCAACCGTTCCCGGAACCACGGTCACGACCTCGAACGACGAAGGTATCTGGGGTCGCGTACCGTTGAGGCTGGTGGTCCGCGAAGGGGACCCGGCTCCGGCAGTAGGCACCAATATTTCCATATTTTCCATCCGTCCGCCCGTGATAAATACGAACAGAGACATCGCGTTCGTCACCACTTTGTCTGGCAATGTCACCCCGGGCATCAACGATAGGGTCCTGTGGATGGACCTCGGTTCTGGTGGATTGATTCCGGTAGCGAGATCCGGCGACCCGGCGCCCGGCGCGCCGCCGGGAACCATTTTCTCGGGCTTCGGGGACCCGCTCATCACCGACAATGGTGATGTCGTTTTTGTGGCGCACTTGGCTTCAACCGGTGGACTTTATAGCGAAGGCGTGTGGCGCATCGATTCTGGGGGAAGCGCCACCCTTGTCAGCCTGGCCAGCAAACCCGCGCCAGGAACGGACGGCGAAAAATTTTCCAGTTACTACCCGCCCAGCGCCAACCAGTACGGCGACGTGGCATTTCTTGGCCGGCTGGACACGGCTTCACCCGATGTGAACCCAGAAAATTACGAGGGTATCTGGGGACCGGGCACCAGCCCGGACCTGGGTCCACACAGCCTGAGCCTGATTGCACGGACGGGTGATCCGTTCGAATTGCCCCTGGCTGGGCCGAGCACCTACTTTTTCCTGCAATTGGCCACGCCTTCGGGTAACCAGGATGGCCGTCGCTCAGCATTAGGCGAGGACGACAATGTCACCTTCTGGGCCTCGTTTTGGGGAGGGCCGGAGGCCATTCTGCAGTCCAGGCCGCTGACCGTGATCGCCGTCGATGATACCGCTGTTCTCGACGAGGACGATCCGGCAACAACCATCGACGTGCTGAATAACGACATCAATACCACTGGCGGCCTCTTTTCGATCGATTCCGTGACCCAGCCGGCCAACGGCGCGGTCGTGATGACCAACGGCGGCGCGGACTTGACCTACCAGCCCGACCCGGACTACTGCAACGACGGCAGCCCGACTGACGATTTCACCTACACATTGACGCCGGAGGGCACCACCGCCACGGTCGCCGTGACGGTCAATTGCATTGACGATCCGCCGGTCGCGGTCGACGATGTCCTGACCATCGACGAGGATTCCGGGTTGGTCTTGGTGGACATACTGGCCAACGACACCGACGTGGATGGCGGCCCCATCGATTTCAGCCTGTTGACGCAACCGGCCCACGGCGTCGCGGGGCACGTGAGCACCGCAGAGGGCCCCAAACTGGGATACGAGCCAGATGTCAACTTCTGCAATGACGGCAACCCGACTGACGACTTTACCTACCAGCTGGCGCCCGGCGGTTCGACCGCCACTGTGTCAGTGACGGTCAATTGCGTCAACGACCCGCCGGTGGCGACGGATGAGCAATACGAACTGGAGGTGATCGAGCAGGTTTCCGGCAACGTCATCACGGACGATACCGGTTACGGTGTGGACTACGATGTCGAGGGCGATCCGTTGACGGCCGCACTGGTCACGGACGTCGCTCACGGTGTGCTGGTCCTGAACCCCGATGGCTCCTTCAGCTATGATCCAGGCGACAACAACTGTAATGAGGATTTCTTTACCTATGTCGCCAACGACGGGCAGGCGGATTCCGAACCGGCCGAGGTCTTATTTGACATCTTCTGCCGGCCAGTGGCGACGGACAACGCTTACACCATCAATGAGAACAGCCAGGCTTCGGGCAACGTCATTACGGACGATACCGGCGCCGGTGTCGACTCGTATCCCGATGGTAGTCCGTTGACGGCCATTCTGTGGAGCGATGTCAGCCACGGCACGTTGGTGCTGAATCCCGACGGTTCCTTCACCTATGACCCGGATGTCGACTACTGCAACGATGGTGACCCGGTGGATACGTTCACCTACAGAGCCATCGGCCAGGATCAGAATTCAAACACGGCCACCGTGTCGCTGACCGTCAATTGCGTCAACGACCCGCCGGTGGCGACCGACGATCTGTACTCGACGGACGAGGACACCCAGGCCTCCGGTAACGTGATTACCGACGATACCGGCGCCGGGGCCGATTCGGATGCCGACGGCGATCCGTTGACGGCATCGCTGGTCAGCGACGTCGGCCACGGTACGCTGTCGTTGAACCCGGACGGTTCCTTCACCTACGACCCGGACGCCGACTACTGCAACGACGGCGACCCGGTCGATGTCTTCACCTACCGGGTCAACGACGGTGAAGCGGACTCCAATACGGCCACCGTCTCGCTGAGCGTCAATTGCGTCAATGACCCGCCGGTGGCGACCGACGATCTGTACTCGACGGACGAAGACACCCAGGCCTCCGGTAACGTGATTACCGACGATACCGGCGCCGGGGCCGATTCGGATGCCGACGGCGATCCGTTGACGGCATCGCTGGTCAGCGACGTCGGCCACGGTACGCTGTCGCTGAACCCGGGCGGTTCCTTCACCTACGACCCGGACGCCGACTACTGCAACGACGGCGACCCGGTCGATGTCTTCACCTACCGGGTCAACGACGGTGAAGCGGACTCCAA
>JASFKQ010000190.1:0-7540 GCA_050118555.1 Lysobacterales bacterium
GTTTTCGCCGCAACGCTCACCATGTATTCGGGATTCGGGCTGGGAACACTGATGCTGCCCGTGTTCGCGCTGTTTTTCCCGGCTGAAGTGGCCGTGGTGGCGACCGCTCTCGTGCACGGGGCGAACAACGTGTTCAAGGTCGGTCTGCTGGGCCGGCGCGCCGACAGGGACGTGGTTCTTCGCTTCGGTCTGCCCGCCATCGGCGCCGCTGTGCTCGGGGCGCTTGCGCTTGGCTGGTTCGCGAGCCTGGGCAGCACCATCACCGTCGAGGTCAACCAGACCGAAGTTTCCGAAATTACGCCGGTAAAGCTTCTGATCGGGTTGCTGATGATTTTTTTCGCGATGTTCGAGCTGCTGCCGCGCTTCAGGAATTTGCAATTCGACCGCCGGTGGCTGCCGCTCGGAGGCGTTTTATCGGGCTTTTTCGGCGGGCTGTCCGGCCACCAGGGCGCATTGCGCTCGGCCTTCCTGGCCAAGGCGGGGTTGAGTACCGAGCGCTATGTCGGCAGTAACGCCGTTATCGGGTTCCTGGTCGACCTCACGCGAATCTCGGTGTACGCGGCCCTCGTCATTTCGGCGGGCGGGCACCTGGGGAGCTTCGGTGGATGGGGCCTGGTGGCCACGGGCGCCACGGCGGCTTTCTGCGGTGTGCTGCTGGGCAGGCGCTACCTGCACAAGGTGACGATGCGCAGCGTACAGGCGCTTGTGGGTGTGCTGCTGCTTGGCGTCGGGGCCGCCCTTGTCACCGGCACGATCTGAAACCGCAGGGACCTGTGTCCGGCGATTGCCGCCGCGGGCGGAAAGAAAAAAATGCCGCGCTTCACGAGAAGGTTTAAGGAGCGTCACGCGGCACAATGAGGGCAACCTTCAAACAGGTTGCGCACGTCGAACGTTGTAAACGGCGGCCGGCCGTTTCGTCGATGCCGGCACTGGGCACGGACCGGTCGGCATTGACGTCAATGGTGTCGCACTCCTGATCATCCGGAGTGATGGATGGCAAGCCGGTTTGCCACCGATGCAACGCCCTGCGTATTGCGGGCGATGTATTCGGCCAGTTGTCGCTCGGTGTCGGATGCGACTTCGCCGCTCAACTCTACGATATTGTTGGTCGTGTTCACGCTGATCCCGGTGACGGGAAGATTCCCGTTGGCAATCAGCCTGGTCATGATCTCGGCGGTCAAAGTGGCGTCGCGGATGCTCTGCAGGAAGCTCGAGTCAGCCGCAGATGGAGGAGAAACCGGCGCCTGTTCATCCACCCGCAGCGCGTTGTGTACCGCGTGGACACCCGGCACGCTCCTGGCGATCTCCTCCGCCAGGTCCCGGTCGATATCGGAGCGTACCGACCCGGAGAGAAGCACGACCCCGCTCCTGACCTCGGTGGATATCGGGTCCTGATTCAGGTGAGGGTTCAGCAAGTACACAGTGTCGAGTCGTGTATCGATCCAGCGGTCGCCGGACGGCATGAAGGCGCCGCAGCTCGGATCCGTCGCCGGGGTGTCGTCCGCGTTTACCGCTCGTCCCAGAATCCCGGCGAGGCCCATCACGAACAGCACGGCCAGGACGAATTTCGTTCGGTCTTGCATGGGTCGTTTCGTTCGGTCTCGCATGGTTCTTTCCCTCGTGAGATGGATTCTCATGGCTTGATCAAAGAGGGGCGGGTCGGCTGACCCGCCCCTCGGCTGTCAATCCGTGACATTCAAGAATCTGTCCCTGAATTCCCGAAAAGCAGGCGTTCAGCTCAGAGCCGTCTCATACTCGGAGCGATTCACCACGCCGTCCTGGTTGGTGTCGACCTTCGTGAACACATCGGCGAGCCAGCAGTCCTTGGCTTCTTCCGGAGTGATAAAACCGTCCTGGTTTGCGTCCACCTTGTCGAACGCGGGCTTTTCCGTGGTGCTGGCCTTGTCCATGGCAGCGCCCTGCTGTTCCGTTTCCGTCGCGAAGCTGGAGACGGAGAAAAGGGCCAGCGTGATTGCGATTGCAAGCGTGAAGACAGATTTCGAAAGGGTCATTGCTTTAACCTCCAAATGTTTGGTCGGCCCGGATGAAAGGACCGGGTCGTGCTGTGCAATGCAATCTTCGTGCCCGCTTCTTCAAAGTCTTGAAAATTCGACGAAGAAGGTGAAACTGTCCTGAGTGAAGCGCTGCGTTGGTGTCGCCAATCGGCGACACCGGGCCAAGGGAAGTAGCGGTTATCGTGGCCGGATATTGCCGGCGCTCCGCCATCAGCCCGGGGTTTGCGCAGCATGCGCGCAGACTGTTGCTGATCGACAACAGCCCGTGGGCGCGACTGTTGAAGCGAGGATCGAAATCGAAACATGCGGCGAGCGAAGTCCCCAACCCTGCTTGGCCTGATCGTGCTGGGCTTCGTCCTGGTGGCCCTGCCGCTGATCGTCACCCTGGTGACGGCGATTGTTCGCGTGGACCGGTTGGCCCGCGAAAGTCGCGTTGACATGATGACGGTTCAGGAGAACGCGGTGGCCAGCAGGGGACTGCTTGAACGGACCACGTCCATGGAGCGGAGCGCGCGCCAGTTCGAAGCCCTGGGCGACCCTTCGTTCATGCGCTTGTACGGCGAGCATCGGGCAGCCGCGCTCGGTCTCCTCGACCGCTTGGTGGCAGGCTCGCGCAGCACGGAAATTGCATCCGCACTGGACCGGTACAGGCAGGCGGAGCGCCAGGTCAGCAAATTGCTGTACGACGATTCCAGGGGGCAGAACGGGCAGGAACTGGATTCAGCCCTCGAAGCACTTCGAGGCAGCGCACTCGATGTTGTCAGGGAGCAGAATGCCATCTCGCGCGCAATGGCGAGCATCCTTCCGGACAAGGCAAAAAGCCTTCAGCACTCCCTGATCATTCAGGCCATGTTCGTCATCCCGGTATCGGCTGGCCTGGCCGCATTTCTCTTTTTTGTCATCGCCCGCCCATTGCGCCAGATCGGCACGGGTATCCGCTCGCTGGGACAGGGGACCCTCGGCGAGCCGATCCGGATCAGGGGCGCGCGCGATCTGGAGGAGCTCGGACAGAGGCTGGAGTGGTTGCGGCGTCGGCTGGTCGAACTCGAGGCGCAGAAGTCCCAGTTCCTTCGAAACGTATCGCACGAACTGAAGACGCCCCTGACGAACATCCGCGAAGGCGCGGAGCTCCTCAGTGAGGACGGAGAGGACGGGGCGCCGGGCGATCGTGAGCAGATCGCGCGCATTGTGCGCAGCAACAGCGTACGCCTTCAGCGAATGATCGAGGAGTTGTTGCGTTATGGCGCCGAGGGCGACATGACCGCGGGGCAGCCCGACCAGGACATCCGCCTGGACAACCTGGTCATGGAAGTCATCGAACGGCACCGGGGCGACGCAGCCGCGCGGCCGGTGGCGCTCCGGCAGTCCCTGCAGCCCGTGCGCTTGCCGGGCAACCGCAAGCGTCTCGAGGTTATTGTGGACAATCTGCTGTCGAACGCGGTGAAATACACGCCCGCAGGCGGCCGGGTGGACGTAACTCTGGATTCCCGGGACGGTAGGGCGGTGCTGGATGTCAGGGACAGCGGCCCCGGAGTGCCCCATGAAGACAGGGACCGGATCTTCGAATGGTTTTATACGGGCGCCCGGCCGCCCGGGGCTGTTGTTGCGGGTTCGGGCATGGGTCTGGCAATTGCACAGGAGTACGCTGCGCAGCACGGTGGGAAGATCGAACTGCTGCCCAGCGACAGCGGTGCGCTCTTCCGACTGACGCTTGGAAAGCCCGGATAGGGTTGGCCGACACCATGTGGATACCCATCGACGGAGGCTGCTTCTCTATAATGCCAAGCGCGTTTCACAAGCTGCCTTTTGCCGACCCTGGCGGGTCTCGTTGGAGCACCGACGCGCGGTGCTCGCAGTATGTAGAAGGACCCCAGTGATAAAGCCGATTCGAATACTGATACCATGCCTGATTCTGGCCGGATGCCAGACGTTGCCGTTCGCGCAAACGGACCCGCTGTCGGGCTGGGCCGGGTATGCGAGGTCGATTGACGCCATGGACGCCGCTGGGCTGGCCAGCGCGTCCGATGCGGCGCTGGAGTCTTACCAGGCGAATCCGAGTGACCAGAACCGTCTGCGGGCAGCGTATGTGCTCAGCCGCCGGGATGCCGGTGTCGCACAGTTGGCGCGCAGCCGTGAAATCCTCGCCGAAATTTCGGCGGACAGCGAGCTTGCCCCGCTACGCGACCTGCTCGACCGTTGGATCCAGTACGCGCAGGCAGTCGCCGTGGGGAAAGCCCGGGAGCGCAAACTGGCAGCGGAGCGTGACCGGTTACAGGCAGAGCTTGCGGAGGTCCGCGAGCAACTCGAGGCGCTGAAGAACATCGAACAGGACATCGTGGAAAGCCAGCAGAAATCGGATGAACTGCAGCAATGAGCGAGCAGGCCAGCATTCTTCTCGTCGACGATGACGAGGACCTCCTCCAACTGCTCACACTGCGGCTGCGGCGCGCCGGCTTTGCGGTGCACACGGCGACCAGCGCCGAAGCTGCGCTCCGGATTCTTTCCAGGTCCCACCCCCAGGCCGTCGTCACCGACCTGAAAATGGAGGGTATGGACGGCCTCGGTCTGCTTTCGGAGATCGAAAACCGGTTCCCCGTGCTGCCCGTGGTCGTACTGACGGCCCATGGCACGATACCGGACGCGGTCACTGCCACCCGCATGGGGGCTTTCGCCTTCCTCACCAAGCCCATCGACGACGCGGAACTGGTGGCCTGTCTGGAAAAGGCGACCCGCTTGCACGGCCCTGCATCGCCCGGCGCCAGGGGCGAGACCGGCTGGCGCTCGCAGATCGTAACCCGAAGTCCGCGCATGGAATCGCTGCTGCGCAAGGCGCAGTTGGCCGGCGCCAGTGACGCGAGCATTCTGATCCAGAGTGCGAGCGGCACCGGCAAGGAATTGTTGGCGCGGGCCATCCACGAGGCCAGCAGACGGGCCGAGCAGCCATTCGTGACCGTGAATTGCTCCGCGATTCCGGACACCCTGTTCGAAAGTGAGGTGTTCGGACACGTAAAGGGCGCATTCACCGACGCCCACAGGGACCGCATCGGGCTGTTCCAGCAGGCCAACGGCGGCACCCTGTTTCTCGACGAGGTGGGGGACATGCCGCAGGCCGGGCAGGTAAAGTTGCTGAGGGCGTTGCAGCAACGGACGATCCGCCCGGTGGGTTCGGGCAGCGACATCGCCGTGGATGTGCGGGTAATTGCGGCGACCCACCATGACCTCGAGGCCGACATCGAAGACGGTACGTTCCGCGAAGACCTGTACTACCGTCTCAATGTCGTGAAGTTCCGTCTTCCGACCCTGGAAGAACGCCGCGAGGATATTCCGCTGCTCGCACAGCACTTCCTGGAACGATTCAGCGAATACGGCCCGGCAACGGGCTTCAGCCCGGATGCGGTGGAGGCATTGGCTGCCGCTTCCTGGCCCGGGAATATCAGGCAATTGGCCAACGTCGTGCAGCATTGCGTGGTTTTGTGCCAGTCGAGGCTGATCCCCAAAAGCCTGGTCCAAAGCGCGTTGGAGGGCGGGATCCGGCGCCAGGCGTCGTTTGCCGAGGCGCGTGAGCAGTTCGAACACGACTACCTGTCGGGATTGCTCCGGACGACAGGCGGAAACGTCTCGCAGGCAGCTCGGCTGGCCGAGCGTAATCGCTCGGAGTTCTACAAATTGCTCAAAAAGCACGGTTTGAATCCTGAAGATTACCGGGATTGAAGCCCCGCTGTCGCAAGGCGCCGGCCACTTTTCTTGACGCCGCTCATGCCGATGCCCGATGCCTTTCGATGCCTGCTCGGCGGTTATCTATAATGGGGTCAGTCAAGCAGGAGGTTCCCGACATGCGAGTGATCCTGGTGCCCGTCGCCGATCGCCCCGAGTGCGTCCACGCGCTGGACACCGCCTTTGGACTGGCGGAGCGCCTGAACGCCAACGTGGTCGGTTGCCACGTACGACCACATCGCGAGGAACGGCATGCCGCGCGCGGTCCCCTCTTGCCGCTGACCCTTGATGAGGGCGCATGGCCCGAATTGCCGCCACAGACCGTCAAGCTTAACCGCGACAACGCCCGCCGGATGTTCCGGGAGATGGCCCGGATGCGTGACGTCGCCATCGCGCGCAAACCGAGGCTGGAGGAACGACCGCTGGCCTATTGGGAGGAGATGGTGGGCACGCCCGAGAAAGTGTTGGGCATCGTGGGACCGCTAGCCGACCTGCTCGTGTTGTCACGCCCCAGGGCGCGCAGCTCCGGGATTGGCCGCGCGTTCGTGCTCGCGGCCCTGCTCAACAGCGGCAAGCCCTTGCTGGTCCTGCCGCAGAAGCGCGTGACACTGCCGGGTAAACGGATACTGATCGCTTGGGATCAACGGGAACTCGCGGCTATCGCTGTCACCGCGGCGCTGCCGTTGCTCCGCCTTGCCGAGCAGGTGCACATCGTCCGCTGCGGCCGGGAGGCGATACCGGGCCCGAAGGCCACACACCTGAGAAATTATCTGCTCCACTGGGGAATCGAGGCGGAAGTCCACCACGCGCCGGGCCGCAACCCTGCCGAAGAGATTCTGGGAGCATACGGCGATACACGTTCGAACCTGGTGGTGATGGGTGCGTATTCGCGCGGCCGGCTGCGCGAACGGATTCTCGGCGGCGTGACCCACGAACTGCTCATGAACATGGACGTGCCTGTATTCGCACTGCATTCCTGAGAATTCAGAACGGCCTTCGAACACCCGTATACACGGGTGCATTCTGCGGGCTGAACAAAGGAAATACAAATGACAAATCAACGGCTTCAGCAATTGTTCAAACCCCGCTCCGTGGCTCTTGTCGGCGCAAGCCGCTCGCCCGGTTCGCTGGGCAGCGTCGTGCTCGACAACCTGGAGAGTGCGGGATTTACGGGTGAGCTGGTCCGGGTCAATCCCCGCTACGACGAGCTCGACGGCCAGCCCTGCTTTCCCAGCGTCGCGGCCTCGGGCCGTGATATCGATCTGGCCGTAGTCGTGACGCCGGCGGCCACCGTTCCCGGCATCATTACCGATTGCGGCGAATCCGGCGTCGGAGGCGTCATCGTCATGTCGGCGGGGTTCCGTGAGGCAGGCGGCAAAGGCGCTTCCCTGGAAGCGGAAATGCTGCGAAGGGCGCGGCGCTATGGCCTGCGCATCCTCGGCCCCAACTGCCTCGGTGCGATCCGCACGGATGTCGGCCTCAACGCGACCTTCAGCGCCGGACAGGCGCTGCGCGGCCGGATCGCTGTGGTTTCCCAATCCGGCGCCCTGTGCACCGCGATCCTGGACTGGGCCGAGGTGAACGAGGTGGGATTTTCCAGCGTCATATCGACCGGCATTTCCGCGGACGTCGGATTCGGCGAGATTCTGGATTTCCTGGCAATGGACCCCGAGACCGACAGCATCATGCTGTACATCGAGGGTCTGCACGAGGCGCGTCGCTTCATGAGTGCGCTGCGCGCGGCCTCCCGGGTCAAGCCGGTCGTGGTCATGAAGGCCGGCCGGCATGCGCAGGCATCGAGCGCCGCGATG
>JASFKQ010000191.1:0-7442 GCA_050118555.1 Lysobacterales bacterium
AAATGGCGTTGCGGTGCGCAAAAAGGTGGTACCAGGTCTGCCCAAAATACCATTCGGTGCCCTCGGTGGACTCCGAAAAGGTGGCGATTCCCTCCCAGCGCAACACGTTGCGGTCGTCCAGGGCGGTCGCGAGGTCGCCTCGACTGGTCGTGCCGAAGCCCTGGTCCCTCCGCCAGAAAAACGTCTGTCGAAACCGGAGGTCGGTGTCTTCGGTGAAACGGTGATTGAAGTAGTACTGGACCTTGGCGTAGGGCGCGGGCGGAGTCCGCAGCCGCACACCGACCGAATAGTCCCAGCCCGAACGCACGTGCTTGTTCCGATGGCCCAGGCCGAGCAGCCAGGAATCCTCTTCTCCGCGGTTGATCAGGCCGGGGTTGTAGAAGGTATTGTCCTGGCTCTGCGTGTCTGAGACGAAGGCTTCCTCGTCCAGGCGCCCGACGATCAGGTCCCAGCGCCGCGTCAGGTTTGGAAGCGGCGCTCTGACTCTCAGCCTCAAACGCGGATTGAAACCATCGTACTGCCGGTAATCGGCGCCCACGGTCAGCAGGCCGTTGACGGCTTTCTCGTCAAAGTCGTAACGGTCGCCCCACCAGCTGTCGAACCACCGGAATGTGTGGCAGGACCAGCTCCGCAACAACTCCTGTGAGCGTTCCTGGATCTCGGGCCTTGCGATCGGATAGTTGCACATGTCGTCTTCGGCCTCCGGTTCCTCCTCCTCGTCTTCGTCCTCCTCGAACGGCTCGGAGACCGTGCGCATGGCCTTGCGACGTTCGGACGGCGTGCTTTCGCGGGGATTTCCCGCACCCTGAGTTTCGACGGTGGTGTCCTGAGCGCGCGCCGGGGTTGTGAAGAGGATCGGAAACAGGACCAGGAACAGGCAGAGGCACAGGCAAGACAGCGGGCAACCTCGCTCCGTCACCGAATCCCCCTTGGACACTTCCCTATGTTGCACCATGCGTCTTGACGAGCCTGTCCGGCATGCCGGATTTTATCCTGTAATGGATTACCTTATAACTTAGAATACGCATCTTTGGGCAGTTACAGAAAATTCCCCGCGGAGATTACCGCATGAAAAAGCGAACCGTGCTGACCGGCATCACGACCACGGGAACGCCGCATCTCGGCAACTACGTCGGTGCGATCAAACCCTGCATCGAGGCCAGCCACGACGAAGATGTCCAGTCCTACTATTTCCTGGCCGACTTCCATTCTCTGGTGAAAAACCAGGATCCGGAGCGCCTGCGGCAGTCGACCCTGGAAATTGCAGCGACCTGGCTGGCGCTCGGGCTCGATACGCGCCGCGCCGTGTTTTACCGGCAATCCGATGTGCCGGAAATCTCGGAGCTCACCTGGATTCTTACCTGCTCGACCGCCAAGGGCCTGATGAACCGGGCGCATGCATACAAGGCGTCGGTACAGGAGAACGTGGACGCCGGGGAGGACCCGGATTTCGCCATCACGATGGGGCTGTTCAGCTATCCGATCCTGATGGCGGCCGACATCCTGATGTTCAATTCTACGCACGTGCCGGTGGGCAAGGACCAGGTGCAGCATCTCGAAATGGCGCGTGACATCGCCCAGCGTTTCAATCACCACTACGGCGAGATTTTCGCGCTGCCCGAGGCGGTCGTGGACGAGCATGTTGCGGTCCTCCCGGGCAAAGATGGCCGCAAGATGTCCAAGAGCTACAACAACACGATTCCGCTCTGGCTTAGCGAGAAGCAGCTGCGCAAGGCGATCATGCGCATCGTGACGAACTCCCTGGAACCCGGTGAGCCGAAGGATCCGGAGACCTCCGCGCTGTTCGCCGTCTACGCCGCGTTCGCCAGCCCGCAGCAACGCGCGTCCATGCGTGAGGCCTATCGCAACGGTATCGCCTGGGGCGAAGCCAAGCAGCAGACCTTCGAGCTGATCAACAAGGAACTGGCGCCGGGACGCGAGCGTTACGACGCCCTGGTCGCGGAACCCCGGCTGATCGAGGAGACCCTGTGTGAAGGCGCCGAGCGGGCGCGCGCGTTTGCCACGCCGTTCCTGGCAAGAATCCGCGAGGCGGTCGGCATCCGGTCCCTGGTCTGATCAGATGACTTCCACACTGTTGCTGCTGATGCCGGTCGCGGCCGTGCTGGTCTGGATATACTGGTACCTGCTGCCAGGGGAACGTGGCTGGACGAAATTTGACCTCTTGCTGTTCGCCGCGCTGACGGTGCTGGCGACATGCTGGGTGGGGTGGGTGATGGGAACCCCCCATGACGGCGCCGGCCCCCTGTGGCCCTATGTGCTTTCCGCGATCGGCGTCTATTGCATCCTGGTCGCCGGGATGGCCGCCGGGCTTGCCTGGCGGAGGCGCATCCCGGCCGCAACGCAGTCCCGCGCGGCGCGTTCGGCCCAACAGCAGACCTGACGGAGCTTATCCGATGAGCGACGATCTCTATGTATTCGCCCCCGG
This sequence comes from Lysobacterales bacterium, assembly GCA_050118555.1. Lineage (GTDB taxonomy): Bacteria > Pseudomonadota > Gammaproteobacteria > Xanthomonadales > SZUA-36 > CALKKN01. Next base: position 2,447 of record JASFKQ010000191.1, read on the forward strand.
GCCCGGTCCCTCCGTGCCCGTCGCGGGCGAGCAACTGCTCTTTCCCGTGCACCGCATCTACTGCGTCGGCCAGAACTACCAGGAGCACGCGGTGGAAATGGGCGCGTCGGGCCGCGAGCCGCCGTTTTTCTTCGGCAAGCCGGCGGATGCCGTATGCCTGGACGCAGTTCTTCCGTTCCCGCCGGCGACCGAAAACCTGCACCACGAGGTGGAACTGGTGATCGCCCTGGCCGCGGGCGGCAGTGATATTGCGCCCACCGAAGCGCTGGAACGGGTCTACGGCTATGCCGTGGGAGTGGACCTGACGCGCCGCGATCTGCAGGCTGCGGCGAAGAAGCAGGGCCGGTCGTGGACCACGGCCAAGGGCTTCGACCGTTCCGCGCCGATCTCCGCCATCAGCCCGGTGGCGCGCTGTGGCCATCCCGAGCACGCGGCCATCCGGCTTGCCGTGAACGGGGATCTGCGGCAATCGGGCAATACGGCCCAGATGACCTGGAAGATTCCCGAGATCATCGCCGAGCTCTCGCGCTTCTTCGAATTGAAGGCGGGTGATCTGGTGTTTACGGGCACGCCCGCGGGTGTCGGTCCGCTGCTCCCCGGCGACCACGTGGAGTGCGCCATCGAAGGCGTTGGCGAACTGGCCTTCGACTTCGGTGACAAGGGCTGAGGCGGCTCCGCTCCGACCCCTTTCACCCGAGGCGGCGCAGGAGTTCCGCGGCCGCCCCTTCGAGTGGCAGGCTTTCGTTTTCGTCCGCGGTCCGGGCGCGGTATTCCAGCACACCCTCGTCGAGGCCGCGTTCGCCGACTACCACGCGATGCGGAATGCCTATCAGTTCCATGTCGTTGAACATGACGCCCGGACGTACGTTGCGGTCGTCCAGCAGCACTTCGACTCCGGCGGCCAGCAACTCCTCGTAAAGGCGTTCCGCCGCTTCGCGGACGCGGTAGGACTTCGAAGCGTTCATCGGCAGGATTGCAACCTGGAACGGCGCCAGCGGTGCGGGCCAGCAAATGCCGCTGTCGTCATGATTCTGCTCGATCGCGGCAGCTACGATACGCGAGACGCCGATGCCGTAGCAGCCCATCATCATCACGTGGGATTTGCCGTCTTCTCCCAGCACCACGGCGTTCATGGCTTCCGAGTACTTGGAGCCCAGCTGGAAAATGTGCCCGACTTCGATGCCCCGGGCCAGGTTCAGAACACCTTCACCGTCGGGACTGGGGTCACCTTCAACGACGTTCCGAAGATCCGCAACTTCCGGCAGCTCCACGTCACGTCCCCAGTTGATCCCGAAGAAGTGTTTGCCGTCCTGGTTGGCTCCGGCCGTGAAGTCGGCCATCGCGGCGACGGTCCGGTCGGCGATACAGGGTATGGCCAGCCCGACCGGGCCGAGCGAGCCGGGTCCGGCGCCGATGGCCTGCCGGATCTCGGATTCGTCGGCGAAGCGCAGGGGGCTCTCCACCTGCGGCAATCGGGCCGCCTTGAATTCGTTGAGCGTGTGGTCACCGCGAACGAGCAACGCGACGAAGGGTGATGCGCTGTCTTCGCTGCCTGCCACGACCAGCGTCTTCAGGGTTCGTTCCACCGGGACATCGAATTGCCGCACCAGGTCGTCGATGGTGTGCGCGCCGGGCGTATCGACGATCCGCTTTTCCTCCGCGGCCGGTGGTGCAGTCTGTTGTGGGGCAACGGCCTCCGCCAGTTCCACGTTGGCCGCGAAATCGGATTCCGTGGAGAAGGCGATCTGGTCCTCGCCCGAATCGGCGAGCACGTGGAACTCGTGTGACTGGCTGCCGCCAATGGCGCCGGAGTCCGCCCGCACGGCCCGGAACGACAGGCCCGCGCGGGTGAAGATGCGCGAATAGACCTCGTACATCTCCCAGTAGGTTTCGTCCAGGCTGCCTTCGTCGATGTGGAACGAGTAAGCGTCCTTCATCAGGAATTCCCGGGCTCGCATGACGCCGAAGCGGGGCCGGATCTCGTCGCGGAATTTCGTCTGGATCTGGTAGAAGGTCACCGGCAGCTGCTTGTAACTGCGCAGTTCGTTGCGCGCGAGATCCGTGACGACCTCCTCGTGGGTGGGGCCGAACACGTAGTCCCGGCCGGCGCGATCGTGCATCTTCAGCAACTGGGCGCCGAAATCGTCCCAGCGGCCGGTCTCTTTCCACAGTTCGGCCGGCTGCACCGCGGGCATCAGAAGTTCGAGATAGCCGGCGCGGTCCATTTCCTCGCGCACGATGCGCTCCACTTTCTTGAGCACGCGCCAGCCGAGCGGTGTCCAGGTGTAAATGCCGGCGGTCAGCTTGCGGATCATGCCGCTGCGCAGCATCAACTGGTGGCTGGCGATTTCGGCGTCCGCGGGAGTCTCCCGGGTCGTTATGATGTGGAATTTGCTGGCTCTCATCGAATCGCGGGCCCTGCTGTTCAAACCGGCCATTCTACCCGCAGGCGGGACGCCTTGATAGGGCTGCATACGGGCTGTGGAAGGCGCCGCCAGGGCCGGCGGCGCCGGATTCAGGGTCGCTATTTGCAGTTTTTGGAAATGAAGTCCTTCGACTCCTGCACCATGGCGACACGCTTTTCATCGTCCAGGCGGACCTGCTCGCCCGTGGTCGGATCCGTGTAGAACACGCGGCGTGACGGCTCGACCCGGGCCAGGCGATCACGGTGCATCTTGCACAGTCGGTCGATTTCCGCCTGCTGGGCCTGCGCTTCCTGACGCTTCTTGTTGATCTCCTCGCGCCGCTGCTGCGCGGCCGACATTGCGGAACCGGTGTCCTCGGAGGGCGCCGTCGTAGTGGGTGCGTTGTACACGTCAGCGGTGCCCGGGCGATACACCTCTTCCACCTGGATGGTCTTTGACTTTCCATGGCTCGGAGGCGAGTCCGTGTAGTGCGTGACGCCGTCAGCGTCCGTCCAGGTGTACACCTCGGTCCCCGCCAGTCCGGTCGTTGTCGCCAGGCTGGCGGCGAGCACGACGGCGAGGGCCACGAACCGCTGCTGCGCACGACGGCCGAAAACGGGGTGAACACGCTTTTCACTCATGATTGCGCTCCCTGCATTGAATGAAACCTGCTTATAGCATAATTTCGCGTCAAATGGTTGGCACGGTGCCTTCACCGGGCAGCCTGGTGTTATCATTTTCGGCATGAATTCTCACATGGAACCGGGCGACAGGCGAATACACCGTGGTGTGTTCCTGTTGCCAAATGCACTGACCACCGGCGCGATGTTTGCCGGTTTTTATTCCATCATCGCCGGCATCAACGGGCACTTCGTGGCTTCGGCCGTAGCGGTGCTCGTGGCAGGCCTGCTGGACGGCCTGGATGGCCGCGTGGCGCGTCTGACCAACACGCAGAGCGAATTCGGTGTCCAGTACGACAGCCTTTCGGACCTGATTTCCTTCGGCCTCGCGCCGGCGCTGCTTGCATTCAACTGGTCGCTGGCTTCGCTGAGGGACATCAGCCCGCTGGCGGGAAAGCTGGGATGGCTCGCCGCATTCCTGTTCGTCGCCTGCGCCGCGCTGCGGCTGGCGCGTTTCAACACGCAGGTTGCGAAGGCGGACAAGATGTATTTCCAGGGACTTGCCTCACCGGCGGCGGCGGGCACGCTGGTGGCAACGATATGGTTCTTCACGGACCAGGGCGTTTCCGGAGAGACGGTGCGCTGGCTCATGTGGTTCGAGACCGTGTTCCTGGGGTTGCTCATGTTTTCGCGCGTGCGCTATTTCAGCGGCAAGTCCTGGCCGCGCGGCGACCGCATTCCGGTGGGGGTCCTGTTCGGGGTGGTGCTGGTGTTCGTGCTGTTGGCGGTCGACCCGCCTTCGGTGCTGATGTTGCTGGGCCTCGCTTACGTCATCTCGGGGTTGGTCATTACCGTGCTGGGCCGGCAACAGTGGAAAACACGCAAGGCGCGCCGCGCCGCGCGCAAAGCCGCAGGGACCGGGCAGGGCGGCCAGGTCGGTTCGAACAGTGCTGCGGACGACAAGGAGCGGACGTGACCGAACCCCGGCGCCGGGCCTACCTGGAGGCCATGGGTTTCGACGTGTGGATCGCGAAGCCGGCGCCTGCCGCTGCTGTGCCGGTGTTCGTGGGGCCTGGGCAGCACAGCACCCTGCTGGTATGCGAATCCGCCGCGGCCAGCGCTACCCCCATCGCCGGCGACGTGGCGCGGGCGATCGGCGGACAGCCGGTATGGGGTTGGCCGGAGGACGGCGGTGGGGATGGCGTATCCGACCTGGAACAGGCCATTTCGGAACGGCTGTTCACGCGGGTCATCGTGTTCGGCCCCCTGGCGGAATCCTGCCTGCCGCAAGGCTCGGGACGGGTGATCGGCTCGGCCTCGGTTGAGGTGACTTCCAGCCTGGGCGAACTGGCCGAGCGCGCTGGGGCGAGGAAGGCGTTCTGGCAGTTGTTGCTGGGCGACCGGAACGGCGACGCGCGAACGGGTGTTACGTGAGCGCGGAGCCGGATACCCTGCCCGCACTGCTACGGCCGCTGGCCTTTCGGGACCTGGACCGCGTCATGGAAATCGAGCTCGCGGCCTATCCATTTCCCTGGACGCGGGGCATTTTCGAAGACTGCATCCGGGTCGGCTACGATTGCTGGGGGCTGATGATCGGCCTGCGCCTGACAGGCTATTGCGTGCAGACTGCGGTGGCCGGGGAGGGCCACCTGCTCAATCTGTGCGTGGCGCCGGAATGCCAGCGAAGGGGCCTTGGCGGCATCCTCCTGGAGCATGCGCTGCGCACGGCGCGGCGGAGCGCGTGCGGGAGCATGTTCCTGGAAGTCCGCCCGGGCAATACGGCCGCGATCGCGCTCTATCACCGCTACGGCTTTTCGGTAATTGGCGAACGCAAGGATTACTACACCACCCACGAAGGGCGCGAAAACGCCCTGGTGATGCGACGAGAGCTATAGTCAAGGAGGGAGGCGGTTACCCCCTTTTGGGACATTAACCTGTCGGGAACAGGTTAATAGCGCACAGGATGTCTCG
>JASFKQ010000192.1:0-7433 GCA_050118555.1 Lysobacterales bacterium
GGCTCGGTCCTACGGGGGGTTCGTTCAGGCACCTGTAGGAGCGAACGTTGTTCGCGATTTTGCCCGCGGGGCCAACCAAGTTCATCCCGGGCAAGGCTCGGTCCTACGGCGGGCTTCGCCCCGGCGGCCCCTTTTAATGCGCCTGGGTCTTCCCCCAGGCCTCGGCGAGGCGTTTTTCGGAGACCTTTTCGGCGGTGCCCAGGCGCTGCGCGAACAGGGACACGCGGTATTCGGCCAGCAACCAGCGGAAGTCGTCCATGGCTTCGCTATAGACGCAGCCGGCCTCCAGCGCTTCGGTGTAGCGGCGCCACCACGGCTCGACGAGGGCCATGCGCTGCGCGTCGCGCGCCGGGTTCAGGTCCAGCTGCTGCAATCGTTCTTCGACGGCCTTCAGGTAGCGCGGATAATGCTGCAACCGCCCCGGCTCCAGCTCCGCGAGGAAGCCCGGATAGACCAGGTCGTCCAGTTGCGCGGAGAGGTCGGCCGCCGCGGCGGGATGTGAGCGCTGCAACCGCCCGCGCGCTTTCGCAGCCAGGGCGCCGTACAGCGGGAGGATTTCATTCAGCTGGCCGGCCAGCTGCGTGAAGGTGCGCCCCAGTCGCGTGCGGGTGCGCCGGCACAGCTCCTCGAACGACGCCGCATCGCGGGTGGTGTATACGGCCTCGCCCGCGGTTGCCCACAGTGCACGGTACAGCAGGTCCTCCAATAGTTCGTCCACGGACGAAACGGGGCTCCAGGCCAGCAGGGCCTCGCGAATCAGCCCGTGATGGGTCCTCAGGTAGCGCAGCTTGTCCCCGAGCTGCAAGCCAAGCAGGCGCAGAACCCCCTCGGCGTGGGACTGCGCCGCCTCGGCCGCGGTGTCGAACAGCCTCAGCCCGACTGCATCCCCCTGGTCGACCAGCGCCGGCCAGGCGGGGACGCCGGCATCGGTCCGGACCTCGGCCGGCAGCGACCCGAACGCCCAGGAGGTTTCGCCGTCGCGGTTGAAATCGGCACCCTGGCTGTCCATGAAGCGACGTTGCGCCTTTTGGCCAAGGCGCTCCTGGATCGCCTCCAGGTCCCGCCCGCTGGCGAGCACGGAGCCGTCCTCGCCGATCACCCGCACGAGAAAGCGGAGATGGGGCGGGAGGGCCGCCTCGTCGAGTTCCGCATCGGACACCTCCAGCCCCGTCAGGCGGCGCAGTTCCGCGGCGCAGGCCGGCAGCAGTGGTTCGCCCTCGCGCCCCCGCAGGGATTCGAGCAGCGCATCCGCGAAGGCGGGCGCCGGGGTGAGCGCACGGCGCAGGGGCTTGGGCAGCTGGCGCAGCAGCGCCTCCAGCTTGTCGCGCAGCAGTCCCGGCACCAGCCATTGCAGGCGTCCGGCGTCCAGCGTGTTGAGCAGCTCGAGCGGCACGGTCAGTGTCACGCCGTCCTCCTCGTGGCCGGGCTCGAAGCGGTACGAGAGGTCGAAGCTCCGGCCGCCGGCCTCGAGGCGGTCCGGAAACAGTTCGGCGGGCGCCCTGCCGGCGTCCTCGCGGATCAGGACATCGTGCCCGAGGTAGAGCAACTCCCGTCCCTTCCGGCCCAGGCCGGCCAGCCACTCTTCGAAGGTGCGGGCGCTGTTCACCTCGGCCGGCACCCGGGCGTCGAAGAACTCGAACTGCGCGTGTTCGTCGGCGAGCACGTCGCGCCTGCGCCGCTTGTGCTCCAGGGCTTCCACTTCCTCGCGGATTTTCCGGTTATGCGCCTGGAACGAGGCGCGCGTGTCGAGTTCGCCGCGCACCAGGGCCTCGAGGATGAAGATGCGGCGGGCCTCGGGCGGATCGATGGGGGCGAAGCGGATGCGGCGCTTCTCGACCAGCACCAGGCCGAACAGGGACACCTGCTCCCAGGCCATCACCTCGCCGCGCCGGCGCGACCAGTGCGGGTCGAAGTGTCGTGACTTCAACAGGTGGGCGCCCAGCTGCTCGATCCATTCGGGTTCGACCACCGCATTGACGCGCGCATACGGCCGGCTCGTTTCGACGATCTCCGCGCTCATCAGCCACGGCGGTGTGCTGCCGAACAGGCCGGAACCCGGAAAAATGTGGAACGTGCGCTGGCGAACCCCGGTATACCCCGGATCCTCCGGGTTCTTGCGGCCACAGAGGCTCAACAGGCCCGACAACAGGCTGCGATGCACCTGCTCGTAGTTTCCGTGGCGGCCGGTCAGCGGCAGCCGGTCCTCGCGGGCGTGGTCGCGCAACTGCTGGTAGAGGTCGAACCACTCGAGCACCCGCTGCCAGCTGAGAAACTCCCGGCGGCAGAGCTTGCGGAACTGGTTGCCGGAGAGCGCCTTGCGTTGCTCGCGCAGGTGCCGCCACAGCTTCAGCAGCCCGGCGAAGTCCGATTTGGGGTCGGCGAAGCGCGCGTGCGCCTCGTCCGCCGCCGCCTGCGCGTCGAGCGGGCGCTCCCTGGGGTCCTGAATGCTCAACACGGCGGCCAGCACCAGCATGTCCTCCAGGCAGCCCTGCCTGGCCCCCTCGTCGATCATCCGCGCCAGCCGCACGTCCAGCGGCCAGCGCGCCAGCCGGCGCCCGAGGTCGGTCGGCGCCCGCTCCGCGTCCGTGGCGCCGAGTTCGAACAGCAACTGGTGCGCGTCGTTGATCATCCGCGGCGCCGGCGGATCGACGAAGGGGAAGTCCTCGACCGCGCCGAGCCCCATGGTCAGCATGTGCAGGATGACCGAGGCCAGCGAGGTGCGCAGGATTTCCGGTTCGGTGAATTCGGGCCGGTTCTCGTAGTCCTCCTCGCTGTAGAGGCGAATGCAGGTGCCCGGCCCGAGCCGCCCGCAACGGCCCGAGCGCTGGTTCGCGCTGGCGCGCGAGATCGGCTCGATGGGCAGGCGCTGGATGCGGCTGTGGTGCCCGTAGCGGCTGATCCGGGCCAGCCCGGAATCGATCACGAAGCGGATTCGGGGCACCGTGAGCGAGGTTTCCGCGACGTTGGTCGACAGGATGATCCGGCGCTCGGGGCCCGGGTGGAAGACCCGGCGCTGCTCGGCAGCCGACAGGCGGGCGAACAGGGGCAGAATCTCGGTATGGGCGCCCGCTCTGCCGGCCAGGTTGCGGCGCAGGAAATCGCTCGCCTCCCGGATCTCCCGCTCCCCGGACAGGAACACCAGCACATCCCCCATCGGGTCGATGCGGTTCAGGTGCCGCACCGCGTCGGCGATGCCCTGGTACAGGTCGCGGCCGCCGCGGCCTTCGCCCTCGCTCTCCTCCGCCAGCGGCTGGTAGACGATGTCGACGGGGTAACTCCGCCCCGATACCTGGATGACCGGGGCGCCGTCGAAGTGGCGGGAAAATTTCTCCGTATCGATGGTCGCGGAGGTGACGATCAGCTTCAGGTCCCTGCGCCGCGTCAGCAGCTGCTTCAGGTAGCCGATCAGGAAATCGATGTTCAGGCTGCGCTCGTGCGCCTCGTCGATAATCAGGGTGTCGTAGGCGTCGAGAAAGCGGTCGTGCATGGACTCTGCGAGCAGGATGCCGTCGGTCATGAACTTGATGTAGCTGTCCGCGCTGCTGCGGTCGCGGAAACGCACCTGGTAGCCCACCGCGCCGCCGAGCTCAACCCCGAGTTCTTCGCAGACGCGTTCGGCCATCGCGCGGGCCGCGATGCGCCGCGGCTGCGTACAGCCGATCAGGCCGCGGACGCCCCGGTCCGCCGCGAGACAGAACTGCGGAATCTGGGTGGTCTTGCCGGAGCCCGTCTCGCCGGCGACCACGATCACCGGGTGCCCGCGGATGGCGTCGACGATATCGTCCTTCCGGTCGGTAATCGGCAGCGACACCTGCAGGCTGCGTGAGGGAACGCCCGCGGCTCGCCGTTCGGCCCGCTCACGCGAAGCGGTAATACGCTTTTGCACCTGCTGCAGCAGGCGGTCCGCGGGCTGGCCGCGGTCCACCCGGCGCTCGCAGGCGGCCAGTCGTTGCCGACACCAGGCCGCATCGCTCGCCATGATATGGTCGAGTTGCTCCCTGGATTCCTTGATGATGGTGCGCGCCTTCACGGGCGGCTATTATCCAGCATCGTCTCCGCCTCGCAAACGCCACGCTTCGCGACGCGAAAGCAAGACGCGCCCGGCCGCCATCCTTATAATCCGCAGCATGGAACTCAACTTCAGAAGCGACAACGAATCGCCCGCCGCGCCCGCGATCATGGCGGCGCTGCAGGAAGCCAACCAGGGCCGCGCCTGGGCGTACGGCGAAGACGCCTGGTCAGAGAAGCTGGACGCCGCGTTCTCCGGGCTGTTCGAGACCGATACGGTGGCGGTCCCGGTCAGCACCGGCACGGCCGCCAACAGCATCGCCCTGTCCTGCGTGACACCCCCGTGGGGCGCGGTCTACTGCCACCGCAACGCCCACATCCTGAACGACGAAGGCGGAGCGCCGGAGTTCTTCGGCGGCGGCTTGCGCCTGGTGCCCATAGACGGCCCGGACGGCAAATTCGGGCCCGCCGAACTGGAGCGCCAGGTGCGGTCCAACGAAGGCCACGGCGTGCACAGCTACGCCGCCACCGCCGTCAGCCTGACGCAGCTCACCGAATCCGGCACGGTGTGGCAGCCGGAAGAGATGCGCGCCGTATTCGACACCGCCGACCGCCTCGGCATGGTCACCCACGTGGACGGCGCGCGATTCGGCAACGCGGTCGCCACGCTGGGCTGCCATCCGGCCGATGTGAGCTGGCGCGCCGGCGCCCGGATGCTGTCCTTCGGCGCCAGCAAGAACGGTTGCCTGGCCGCGGAAGCCTTACTGGTGTTCGGCGAGCCGGAACTGCGGGAACGCGCGGAGCGATTGCGCAAGCGTTCGGGGCACCTGCTCAGCAAGATGCGCTACGTGTCCGCCCAGCTGCTCGCCTACATCGAGGACGGCCTGTGGCTGGAACTGGCGTCCAACGCCAATGCCCAGGCCGCCCGCTTCGCGCAGGCGGTGGAAGCGCACCCGGAGGCTGCCCTGGAATTCCCTGTGGGCGGCAACGAGGTGTTCGTGCGCTGGTCACCGCAGGGCTTCGAGCGGCTGAGCGCCGCCGGCATCGACTTCCTGGGCTGGCCTGGCCGTGAAGACCTCGCCCGCTTCGTGTTCTCGCACTGCACGTTGCCCGAAGAAACCGACGCACTGTGCGCTGCCCTGAATCGTGGGCCAGGCCTTGATTAGGGCCCTGTCGCAGGCAAGCTGGCTCCCACACAGGGCTTCATTCTGGCACTTTGAGGGAGCACCCTTGGGTGCGATTGAGTCGCGGGCCCCTATGGTCAATCGCAGGCAAGCCTGGACACGCCGGGCAGCGGCGTTGTCTGCGCTGGTCCTCCTGGCCGTATCTTCCGTTCACGCCTCCGAAAGCTACGCCGGCAGCGATACCTGCAAGACCTGCCACGAAGCGGAATGGACGGCCTGGCAGGGCTCGCACCACTACAAGGCCATGCTGCCCGCCACCGCGGACAACGTGTTGGGCGATTTCAGCGGGACCCGCTTCACATACGGCGACACGACCAGCCGCTTCTTCAAGCGCGACGGCAAGTTCATGGTCGAAACGGACGACGCGGACGGCGAACTGCAGGCGTTCGAAATCGCCTACACCTTCGGCTTCTATCCCCTGCAGCAATACCTGGTGGCCTTCCCGCGCGGGCGCTACCAGGCGCTGAACATCGTCTGGGACAGCCGGCCCAAAGAGGACGGCGGCCAACGCTGGATGCACCTCTACCCGACCGACATGGCTGCGGGCGTGGGCCCGGTCGAACACGGCGACCTCGTGCACTGGACCGGCTCCTTCCAGAACTGGAACAGCCGCTGCGCGGCCTGTCATTCGACCGGCCTGGACAAGGGCTACGCGTCCGCTTCGGACAGCTACGACACGAAATGGCAGGAGATCAACGTCGCCTGCGAGGCCTGCCACGGCCCGGCCAAAAAGCACCTCGGGTGGGCGCAGGAACACGAGGCCGGCGAAGCCTACGATGAAGATACAGACGACTCCGCCGGCGAACACGCGGGATTCGAATTTTCGCTCAAGGACCGCGGCGCCTTCGGCCCCGCGCAGGATGGCGAAACCCGGATATTCTCGCGCCTGGACGGCAAGCACCCGGTCACCCAGGTCGAAACCTGCGCGGCCTGCCATTCGCGCCGCAGCGAAATGGGGCCGGCCCGGCCGGGCGCCCGCTTCGAGGACCAGTACCGCCTGGCGCTGATCGAGCCCGGACTGTATTTTCCGGACGGCCAGGTTCGGGATGAGGTCTACGTCTACGGCTCGTTCCTGCAGAGCAAAATGTACGCGGCGGGCGTGGTTTGCACCAACTGCCATGAACCGCACAGTAACAAGGTGCGTACTGAGGGCAACGGCCTTTGCGGCCAATGCCACGTGCCGGCAGTCTTCGACCGGCCCGAGCACTATCATCACGAGAGCGGCCAGCCCGGCTCGGCCTGCGTGGACTGCCACATGCCCAGTCGTACGTACATGGTCGTCGACGACCGCCGCGACCACAGCTTCCACGTGCCGGAGCCGATCCTGTCGGTCGCGCTCGGCACCCCCAACGCCTGCGACCGCTGCCACGAGGACAAGGGCGCGGAATGGGCCGCAGAGGCGGTGAAGAAATGGAAAGGCGACCAGCCGGCGCAGGCGAAAACGACGCCGCCCCAGGGGAAATATGCACCGGTGATGGCGGCCGCATGGGCGGGCGACCCGGCCGCGCTGCCGAACCTGCTGTCGCTGGCGGGCGACCCGGCCGAGCCGGCCATCCTGCGCGCCAGCGCGATACTGGCCAGCAGCGGGTTTCCCTCGCAGCAGACCCTGGGCACCGCCGCGCAACTGTTGAGTGACGACAATGCGCTGCTGCGCGCATCGACCGTCCGTTCACTGGAATGGCTGCGGCCGGAACAGCGGCTCGGGCTGTTCAAACACCTGGCCACGGACGAGAGCAAGGCCGTGCGCAACGCCGTCGCCCGGCAACTGGCCGGCGCGCCTCGCGCACCGCTTTCCAACCAGGACCGGGAAACGCTCGCCGCACTGGACAAGGAATACCTGGCAACGCTCCGCTTCAACGCCGACATGCCGGAAGCCGAGATGAACCTCGGGCTGTGGTACCAGGCAAACGGTGACGCGGTGTCCGCCGAGCAGGCCTATCGCAAGGCGCTAAAGCTGGCACCGGCCTACGTGCCGGCGATGATGAATCTGGCGGATTTGTACCGGGCCACCGGGCTGGACGCCAAGGCGGAGCCGCTGCTGCTCGAAGCGGTCAGGCGGGCACCGGGCGAAGCCCCGCCGCTGCACGCGATAGGCCTGCTGCGGGTCCGGCAGGGCAAGCTGGACGAGGCGCTGCCCTACCTGGAAAAGGCCGCCAGGGCCGATCCCGCGAACGTCCGCTACGCCTACGTGTACTCCGTGGCCCTGTGGGAGGCCGGCCAAAGGTCCAAGGCTGTCAGCAC
>JASFKQ010000193.1:0-7263 GCA_050118555.1 Lysobacterales bacterium
ATGCCCAGGCCTTCCCGCTCGAGCGCGGGCAACTGGTAACACAGGGACTTGCCGCCCCCCGTCGGCATCAGCACGAAGGCGTCGCCGCCCGCCAGCACGCGCTCGATGATCTCCCGCTGCCACGGACGGAAGGTATGCAGCCCGAATACCTGCTGCAAAGTCCGCTGAATGGAATCCATCGAGCGCTCGTCGGCCAGCTTCGGTGACGGCACCCGGCTCAACTCCCCTGCTGCGACGGTTTGTGCTCCGCAGACTTGAGCGCCCGCAGCACGCCGACGAACACCGACTCCCGCCCCATCAGCAGGCGGTACATGATGTCACTGGCGACCACCGCCAGCATGCCCGGCAGGATGATGTTCGGTGTGGCCGTCAGTTCCAGCAAAGCGATCAGAGCCGCCAGCGGCGCGTGCAGGGTTGCGCCCATCATGGCCACCATGCCGATGATGGCGTAAAAGCCAGGCGACGCCATCTCGCCCGGCAGCACGAAGCCGAAGACGAAGTGCACCAGCGAGCCCATGGCACCCCCGATCACGAGGGTCGGCCCGATCAGGCCGCCCGGCATGCGGAAACCGATGGCAACCGAAGTGGCCAGGACCTTGCACACGACGATGCCCAGCAGCAGGGGCGCCGCGATGCCCGTGGTCATCATGGCCGCCAGCGCATCGGAACCGACCCCCATGATCTGTGGCACGGCCTGCGCCAGGATACCCGTCAGCAGCCCTGCCGCCGTGAAGCCGAGCAACGGCCGGACACCCAGGAAGCGAAGGGTGAAGCGCTCGCAGGCGAAGGTGAAAGCGCCCGCAACCAGGCCGGTAGCCAGCCCGAGCAGCGCGATCACCGGCAACTCCACCACCGACTGCATTCCCAACTTCGGCACCAGGAACGACGGCGCCGGGCCGCGTACGACGCGCACCACCACGGCGCCGATAACCGCCGCCATGATCACCGGCATGAAACGGGCGATATTGTAGCGGAAGCGCAGCACTTCGATGCCGAAGATCGCGCCAGCCAGCGGTGTATTGAACGCCGCCGCCACCGAAGCAGCCGCGCCGCAGGCGATCAGTGTGCGCCGGTCCCGGTGCGACAGCCCGGTATGCTCCCCCAGCGCGCTGCCGCAGGTCGATCCGAGATGCACGCCGGGACCCTCGCGGTCCACGGACTGGCCGCTGATGAGCGCGGCCGCGCCGAAGAAAAACTGCACCAGCGCATTCCGGATCGGCAACCGCCCCCCGGCGGCGCTGCGCAGGTTCGCCAGCACATGCACCACGCCGACATCCCGCATTGCCACAGGCAGACGCTCGAAGAGCAGGCCGAGCACCAGGCCACTGACCGCCGGCAGCACCAGACGTATCCCCGGCGAAAGCGCCTCGTAGTTGCCTACCGCCCCCCCGGGGAGGAACGTCGCCTGGCCGGACTCGATCAGCCAGCGGAAGGCGAGCACGACGACGCCGGCGACGAGGCCGGTCGTCGCGCCGTACAGGGTGACCCTGATCAGCGTTTTTTCAAGCAGCTTCGCCATTCGGAAAAATCGTGTTTGCCGTGGAAGAGGAAAGGAGTTGCCCAGCGCGAAAAACTAACCTAATGCACGGTGGAACGCAAAGCGCAATACGGGCGCCTTTCGCTAGGAAATCTGCGTGCCGTCACGCACGAATATTGCGGCGGCCGGCGGCCTGCCACGCCTGCAAACGCCCGATCGCAGCGCTCGCGCCTTGCAGAAGCCTTCGCAGGGGGGGCGGCAGATCGTCCCAATCCATGCTGTCCATGGTGTTCTTCACTCCCAGGCCGAGTTCCGTGTCGCCCTCGATGCGGATTCGTCGCTTGAAGAACAGCGTATCCGGATCGGCACGGCGTGTCGCCAGCAACAGGAAGTCGCGGCTGTCACCGCTGATGCTCACATCCTCGGGCACAAGGCGGTCGATAACGCGGAAACGGTCGACATCGACCTCGATCAACCAGTCCAGGCCGAGGTCCACCACGCGGATCCGGACGCGGCTGCCGTCCAGGAAATCCAGTTCACCATTGCCCAGTGGCGTACGAAACGCGCTGTTCAGGGCAAAATCCAGGAACGGGACCTGCATCGCATATGGAAGGGCGCGGCCCGGCAGCGAGAGGGCGCGGGCGGAGAGGGAACGAATGATCTCGTGGCCTGGCAACACCTGGATAAACCGCTCAGATGGGTTAGCCGTTCAGTATACCGGCGCAATCCGGAACGCCCTTGACCCGGGTCAATGCCGCTCCATGACCGGTACTTACAATGAGTGCTTTGCTGACTTGCGGTCTCTCATGGAACTCGTTTGCCCCGCCGGCAACCTGCCGTCACTGAAAGCGGCTATCGACAATGGCGCCGACGCGGTCTACGCGGGCTTCAGGGACGACACCAACGCGAGGCACTTCAGCGGCCTCAACTTCACGCCCGCAACTTTCAAAAAAGGCCTCGCATACGCCCACGCCAGGGGTCGCAAGGTCTTTGCGGCGGTCAACACGTTTCCCAGGCCGGAAGGCTTTCCGCGCTGGCAAGCCGCCGTCGACCAGGCCGCCGGCTTCGGCGTGGACGCGCTCATCGTGGCCGACATGGGCGTCATGGACTACGCCTGCGAACGCTGGCCCGGTCTGCGGCTGCACCTGTCCGTCCAGGCCTCGGTGACGACGGCTCAGGGAATCCGCTTCTACCGCGACACCTTCGGCATTCGCCGGGTCGTTCTGCCCCGGGTGTTATCGGTCGGCCAGGTGGCCCGGGTGGTGAGCGAATCACCGGTCCCGGTCGAGGTCTTCGGATTCGGCAGCCTGTGCGTGATGGTCGAGGGGCGCTGCCTGTTGTCGAGCTACGCCACCGGCCGCTCTCCGAACACGTACGGCGCCTGCTCTCCGGCATCGCACGTGCGCTGGGAGGAGACCGGTGATGGCACCGACACCCGGCTCAACGGTGTGCTGATCGACCATTTCGGACAGCATGAAAAAGCCGGCTATCCCACGTTGTGCAAGGGGCGCTTCCAGGTCGGCGAACACGTCTACTACGCACTCGAGGAGCCCACCAGCCTGAACACGCTGCCCATCCTTCCGGAACTGCGGCGCATTGGCGTCAGCGCGATCAAGGTGGAAGGCCGCCAGCGCAGCCCCGCCTACGTGGCGCAGGTGACAGCCGTCATGCGGGCGGCGATCGACCACTGCCTGCACGATCCGGAAGCGTACCGGCCCTCCGCGCGCTGGATGAACGAACTCGAAAGCGTTTCGGAAGGTTCGCAAACGACCTTGGGCGCCTACCACCGCCCCTGGCAGTGAGGACCGACAGACCATGAGACTTTCCATCGGACCCATCTCCTACTTCTGGCAGCGAGACGACGTGCTCGCGTTCTACGAAGAAGCCGGCGAAGGTCCCGCGGAGATCGTCTACCTGGGCGAAATCGTCTGTTCCAAGCGGCGCCTGGTCAAACCGGAGGATTGGCTGGCCATCGGCCGGGACCTGAGCGCCGCCGGCAAGCAAGTCGTTCTCTCGTCGCTGACCCTATTGGAGGCAGCGTCTGAAATGGGCGCCTTGAAGAAACTGTGCGGTAACGGCGAATTCATGGTGGAAGCCAATGACATAGCGGCCGTGCAGTTGCTGTCGGACGCCGGAACGCCTTTCGTCGTCGGGCCCGCGGTCAATATCTACAACCACCGCAGCATGTGTCTGCTGGCCGGCAAGGGCATGCGACGCTGGGTACTGCCGGTGGAGTTGGGCCTGAACGACTTGCGGGACCTCCAGGCCGCGCGACCCGCGGACCTGGAAACCGAAGTCTTCGCGTTCGGGCGCCTTCCCCTTGCGTGGTCGGCGCGCTGCTACACCGCGCGTTCATACAACCTGCCCAAAGACGACTGCCGCTTCAAATGCCTCGAATATCCGGACGGACGGCTGTTGAAGACCCGCGAGAACGAGGATTTTCTCGTCCTGAACGGCATCCAGACGCAGTCGGCACTTACCCATCAGGCCCTGCTTCAGGTGGACGCACTGGAAGCGCTGGACGTGGACATCCTCCGGCTCAGTCCGCAGAGCCGCCATTGGCCGGAAATCGTCAGCATCTTCGATCGCGCGCGGCACGGCGCGGATGCACAGGAACTGGCCGAGGAACTGTGCGGCCTGTTGCCCACAGGCCCGTGTAACGGCTTCCTGCTCGCCCGCCCGGGACTGGATCATGCAGATTCGCACCTTGCGTGAACACCACCGGCGCCAGCTGAGCCGAAAGGCCTGGGGCGACCTGCGCGGCTTTGCCGAAGATCTTCGGTCCCGCGGCGAACTGTCACCTGTCAATGCCGAAGTTTCACCCCACCTCCAGGTGACCGAGCTGTGCCACCGAAGCCTCGTCCGCGGCGGCCCGGCGCTGCTGTTCGAAAACCCGCAGGGACACAGCATGCCCCTGTTGGGCAACCTGTTCGGCAATGAACGGCGCATCCTGGCCGCGCTGGAACTCGAATCGCGGGAGGCCCTGCGAAGCCTTGGCCGGGAGTTCGCATTTCTGCGCAATCCCGCCCTGCCCGATAACTGGAACTCAGCGCTGGAGGCGATGCCGGGCCTCGCCCGGATAGCGCACGCAGGCCTGGTGCGCACGGACCACGCACCCTGGAAGCATACGGTGATCGAAGGCCCCGACGTTGACCTTGACCTGCTGCCCGTGCCGACCTGCTGGCCAGAAGACGCCGGCCGGCTGGTCACCTGGGGTCTGGTCATCACGCGCGGCCCCGCCAAGCCGCGTATCAATCTTGCGATCTACCGGCAACAGGTGATCGGCCGCAACAAGCTGATCATGCGCTGGCTTCCCCATCGCGGCGGAGCCCGCGATTTCGCCGAATTCCAGAAGTCCAATCCGGGCCAGCCGTTCCCGGTGGCGGTGGTCATCGGGACCGATCCCGCAACCTTGCTCGCCGCTGTGACCCCGGTACCCGACACACTGTCGGAGTTCCAGTTCGCCGGCTTGCTTCGTGGCCGCAGGAGCCGGGTGTCGATATCGGACTTCTGTGGGTTGCCGATTCCGCAAGGCGCGGAAATTGTCCTCGAGGGTCACGTGAGCCCCGATGAGATGGCGACCGAGGGCCCTTTCGCCGACCATACGGGGTACTACAATTCCGCTGCCGAGTTTCCGGTCTTCACGGTGGAGCGGTTAAGCCATCGGAACCGTCCACTCTATCTTTCCACCTACCTCGGCCGGCCGGGCGAGGACGAAGCTTCAGTGATGGCGTCGGCCCTTAACGACCTGTTCGTCCCCCTGCTGCAACAGGAATTTCCCGAGATCATCGACTTTTACCTGCCCCCGGAAGCGTGTTCGTACCGTGTCGCCCTGGTCAGCATTCGAAAGCACTACCCGGGCCACGCACGGCGGATCATGTTCGGCATCTGGTCGTGGCTGCGCCAGTTCACGTATACCAAGACCATTATCGTGGTGGACGAGGACATCGACGTCCGCGACTGGAAGCAGGTGTTGTGGGCCGTCAGCACCCGCGCGGACCCGGTTCGCGACACGGTCCTGGTGGACAAGACGCCGATCGACTATCTGGACTTTGCCAGCCCGAGCCCCGGGCTCGGCGGCAAGATGGGCATCGACGCGACGCACAAGTTGCCGGCCGAAACCACCCGGACCTGGGGACGCGTGGCGACCATGGACGCCGCGACACGGGACCAGGTCGAAGACATCGCCCGCGCACTGGGGATCTAGCGGGACCCGGCCGGGCATTCCCGATCCCGCTTTGGTTCCGAGCCTTGATACAGGTCATTGTTGCACGCAGGCCTGCTGGCTAGAGTCCGCACAAGCCTTGATTCGCGCTGCGAATTCGCTCCGATAGACCCTACAGAAAAAAGGAAGAAGCTATGGATGACGTCGCTCGCACGACGACCTACCCCTGCCCCACCGACACCCTGGAATTCGACCCCGCGACGCCAACGACAACGACGGCGCCTGCACCGCAGATACCCGCCTACCTGCAGGACACCTACCACTGGTGTTACCTGCATCCGCGCAACGTCCGTTGGCTGGACCGGGAGATCGTGGTCCGCACCATTCTCTGGCAGCAGCACAACCACTTGCAGCGCCTGGCGTTCAGCGAGATCGAGCCCGGTCAGCGCGTGCTGCAGCCGGCGTCGGTGTACGGCAAGTTCGTGCCGAACCTGGCTACGCACATCGGGCCGGAAGGCAGCCTGGACGTGGTCGATGTCGCCGACGTGCAGGTGCAGAGCGCCACGCGCAAATTGCGGGATCATCCCCACGCCCGGGTCCACCACTCCAATATCCTGGATTTCCGGGGTGGGCCCTACGACGTGGTCTGCTGCTACTTTCTGCTCCACGAGATACCGAAAAATTACAAATTCCGGGTGGTGAACCTGTTGCTGGACAAGGTGGAACCGGGCGGCAAGGTCGTGTTCGTGGATTACCACAGGCCGTACTGGTGGCACCCGCTCAAGCTCATCACCAGCATCGTGTTCGACACCCTCGAACCCTTTGCCAAGGACCTGTGGTGGAACCCGATCAAGGACTTCGCGGCCGAGCCCGAACGCTTTGAATGGCGCACCCGGACCATCTTCGGCAAGCTGTTCCAAAAAACCGTGGCGACCCGTCTTCGCTGAAACGCGCGGGAGCAACGGGTGGTTGGGGAACGCTCGGGACGGGGTCTAATTGACGGAAAGCTTGGGCGCGTAGTCCGGCCCGAGCCTGCGGTGCAGAATGCGGCTCAGGCGCCAGCGTAACCACAGGCTTAAATGCTGAGGCCAGGGATGCGCGATGGGCAAGGCCTCAATCACCCGCCGGGCCAGGTCCGGTTTGGCGCCCGGCCCAACCAGGCGGAATTGCGCGGCCACGAAAGGCCCGGAGAAAAAACGCCGCCGGAACCGCAATGATTCCCGCTGCAGGTTGGCCCGGCTGGGCAGACATCCGACCTGCCGTGCAAGTTCGTCGCAGAATGCCGTGTAATCCACCAGGTGGGCGAGGCGGTCGCCGACCGCGCGGAACTGGCGCCTGTGTCGTTCGGACCATTCCGCGATCGATGCCCTCATCGCGTCTTCCCCCGGCAGCGAAAGCAGTCCGCTCTGGACCTGAGCAAACCACCTCGCCTGCAACTCCGACAGCGGTGGAATGGCTCCGAATCCCGGCCGCACGAAGCCGATGAATGCGAGGCTGCCGCCCTGGCCGGGAACAAAAGTGTGGAGGTATCGGGGCACGCCGGCGATTGCTTCGTCAAGGTATGGCACCTTTGTTTCGTAGCCGGTGCAAAAGATCACGGTATCGGGCGCAAACCGGCTGC
>JASFKQ010000194.1:0-7146 GCA_050118555.1 Lysobacterales bacterium
GGCGATCGTCCAACCTGCTTTGCCAGCTTCGCCCTGATTCCCGAATCCCCGGTCCACTACGCGGGCTTGCCCGCAAAGCGGACCGGGGCGGATCGGGTCAGTCAGATCGGCAGCGCGGTGGTGAACTTGATACGGCGCAGGGCGAAACTGGAACTGGCCGAGTGCACGCTCGGGTGATCCAGGATCCGCGTGTTCAGGAAGTCGTTATAGGATTCCATGTCCCTGGCGATGATGTGCAACAGGTAGTCACGGTCGCCCGACACCGAAAAACATTCCACCACTTCCGGCAGGGTTTGCACGTGTGTTTCGAAGTCCGTGCGCGTGCGCACGGAGTGCTTGTTCATGCTGACCGAGAGCAGTACGTGGATCTGGAAACCCAGCCTGCGTGAATTCAGCAGGGCGACCTTGCCGTCGATGAGCCCTGCCTCTTCCAGTTCGCGTATGCGCCGCCATACCGATGTGCGCGACTTCCCGGAGCGGTCGGCGAGTTCGATGCGGCTCAGGGTCAGATCCTGCTGCAGGGCCTGCAAGAGCTTGCGATCAGAACGGCTGAGTTTTTCCATGGTTAGGGTTCCGTAAATCTTGAATCAGAGAAACATATGTTTCAGATAACTACCAATATGGTAAATATTGAAACACATATTCTGGATTAACGGGAGATAATATTCATAGACAAGCCCCGCCGGGGTGGGTCCCCTGTTCCCCGAAGTGAACACCCGAAAAGATCGTGCGTGAACCGCCGCGGGAGACAGGGTCCCGGCTTATCCAGAGCCCCTCATCGAAAGGGAACGAAACATGAACGCGGAACAGCACGAACACCATTCCTGGGCAGAGCCCTACAAGATCAAGATGGTCGAGCTTCTGCGCATGACCACCCGCGAAGAACGCGAGCGGGCCATACGGGATGCCGGCTACAACACCTTCCTGCTGCGCAGTGAGGACGTCTACATAGACCTTCTGACCGACTCCGGGACCTCGGCCATGAGCGACCGGCAGTGGGCCGGCCTGATGATGGGCGACGAGGCGTACTCGGGCAGCCGGAACTTCTACCACCTGCAGGACGCGGTCCGCGAGTATTACGGGTACAAGCACCTGGTGCCCACGCACCAGGGCCGTGGCGCCGAGCACCTGATGTCGCAGATCATGATCAGGAAGGGTGACTTCATTCCCGGCAACATGTATTTCACCACCACCCGCCTGCACCAGGAACTGGCCGGCGGCACCTTCGTCGACGTGATCGTCGACGAGGCCCACGATCCGGCGAGCAGCCATCCCTTCAAGGGTAACGTGGACCTGGCCAAGCTCGACGCGCTGGTGCAGGAAGTCGGTGCGGACCGCGTGCCGTACATCAGTCTGGAAGGCTGCGTGAACATGGCCGGTGGCCAACCCTTCTCGATGGCGAACCTCAGGGAACTCAATGCCTACTGCCGCGAGAAGAGCATCCCGATCATGCTGGACGCCACGCGCACCATCGAAAACGCCTGGTTCATCCGGCAGCGCGAGGAAGGCTATGCGGACAAGACCCTGCGGGAAATCCTGCGGGAGATCTGCGACCTGACCGATGGCTGTACCATGTCGGCCAAGAAAGATCTGCTGGTCAACATTGGCGGTTTCTTCGCCTGCAACGACGAGGCCTTGTTCCTGAAGGCGCAGAACATGGTGGTGGTGTACGAAGGCCTGCACACCTACGGCGGCCTGGCCGGGCGCGACATGGAGGCCATGGCCATCGGCGTCCAGGAAGCCCTGATGGAAGACCACCAGTCAGCCCGGATCGGGCAGGTACACTACCTCGGGCGCAAGTTGATCGACGCCGGTGTGCCGACTGTGCGTCCGATCGGCTCGCACGCGGTGTTCCTCGATGCGCGTGAGTTCCTGCCGCATATCGACCAGGACCTGTATCCCTCTCAGGCATTGGCCGCCGAACTGTACCTGGAGGCAGGCATCCGCAGCATGGAGCGCGGCAACGTGTCCGCTGGCCGGGATCCGCAATCGGGAAAAAACCGCCGGCCCAAGCTGGAACTGGTGCGGCTGACCCTGCCGCGGCGCGTCTACACCCAGGCGCACATGGACGTGGTCGCGGAAGCCGTGGCGGACGTCTACAGGAGAAGAAAGGAAATCCGCGGCCTGAAGATGGTCTATGAACCGGAGTACCTGAGATTTTTCCAGGCCCGGTTCGAGCCATTGTAGGCGCGAATCCCGGTTGGTCGGAGCCGGTCGTGACCGGCTTCAATCGCCCGGTGAACCCGCAAAATAAGCGCGGCTGAAGCCGCTCACGCGGGTCGAAAAGAACACGTGATCAGACTTGGAGAAACGACATGACCGATCTGTTTGAAAACCCGATGGGCCTGAATGGCTTTGAATTCGTCGAGTTTGCCTCGCCGGAAGCCGGCCTGCTCGAGAAGGTATTCGACACGCTGGGTTTTACCGAGGTGGCGAAGCACCGCTCGAAAAACGTCACGCTGTGGCGCCAGGGCGGCATCAATTTCATCATCAACAGCGAGCCGCACAGCTACGCGGCCTACTTTGCCGAGGAGCACGGACCCAGTGCCTGCGGCATGGCTTTCCGCGTGCGCGATTCGCACAAGGCGTACACCCTGGCGCTCGAAAAGGGCGCGCAGCCGGTCGAGATTCCGACCGGGCCCATGGAGCTGCGCCTGCCGGCCATCAAGGGCATCGGTGGCGCACCGCTGTACCTGATCGACCGCTACAAGGACGGCGAGAGCATTTACGACATCGATTTCGAATTCCACGAAGGTGTCGGCCGTCACCCGGAAGGCTGTGGCTTCACCCTGATCGACCACCTCACGCACAACGTCTACCGCGGCCGCATGGAGTACTGGGCGAAGTTTTACGAACGGCTGTTCAACTTCCGCGAGATCCGCTACTTCGACATCAAGGGCGAATACACCGGCCTGACCTCGAAGGCCATGACGGCGCCGGACGGCAAGATCCGTATTCCGCTGAACGAAGAAGCTTCCAGCACCACCGGCCAGATCGAAGAATTCCTGATGGCCTACAACGGCGAGGGTATCCAGCACATCGCGCTGATCTGCGACGACCTGCTGGCCTGCTGGGACCGCTTGAAGGAGCGTGGCGTGCCGTTCATGACGCCGCCACCCGACACCTACTACGAGATGCTCGAGGAACGCCTGCCGGGCCACGGCGAGCCGGTGCCGGAGCTGAAGCATCGCGGCATCCTGCTGGATGGCTCCACCGAGGACGGGGATCCGCGCCTGCTGCTGCAGATTTTCTCCGAAACCATGATCGGGCCGGTATTCTTCGAGTTCATTCAGCGCAAGAAGGACGAAGGCTTCGGCGAGGGCAATTTCACCGCGCTGTTCGAATCCATCGAGCGCGATCAGCTGCGCCGCGGCGTGTTGAAGGACGAGAAGGCCGGCTGACCATGTAGGGGCGAACCTCGTTCGTGATCTGGGTTGAGGCTTGGCAGGGAGCGCAAAGGACGCGAAGGACGCAGAGGACGCGAAAGATTGCTTTGGCTGTATACGGGAACGTGTCCGGCTCCGCGACCCGTTCCGCTACCCGTAGGAGCGAACCTCGTTCGCGATTGGTTTGAGGGTTTCCTTGGCATATCCCGAACAAGGTTCGGTCCTACGGCGGGCCTCGTTTGAGCGAACCTCCTTCGTGGTCGCGTTCGATTTCCCCCCGCCCCCATCCCGAACAACGTTCGGTCCTCCCGTGATCCAGGTCGTGGCGTGCCCGGGTTCGCCCGTGTAGGTTGTCTAGTGGCGTACAGAATCTTCGAGCCCACCACCATGACCCGACTCTCCACGATCGACAGCGGCTTCCTGCTGACTGAATCCGCCCACAGCCCCAAGCACGTCGGCGCGCTGATGATATTCGAACTGCCCGCCGGCAAGGGATCCGCCTGGCTGCGGCGTTTGCTGGCCGAGATGAAGCGAACGCCACCCGGATTTCCATTCAACCAGCGAATCCGGCGGCTGGCCGGACCGGTCTACGAGATGGAGCCGGACGATGCATTCGACATCGAGTACCACGTCAGGCACACGATGCTGCCCCGCCCGGGTACCGGCGCGCAGTTGGACGAACTGGTGGCGCAGTTGCACGCCACGCTGCTCGATCGCGACCGGCCGCTGTGGGAATTCCACCTCATCGAGGGCCTGCAAGGCCGCCGCTTTGCGCTCTATGTAAAACTCCATCACGCCATTGGCGACGGCATTACCTTCGGCCGTTGGATCGACGACTCGACGACAACGGCCCCTCGCGATACCAGTGTTCGCCCGATCTGGGACCGACCGGAAGCGGTGCCGGAAGGGGATTCCGACGGCGTTTCGTACCTGCAGATGGCGGAGGATGCGATCAAGACACTGGGCGGCGGGGTGCGTACGGCGCTGGGAATTGGCGCGATCAGCGCCCGCATGGTGCAGCGCCGCCTGTTCGGTCACGACGAGCACGTCGCATTACCGCTCTCGGCGCCTCGCACTTCGCTCAACGTGCCAACCGGCTCGGCCCGTAGCGTGGCCTTTACCTCATGGCCGCTGGAGGACCTGCGCGCTGTCGGAAAGGCTCGGGGTGCGACCATCAACGATGTCGTAATGACAATGTGCGACATGGCGATCAGCCACTATTTCGAACAGCACGGCACGGCGCCCCGCGGCTCGCTGGTTGCCTACATGCCCGTCAACGTCCGCGACGCGGAAGCCTGCGGCGACGGCAACCTGCTGACATTGCTGCAGGTGAAACTGGCCAGCACACATAATGATCCGTTGTCCTCGCTGGCCGAGGTGCGCGAGTCCATCCATTCCGCGCGCGAGGTGTTCTCAGGCACCTCCAGGCCGGCCGTGCAGTACTACAGCATGATGGTCGCGCTGGCCGCGCAGGCGGAGGAGATACTCGGGCTCGGCCGCTTCCTGCCCCCCGTCAACAATCTCGTGATATCGAACGTATCCGGTTCCAGGGTGAAGCGGTACCTCAAGGGCGCCGAAGCCGTGGGCATGTATCCGGTCAGTACGCTGCCCCCACTCACGGCGCTGAACGTGACCTGCTGTAGTTACGCAGGAACCCTTTATTTCGGCCTCACCGCCGGTCGCAGCGCCGTCCCGGACCTGCCGTTGCTGATCGAATACCTGCACGAAGCCTTCGGGCAACTGGCCCTGGCGACCGGAACGGCCCCGACCGCTACCCGGCCGGCGAGGAAGTCCGCTTGAAGGTTTCGGAGGCGGTGGCCGCGCGCTATTCCTGCCGCGCGTTCCTTGACCGGGTGGTTCCGGAAGAACAGATTCGCCGCATTCTCGATCGCGCCCGCCAGGCGCCCTCGGGGGGCAATTTGCAGCCCTGGTTCGTCTACGCGGTATCCGGATCCGCACTGAAAACCCTGGTCGAACGTGTCCACGAACGCAGTGCCGACTGCCCGCGCGGCGAACCGCGCGAATACGACGTGTACCCGCCGGAACTGCACGAACCCTACCGGTCGCGGCGCTGGCGTTGTGGCGAGGCGCTGTACGCCGCGCTCGACATCCCGCGCCAGGACAAGCCCGCCCGCCTGAGACAATTCGCGAAGAATCTCGAGGCGTTCGGCGCTCCCGCCGCGCTGTTCTTCGGCATCGACCGCCGCATGGGCCGCAACCAGTGGGCCCATCTCGGCATGTTCATGCAGACCATCATGCTGCTGGCGCTGGAAGAGGGCCTGCACACCTGTCCCCAGGAAGCCTGGTCCGCTTTTCACGAAACCGTCGCGGACTTCATCGGTATGCCGGACAGCCAGATGTTCTACTGCGGCATGGCCATCGGCCACGCCGATCCGGACCACCCCGTCAACCAGTGGCGCACCGAGCGCGCTCCCCTGGAGGACATCGCCACCTTCCTGTAGGTGCCCGCTGTGGGAGCACCCTTGGGTGCGATATTTCGGAATATGGCTCCTGATCGCAGGCAAGCCTGCTCCCACAATAAGCCTGCTCCCACAGCATGCCTGGCTATTGCCATCCGCCTTTCCAGACCCCATTCTGTGGACATGAGCATTGCCAACGAACACCTGCTTGAAATTCGCGAACTGGTCAGGGACCACCTGTCGCACAAGGACGAGCACAAGCTGTCCCGGGAACGCGAGGAAGCCCTCAAGGAACGTATTCGTGAGAACTTCCAGCGCGAAAATGCCATTTTGATAGCCCATTACTACACACAGGGCGCCGTTCAGGACCTGGCCGAGGAGATGGGCGGCATCGTCAGCGATTCGCTGGAGATGGCCCGTTTCGGGCACGACCATCCCGCGCAGACTCTGGTGGTCGCCGGGGTGAAATTCATGGGCGAGACGGCCAAGATCCTGACGCCCGAGAAACGCGTGCTGATGCCCACGCTGGAAGCCACCTGCTCGCTGGACATCGGCTGCCCCGTCGACGAGTTCTCGGCATTCTGCGACGAGCACCCCGACCGCACGGTGGTGGTCTATGCCAACACCTCGGCGGCCGTTAAGGCGCGCTCGGACTGGGTCGTCACCTCGAGTATCGCCAAGGATGTCGTCGCCCACCTGCACGCGAGGGGCGAGAAAATCCTGTTCGCGCCCGACCGTCACCTCGGCCATTACATCCAGAGCGTCACCGGCGCCGACGTGCTGATCTGGGACGGCGCCTGCATCGTGCACGAGGAGTTCAAGGCCGACGGCCTGCGGCACCTGATGGAAGAACATCCCGATGCCGGCGTGCTGGTGCACCCGGAGTCCCCGGCCGCCGTGATCGAACTGGCCGATCGCGTGGGCTCGACCTCGCAGATCATCCAGGCGGCCAGGGAAATGCCGAACCGTGAGTTCATCGTGGCCACCGACCAGGGCATCTTCCACACCATGCACAAGCAGGTGCCGGACAAAGAACTCTTCATCGCGCCGACCGCCGGCCACGGCGCGACCTGCTACAGCTGCGCCAACTGCCCCTGGATGGCGATGAACGAGCTGGAGTCGCTGGCCACCGTGTTCGAGCACGACGACAACGAGGTTTTGGTGGACCCGGAGCTCGGCCGTCGCGCGATGTTGCCGCTCCAGCGCATGCTGGATTTCAAAAAGGCTATCTGACTCTGCCCGCGGACACCACCGGGGCACCTGTGGGAGATTCTATGGCTCCCTTCAAGACATTTGTGGTGGTTCGGCGAAGGTCTGCTGGTTACTCATCAGGGTAAAGG
>JASFKQ010000195.1:0-7143 GCA_050118555.1 Lysobacterales bacterium
ATTCCTCCGTCTCCGCCCTGCTGCTGCGCGAGAAGGGACATTCCATCGCGGGCATGTTCATGAAGAACTGGGAAGAAGACGACCGCCACGGCACCTGTCCGGCCGAAGCCGACGCAGCCGATGCCCAGGCCGTGGCGGACGCCCTGGGGATTTCCCTGCACCGGCGCAATTTCTCGGCCGAATACTGGGACTTCGTGTTCGAGGATTTCCTCGCCGAGTACCGGGCTGGCCGCACGCCCAACCCGGACGTTCTGTGCAACCGGGAAATCAAGTTCAAGACCTTCCTCGAACACGCCATCGACCTGGGGGCGGAGCGCATCGCGACCGGTCACTACGTCCGCTCCGACCACCGGGACGGCCGCTGGCGCCTGCTGCGCGGGCGCGACCCGGGCAAGGACCAGAGCTATTTCCTCTATGCCATCGGGCAGGAGCAGCTGTCGTTCACACTGTTCCCGGTGGGCGAATTGCGCAAACCGGACGTGCGGGCGCTGGCCCGGAGCGCGGAGTTGCCCGTGCACGACAAGAAGGACAGCACCGGCATCTGCTTCATCGGCGAGCGCAATTTCCGCGAATTCCTGGGCCGCTACATTGCAGCCGAGCCGGGCGAAATGCGCACCCCGGACGGGGACGTGGTCGGCACGCACGAAGGCCTCAGCTATTACACCCTGGGCCAGCGCCAGGGCCTGGGCATCGGCGGGCTTCGCGACTTTCCCGACCAGCCCTGGTACGTGCTGCACAAGGATGCCGGAACGAACGTTCTGTACGTGGGCCAGGGCAACGAACATCCCTGGTTGTATTCACACGTGTTGACCGCCAGCCAGCTCAGCTGGGTGGGCAGGGAACCGCCCTCCCCCGGTTCGCGGCTGACGGCCAAGGTGCGCTACCGCCAGGCCGACCAGGCCTGCGTCGTCCGCGAGATTGACGCCGACGCCATGACCCTGGAATTCGATGCGCCGCAAAGGGCCGTCACGCCCGGGCAGTCCGTGGTGTTGTATCGCGACGACGAATGCCTGGGCGGTGGCGTGATCGACTGGGCAGACACGCCGCCCGCGGCAATGCCGACCGGCGACACGTGGAGACAAAGCGCATGAAGGACCGCACCCTGGCCCTCGCGGGCGTGTTCCAGGCGGCAGAGCTGGTCCGCCAGGCAGCCTGTCACGGCACCTGGTCCGGCTACGCGGCAACCGCCTGCCTTAACAGCCTGTTTTCCTTCGAGGCGGATTCCACCGCCGACGTCTACGGCGGGGTCGACCGCATGCGCCTCGGCATGGAAACCCTCATCGCGGTACTCGAAGGTGAAAACCGTTACGCCGACTCGTTACGTTACGTCATCGGGATGCTGCAGGTCGAACGCCGGTTTCGGCGAGCGGCAAAATCCCAGAAGGAAGTCGGCCGGCGGCTCGAGGAAATCGCGCGCATGGGCCCCGACCTGGAGCAGCATGAACGCGAAGACCGGCAAGCCTCGGCAATTGCCGAGCTTTACAGCGAAACCATCAGCCGCATGTCGCCGCGCATCGTCGTCAGCGGCAAGCCCCAGTATCTGAAAAACGACCGCACCGTGGACTGGGTCCGTACGTTGTTGCTCGCCGGTCTGCGCTCGGCAACGCTCTGGAACCAGCTCGGGGGGAACCGTTTCCAGCTGATGTTCGGGCGCAAGGCCATCATGCGCGAGGCCCAGGCCTTCCTGATGGGCTGACACGCCGTCGTAACGGCCGACACGGCCGGGGCCGCCAGGGTCGACTGGGCAGCCCCGACGATTTCGGCGATAATGTTTGATCCACTTTGCCACCCCTACAGAGAACGGAGAACAGCATGGGCGACTCTTTTTCCACCAGCTCCAGCCTGAACGTCAACGGCCAGGAGTTCCGGTACTACAGCCTCGAGAAACTCGGACAGCAGTTCGACCTCTCCCGCCTTCCCTTCAGCCTGAAGATCCTGCTCGAAAACCTGCTGCGTAACGAAGACGGGGTCGATGTCACCCGCAGCGATATCGAAGCGCTGTGCAACTGGGACGCGACGGCCGCCCCCTCCACCGAGATCGCTTTCACGCCTTCGCGCGTCGTGCTGCAGGATTTCACCGGGGTACCGGCCGTCGTCGACCTGGCCGCCATGCGCGACGCAATGACCGCGCTCGGCGGAGACCCTGAGAAGATCAATCCGCTCTCGCCCGCGGAACTGGTCATCGACCATTCCGTGCAAGTGGACAGCTACGGACGGCCCGACTCGCTGGACGTGAATAACCGCATCGAGTTCCAGCGTAACCGGGAGCGCTACAGCTTCCTGCGCTGGGGACAATCCGCATTCAGCAATTTCCGGGTGGTTCCGCCGAACACGGGGATCGTGCACCAGGTCAACCTGGAGCACCTGGCCCGGGTGGTGTTCGGCCGCGACGGCCTGGCCTATCCCGACACCGTGGTCGGCACCGACTCGCACACCACCATGATCAACGGCATCGGCGTGCTGGGTTGGGGCGTTGGTGGTATTGAAGCCGAGGCCGCCATGCTCGGCCAGGCCATCACCATGCTGATTCCACAGGTCGTCGGTTTCAAGCTGACCGGCCGTCTGCCCGAGGGCGCGACCGCCACCGACCTGGTTCTGACGGTCACCCAGATGCTGCGCAGGCTGGGTGTGGTTGGCAAGTTCGTGGAGTTCTTCGGCGACGGTCTCGATCACCTTCCCCTCGCCGACCGCGCAACGATCGCCAACATGGCACCCGAGTACGGGGCCACCTGCGGCATCTTCCCGGTGGACCAGGAGAGCCTGCGTTACCTGACGCTGTCCGGCCGCTCCGATGACCACGTCGCGCTCGTGGAGGCCTACACCAAAGCACAGGGAATGTTCCGCACGGCGGGCGCGCCCGAAGCGACCTACAGCGACGTGCTGGAACTGGACATGTCCACGGTCGTGCCCAGCCTGGCCGGGCCCAAGCGCCCGCAGGACCGCGTGTTGCTCAGCGAGGCGGTGGAGAATTTCCGTCAGCACATGGACGAGCACGACGCGGCCCGGAAAAGCGCCGCGGAAGCGGCGTTCGAGGACGAGGGCGGCGACACCGCCGTCGGGCACGACAGCAGCCAGTCCCTGAAGGCGCCGGTGGCGGCCGTCAACTACGCAGACACCGATTTCGAACTCACGGACGGCGCAATCGTCATTGCGGCAATCACGTCGTGCACGAACACCTCGAACCCCGCGGTGATGCTGGGCGCCGGACTGCTGGCGCGCAATGCCGTCGACAAGGGGCTAAAGGTGAAGCCCTGGGTCAAGACTTCGCTCGGCCCCGGCTCGCGTGTCGTGACGGACTACCTGGAAAAAGCCGGACTCCTGGACGACCTGGAGGCGCTGGGCTTCAACGTGGTGGGTTACGGCTGCACGACCTGCATCGGCAATTCCGGCCCGCTCCCCGAGCCGATCGAGAAAGCTATTCGCGAGCATGACCTGGTGGCCGTGTCGGTACTCTCCGGCAACCGGAATTTCGAAGGCCGCGTACATGCGCACGTGAAAATGAACTACCTTGCGTCGCCGCCCCTGGTCGTCGCCTACGCACTGGCCGGACGCATGGACACGGACCTGACCCGGGACCCGCTTGGCGAGGATGCGGACGGCAATCCCGTCTACCTCAAGGATATCTGGCCCTCCAGCCACGAGATCCAGGAGGTCATCGTCAGCAGCGTCACCTCGGAGATGTTCCGCAGCAGCTATTCCAGCGTCTTCCAGGGCGATGAGCGCTGGAACAGCATTGACTCGCCCGAGGGCGAGATATTCGCCTGGGACGCGGATTCAACCTATATCCAGAACCCGCCCTACTTCGAGGGCATGACGCTGGATCCTCCGGGCGTACCCACCGTTCGCGGCGCCCGTTGCCTGGCCAGGCTGGGCGATTCCATCACCACCGACCACATCTCTCCGGCCGGTGCGATCAAGGAGGATTCCCCCGCCGGCGACTACCTCAAGAGCAAAGGCGTGGAGAAGGCGGATTTCAACTCGTACGGCTCGCGCCGCGGCAACCACGAGGTGATGATGCGCGGCACCTTCGCCAATGTGCGCCTGCGCAACCAGCTGGCTCCGGGCACCGAAGGCGGCTGGACGACCTTCCAGCCTAGCGGCGAACAGATGAGCATCTACGACGCCGCGATGAAGTACCAGGCGGAGGAAACGCCCCTGATCATCCTGGCCGGCAAGGAATACGGTACCGGATCATCCCGCGACTGGGCCGCCAAGGGTACCGCCCTGTTGGGCGTCAAGGCCGTCATCACCGAGAGCTTCGAGCGAATCCATCGCTCGAATCTCGTCGGCATGGGTGTGCTTCCGCTGAATTTCATGCCCGGTGAAAGCGCCGACAGCCTGGGGCTCACGGGTAAGGAAACATATGATATTGAGGGTCTTACAGATGATATCTCAGATAAGGTCTCAATCATTGCAACCGCTGAGGACGGCACCGAAACCCGCTTCGAGGCGCGCGTTCGGATCGATACACCCAAGGAGGCCGAGTACTTCCGGCACGGCGGCATCCTGAACTACGTACTGCGTCAACTGGCGAGTCACTGAAGAAATCGGGCAGCGCGGCGAAGCCGCCGCGCCGCCGGTTGCCGCCAGCGGGCTCACCGCAGGGCTCCGGCTCAACTGCCGGACCTGCGTGCCTGGTACGGGAGCCCCTTCACAACCCTCAGAAGTCGTTCGGCTTCGGCAGTATCCAGCATGCTGCGGCCGCCAAGCAACTCCACCTCGTCGCCCTGGATTCGCGCCGCGGGAACCCCGTCCGCCAACAGGATCCGGTTGCCGGGGCGCGCAGCGGTCCTGACACCCGGCGTGATAATGCCACCCAGGTTCAGCGGATCCGAGGAGTGGATCACCCGCAGTTGCTGCCGTGACGGTTCCGCAGCGTGGCGTCGCAGCAGGCCCACCGCCTCGGGCAGGGCGAACTGTTCTCCAGAGAAGCCATCCACGAAGCGTCCGCCGTGCACTTCGCCCCGGTCTTCCATGCGCCGCAGGTAGCGCAATAAAACCCGCCACGGTGGCGCCAGGCTTTCGCGCTCCAGCACGGCCCGGAATACGACCCCGTAGCGACGCAGCAGCGCCCCGCAAATCGCCGCCAGCCGCGCCTGGTCCTGGAACAGTGCTTCCTCGTTCCAGGCCGCCGGACCCTCACCCACTTCGCGCGCAGGTCGCAACTGGATGCTCCAGCGTCCCAACAGCGCGGTCTCAGCAGCACCGCGACGCCGCCGCAGCGTGCGCTCGCGGCGCCGTTTCTCAGCCTCCGGGCGGATCAGCCATCGCAACGGCGAAAAAGCGTCCGCCGTGACCAGGCCCCGGGCGACGAGCGTCGACAGGCCCTGTTCCAGCTGGGCTCGCATCAGACCGGTTGCCTGCTCCAGGTCCGGGGTGAACATGGCCCCGCCGCGATCCAGTGCCTGCCAGACCCGCCCGGCTGCCCCTTCCGGATCGACACGGGGGCCGGAAAGGCCGTCCAGCCACGCGGCGGCCGCCTGCCTGGGAACGATGGTGATCGGCGTGGCGGCGGCCAGCTGTTGCACGTCCTCGGCCGCACCCGGGCGGAACCAGGTCAAAAAGCCGCTAAGAAACAGCTCGTCCAGCCGTTGCGGCGAATAGTCCGCGCAACGTGCCGCCAGCAAGCCCTGCTCCCACGACACCACCGGCGCCGACCAGCCCTCGAGCTGCGCCAGCGCCTGTTCGAGTTCTTCCGTGGGCTCGTCCATGCCGTGCCACGTCGTGAGAAAGCGCATGAACGCGGCCGGCGGAACCGGGCGCACGGAGCGCCGACGGTGCTCCCGGCTGTAGCGGTGGATACGCGCCAGCAGGCGTCGTTCACACCAGGTCTGTTCGCTTCGGGTCTGTTCGCTTCGGGTCTGTTCGCTTCGGGTCTGTTCGCTTCGGGTCTGTTCTCCCTGGGTCTGCTCTCCCCGGGTCTGTCCACCTTCGGGTCCCTGCGCCGCGGCCATGATCAGCGCATAACCTTCCGCCTGGAGCGCCAGCAGGGCCGCACGGACTCGCGACTCCGCCACTGCCAGGTCGTCGGCCAGCGCGCCCACCGTGACGGGGCCGAGGCCCGACAGGCGACTGCGCAGCAGTTCCGCCATCGCAGCCCCGGGTTCGATTTCGGCCACTGCGTAAATATCCCGCGGATCAGGCTCGGGGCGAGCCGACGGGTGCACGGCGAGAAACTCCGCCAGCCGCTCGGTCGCCACCCACCAATCACGTTCGCCTTCGGTGACCCGGCACGCACGGCGCTCGTCCGCCAGGTTGCGGAACCAGGCAAACCAGCGGTCTGACGGTCGACCTGCCCCGTTGGCGGCCAGACCCGAACCGTATTCGGCAGCGGTCAGGAAGCCCAGCTGCAGCAAACCGTCGTGCAGTTCATCCGGCCCGGCGGGCGTGATCCAGGCCTCGGCCTGCACCTGGCGCGTGGCATCGATCGAGATGATGCTGAGGGTGCCGGCGTCGCCGAGATCGTCCGGCGCCTGGCGGATCGCCCGGGTTCGCCGGTTTTCGGCCTCACCGTCGTCGAGGAAAGCGTACGGCCGGGCATTGATGATTTCGGCGGACAACGGTGACGGCCCGGTCAGGTCGATGCAACGGATTTCCACCTCGCTGCGGGCGATGCGCCGCAAAAGCGCCTCCAGGCCGGAGATGTCCATCGTGTCGTTCAGGCAATCGCCTATGGTCTGGCGCACCAGGGGATGGTCGGGAATCTCGCGCTCTCCGCGGATGTTCTCCAGGCAGGCGAGCTGGTCGGGAAACACGACGGCAACCAGGTCCTCCGCCTGGTTGCGTTGCCACTGCGGCGGCAGCTTCTGGCCGTTCCTCATGCGCTGCACCGCCAGTGCAATGGTCGCGTTCCAGCGCCAGCGGACCTCGAACATCGGCGCGTCCAGCAGGGCCTGCACCAGCACCTGGCGGACGGTTTCCGGCTTCAGGTAGGCGGGTACTTCCTTCGTCTCGAAGCTGTGCGTCTCACCCAGCGACAGGATCAGGCTGTCCTCCAGCGCCGCCGCCTGCAGTTCGAAATTGAACTGGCGGCAGAAGCGCTTGCGAAGCGCCAGTCCCCAGGCCCGCATGATGCGCGACCCCAGCGGGGCGTGCACCACCAGGTGCATATCCCCGGTGTCGTCGAAAAAGCGCTCCATCACG
>JASFKQ010000196.1:0-7128 GCA_050118555.1 Lysobacterales bacterium
TGTAGGACCGAGCTTTGCTCGGGATGGGGTTGGGTGGCCCAATGGGACAATCGCGACCAACGGTCGCTCCTACGGGGTGTTAGCGCCCCAGCAGCAGGAAGGTGGCCAGGCCGATGAAGGCGACGATGCCGATCACGTCGGTTACGGTGGTGAGGACCACGCCGCCGGCCAATGCCGGGTCGATCGACATGCGCTTGAGCACCACCGGCACGATCGCGCCGGCCAGCGCGCCGGCAATCAGGTTGATCAGGATGGCGACGGCCATCACCAGGCCCAGGTACACGTCGTGGTACCAGAGCGCGGCAATGGCTGCGATCAGGATCGAGAACACGACGCCGTTGAGCAGACCCACCGCCAGTTCCTTGCGCAATAGCGCCGCGGCGTTGCGGGTGCTTACCTGGCCGGTGGCCATGCCGCGGATCATCAGCGTCAGGGTCTGGGTGCCGGCGATTCCGCCCATGCTCATTACGATGGGGAACAGCACCGCGGTCGCGACGATCTGGTCCAGCGTGGGCTCGAAGGCGTAAAGGACCGCCGCGGCCATCAGCGCGGTCACGAGGTTGACGCCCAGCCAGATCCAGCGGCGTGCCGCGGACTGCATGGCCGGCGCGAACATGTCGTCTTCTTCGTCCAGGCCGGCCATGGTCAGCACGGAGTGCTCGGCATCTTCCCTGATCACGTCGACCACGTCGTCGATGGTGATTCGGCCCAGCAACACGTGGTTCATGTCGACGACCGGCGCGGACAGCAGATCGTGGTGTTCGAACTCGAGCGCCACCTGGCTGTCCGACATGTCCACGGGAATGACCTTGGTGGTCGTGTCCATCAGGTCGCTGACCATGTTGCCCGGATCCTTGGTCAGCAGTTCCGAAAGCTTCAGGCTGCCGAGATAGTGTCCGTTGCGGTCGACCACGAACAGCAGGTCGAACGCGTCGGGAAGCTCCCCGCGCAGGCGCAAATAGCGCAGGACCACGTCGAGCGTGACGTCCGGCCGGATCGTCAGCACGTCGGGGTCCATCAGGCCGCCGGCGGAATCCTCCGCATACGACAGCACATGCACCAGGCGTTCGCGGTCCTGGCGGTCCAGGCTGCGCAGGACCTCGCTGATGACCGCGTCCGGCAGGTCGTCCAGGATGTCGGCGAGGTCGTCGAGGTCGAGGTCGTCGACCGCCGCGATCAGTTCCTCGTGGTCCGTGTCGCGGATCAGGCTCGCGCGGACCTCGTCGTTGACTTCCACCAGGACGTCGCCGTCCAGGGCCGGGTCTGTCAGTTCCCAGACGGCGAGGCGCTTGGCGATCGGCAGGGATTCGAGCAGATCGCCGATCTCGGCGGCCGAGAGGTTCTTCAGGAGTTTCCGGACCCTGTGCTCGGTGCCGGAATCCAGGGCCTGCGACAGGCGGTCCAGTTGGCGTGCCGTCTTTTCTTCGTGCTGCTGTTCGGCCATGAGTCGCTCCCCGGTTTCGCCCTGCGCGGCTGCACGCGCCGCGGTTGCCGCCGGCAGCATTGCCGGTCGGCACGCATTATAAGTGAAAAGTGGCTGCGGGCTTCACCGCGCCGTGCAGGAACCGCGCGATGCGGGGTCCGGCGGTCAGCGTGGATCGGGGCTGGAAGGAGGGGGAAGAACGGAGCGAAAAGCGGTGCGTTGGATCATGCCTGGCGCGTGATCTGCGAGTCGTCCAGTGAATTGAGGAGGGACAGGGTATCCTGCCGCTGCGCGGCGTCGCCGAGCCAGCGGGTGAGTGCCGCACGGGCCCGCGCTATGTCTGTCTCGCGGACGACCTGCTTGACCTCCAGCAAACGCCCCGGCGTCATGCTGAACTGCTTCAGGCCCAGCGCCAGCAGCAGCCGCGTGTAGCGCCGGTCACCGGCCACTTCGCCGCAGACCGTCGCCGGGAGACGCGCCGCTTCCGCCTCCCGCAGGATGTACTGCAGCAGCCTGACCACGCCCGGATGCTCCAGTTCGTACAGATGCGCAACCTGTTCGTCCAGGCGGTCGGCCGCCAGCGCGTACTGCAGCAGGTCGTTGGTGCCCACCGAGATGAAATCCAGGTGTTGGGCCAGATCCTGGATCGCCAGGGCCGCCGCGGGCACCTCGATCATTCCGCCCAGCTGAATTTTGCGGTCGTACGCCTGGCCGCGGTGTTCGAGCTCTTCCCGGGCTTCGTCGAGCAGCATGTGGACCATGCGGACTTCCTGCAGGCTGGTCAGCATCGGTATCAGGCACCGCACGGGCCCCAGTGCGCTGGCGCGGAGGATCGCCCGCAACTGCACCTTGAACAGGTCGGTGTCGCGCAGGCACAAACGTACGGCTCGCAGGCCGAGCGCCGGGTTCATGCTGAGCCGAAGTTCGGCGAATTCGGTGGAGTCGCTGGATTTGTCCGCGCCCAGGTCGAGCGTGCGGATGGTGAGCGGGAGGCCGTCCAGCGTTTTCACCGTCTCGGCGTAGACCGCCAATTGGGCTTCCTCGTCGGGCGGGGCGCCGCGCAGGTAGAGGAACTCGGTGCGGTAAAGCCCGATGGCCGCGGCGCCGGACTCCTTTGCCTGGGCCAGTTCCTCCGGGCGCTCGGCATTGGCCTGCAGGCTGATCGACTGTCCGTCGATGCTGGTCGCCGGCAGGTCCCGGATGGCCTGCAGCGACTCGCGAAAACGCCGGGTGTCCCGCTGAACCCGATGGTAATGCGCCCGGATTGCCTCGTCCGGGTCAGCGTAGACCACCCCGATGCGCCCATCGAGGACGAGCGTCTCGCCTTCCCGCAGCAGGCTGTGCGCCCGGCGTACGCCGACCACCGCGGGTACACCCAGGCTGTTGGCCAGGATGGCCGTGTGGCTGTGCGGGCCCCCATGCTCGGTGACGATCCCGGCGACGCCGCGTTCGTGCAGCACGACCAGCTCGCCGGGTGTCAGCTCCGAGGCGATCACCAGCCGTTCCGCCAGGCGGTCCGGGATGTCCTCGAAGGGTTTGCCCGCGGCTTCTTCGTTCAGCTTGTTCTGCACCAGGCGGACGACCTGGACCACGTCTTCGGCCCGCGACCGGATGTACGGGTCGTCCACGCTGCGGAATTCCTCGAGAACATGCTCGAGTTCCAGCTGCAGTGCCCATTCCGCGTTGCAGAGTCGCTCGCGGATCCGGTCTTCCGTGGCTTCCCGGATGCGGGCGTCGTTGAGCATCACGATGTGCGTCTGGATGATCTCCCCGGCGGGGATGCCGACGTTTTTCATCGTGCGGGACGCTGTCTGTTCCAGTTGTGCCCGCGCGGCCTCCACGGCCTCGCGGTAGCGCAGGATTTCCGCCTCGACTTTGTCTTTGCCGACGCGGTACTCGCCGATCGAGAGCTCATTGCGCTCGAACTTGTGGCAGCGCCCGATGGCGATGCCACGTGTCACGGCGTATCCGGTCAGGGCCAGAGTCATCGAACCACCACCCTAATCCTCCTCCCCGAAGCGGTCCCCGATCAGTTGGATCAATGCGTCGTACGCCTCTTTCTCGTCCGGCCCCTCCGTCTCGACCGTCAGTTCCGTGCCCTTGGTCGCCGCCAGGGTCAGCACGCCCATAATGGACTTGGCATTGATCGCTCTCGCTCCGCGTACCAGGCGGACGTCGGACGCGTAGCCCGACGCGCAATTCACCAGCCGGCTGGCCGCCCGGGCGTGCAGCCCGAGCCGGTTGACGATGGTGATGCTGCCGCTGATCATTTCTGCACGATCTTCATACTGCGGCGTCCGCTGTCCACCGCCTTGCGCGCCAGCGCCCCGAGCGGCTGGTCCCGATAGTTCCAGACACTCATCAACATGGCCAGATTCAGGCCGGTCACCATGACCGCCTGGTAGTGTTCGAGCTGATCCGCAACCAGGTTGCACGGGCTGGCGCCGAACAGGTCGGTCAGGACCAGTACGCCGTCCCCGTCGCCGGCACTCTCGATCGCTTCGCGGACTTCGCCGATGCCGGCGCAATGGCTTTCGGACTGGTTGAACGGCACCACCCGGACCGATTCCATCCGCTGGCCGAGGATGAACTCGGCCGACTCGATCAGGTCCGAGCCGGTGGAGCCGTGGGTAACGAGTACGATTCCGACACTCATGTCTGCAATTCCCGGTGATGTATCAGCACGTCGCCGAATTTTGGCGAGAGGCCGGCAGCGAGCCGGTCCACGAGGTAAACGGAGCGGTGCCGGCCCCCGGTGCAGCCTATGCCCACCGTGACGTAGCTGCGCTGGCTGTTCTGGAATTCCGGCAGCCAGGAGCAAAGGAACCCGAGAACGTCGTTTATCATGCGTTCAACCGATGCGTCCTGTTCCAGCCATTCGCGCACCGGCGCGTCGAGCCCGCTGTAGGGGCGCAGCGATTCGACCCAATGCGGGTTCGGCAGGATTCGCGCGTCGAAAATGAAATCGACATCCTGCGGGACGCCTCGTTTGAACGCGAACGACTCGAGTACGATGGTCATCGAATCGCTGTCGCCGCCGACGCACTTCCAGACCTGGCGCCGCAACTGGTGGATGTTCGTATCGGAAGTGTCGAATACCCAGTCCGCGCGCTGTTCCAGCTTCTCCAGTATGGACTTTTCCTGGTCGATCGCCTGAGGCAACGCCTGCTGGCTGGTCGTCAGCGGATGCCGCCTGCGGGTTTCGCTGAAGCGCTTGATGATGGCCTTGGTGTCCGCAGTCAGGAACAGCATCTCGCAGTCCGCGCCAGCGGCGGCGAATTGGTCCAGCCAGGCCGGAATCTGGCCGAGGTCGCGCGCTGGCGAACGGGCGTCGACGCCGAGCGCTACGCGAGAGTAGTCCTGCTTGCCGCCGATCCGCATGTGGCGTGCGAACTCGGGCAGCAGCGCCGCCGGCAGGTTGTCGACGCAGAAGTAGCCGAGGTCTTCCAGGGCGCGCAGCGCCGTGGACTTGCCCCCTCCGGAGAGCCCGGTGACCAGAACGAGGTGACGGCCGCTTTCCGGCATGTTCAGTCGCCGGCCTCCTTGTCGCGGCGCTCCAGCAGGCGGGAATGGCGCTCTATGAATGCGGAGGCGGCGTCATAACCTTTCATCTTGAGCATGAAATCGCGCACCGCGGCTTCGGTGATCACGGAGAGGTTACGGCCGGCCATCACCGGCAAAGTAATGCGCGGAATCTGCAGGTCCAGGACCTGCTCCGTGCTGGTGTCGCCCTGCAGCCGGTCAACGGCTGCCGCCCGTCCTTCGCCCCGGGGTACCACCAGGCGAACGATCAGGCGCAGGAATTTGTTCGGCTTGACGGCGGCGTCACCGAACATGTGACGGACGTTGAGAACGCCCAGTCCCCGCACCTCCAGGCAGTCCTGCAGGGCTTCCGGGCAGCTGCCGTCGATGATGTCCGGCGAAATCTGCGTGAATTCCGGCGCGTCATCAGCGATCAGCCGATGACCTCGATTGAGCAATTCCAGAGCCAGCTCGCTCTTGCCACAGCCGGCCTCGCCGGTGATCAGGACACCGATAGTGAATACTTCCATGAACACGCCGTGCATGGTCGTGCGGTGCGCGAGCGTGCGGGAAATGTGGTACTGCAGGTAGTTCACCAGTTCGTTGGCGCGCAGGCCCGAGCGGAGCAGGGCGGTGCGCTGTCCGGCGGCGGCCGCCTCGATTTCCACGGGAATCTCCAGACCGTCGCCGACGATCACGGCCAGCGGCGACGTGTCGAAGATCCGCGTAACCGTCCGGGCTTTTTCCTTGTCGTCCAGCCCGTCCAGGTAAGCGATTTCCTCCCGGCCCAGGATCTGGATCTTGTTGACATGGATCAGGTTGAGAAAGCCTACCGCGGCGGGCCTGACCGTGAGGTCGTCCGACGAGATCGAATAACTGTCGGCGTCGCGCTGGCCTGAAACCCACTGGAACTGGAGCCGCCTGTGCAGCTCTTCGTAGATGTCCCACGCTGTGATCGAACGTGTCACGAACGACAGTATTGCAGGAAGCCCGGCTTGCGGCTAGCCTGCATGTCGCAACAGTATCCCGGATGATGGCGCAGGACGGGACACTGGCTCAGACGTGCCTGGACCAGCCAGGGCCGGAGTAGGAATCGGCGCGGGGACAAACTGTATTTTCCAGATTTACCCAATGAGCAACGTGATTCGATTATGTTTCAATTGCTTAGGATTAGCGCCGATTTCGACTGATGCAACATGCAGGTAAACCCTTCAGGCGGCCGAATTCGCCGGGCCGGGTTTCCTCGCGCGATGGATCACGGGCGCGTCCGTGACAGCAACTGGAACAACGTGGCCGAGTTTTCCGACTGGCGGAGTTCCTCGAGCAGTTCGGCATCGCCGAACAGCTCGGCCACCTGGGCCAACAGCTTCAGATGGTCCTCGCTGCAATCCTCAGGGACCGCCAGCGCGAACAGCAAGTCCACCGGCTGGCTGTCGATGGCGTCGAAGGCGATGGGTTTTTTCAGGCGGAAAAAGACGGCCTCCACGTTATGGGTGCTTTTCACCCTGCCGTGGGGAATCGCCACGCCCTTGCCCAGGCCTGTACTGCCCAGGCGCTCGCGGACGCACAGACTTTCGAAGATCTCGCGCTGGTCCAGGTCATCGCTGTTCCGCGCGAGTTCCTCGCTGATCACTTCCAGCAAGCGCTTCTTGCTGTTTATCTGCACGTCGCAGAGTATCCGCTCCGGGCTCAGCAGGTCACTTATCAACATGGTTCAGATTGGTTTCTGGTCAGGTGCCGGTCCGGAGCTTCCAGTTTCCGTTGGATGACGGCCCGTTCAGCCGAGTGAGGCGGCCCTCTTGGCTGCGCTCGCGTGATTTCCCCGCAACTTGTCCTTGTAACGCCTGACCTGTTTGTCCAGCTTGTCAGCCAGGCCGTCGATGGCTGCGTACATGTCCTCGTTCGATTCCTGGGCAAACAGCGGCTTGCCGGCCGCGATCACTTTGCCCTCGGCGTGCTTGTGGTGATTCTCCACCTTGAGAATGACATCGATGGAGATCACGTGGTCGAAGTGCCTGGAAATCCGTTGCAGTTTTTCCGTCACGTAGGCTCTCAGGGCCGGCGTAACTTCGATGTGATGTCCAGTGATGTTCATTTGCATTGCAGTCTCCTTCTGGTTAAACCAAGCCGGCTGCCGGGTGGAATATACAGCGCCCGGTCCTTG
The DNA here is from genome assembly GCA_050118555.1 of Lysobacterales bacterium. Lineage (GTDB taxonomy): Bacteria > Pseudomonadota > Gammaproteobacteria > Xanthomonadales > SZUA-36 > CALKKN01. The sequence continues at coordinate 7,110 of JASFKQ010000196.1, forward strand.
CTGGTAAGTGCGGAGGGTG
>JASFKQ010000197.1:0-7112 GCA_050118555.1 Lysobacterales bacterium
CATCGATGCACCAGGGCATCAAGAGCAGGAATCGTTTCGGATTCCGGGAGTAATTGTCATGTCGCGTTTACCCAATATCACCCGGCGGGATTTCCTCAATGGCGTCGCCTTCGGAGTCGCCGCCGGGTTTTCGATGCCGGGGCTGAACGCATTCGCCGCTGAACTCAACGGCGCCTACTATCCGCCCTTGAAAACCGGAATGCGGGGCAGCCATCCCGGGTCCTTCGAGGTGGCCCATGCGGTGGCCTGGGCGGGCCGCAAGTACCCTGTACCCAAGGATCTGACCGACAGCGTCTACGACCTGATCGTGGTCGGTGGCGGTATCAGCGGCCTGGCGGCGGCGCACTTCTACCGGCAGCGCGCCGACGAGAACGCCAAAGTCCTGGTCCTCGACAATCACGACGATTTCGGCGGCCACGCCAAGCGCAACGAGTTTGTCGTGGACGGCAAGACGCTGATCGGTTACGGCGGCACGCAGTCGATCGATGGGCCCGGGCACTACTCGAAGGCGGCGAAGCAACTGTTGGTCGATGTCGGCATCGACACCCAGCGATTCTACGACTACTTCGACCAGAACTTTTTTGCGGCGCACAAGCTCGGGCGCGCCATCTACTTCGATGCCAGCGGCTATGGCCGCAACGTCGTCGCGCCCCACATGTTCCTCAGCTGGTCCGGACAGGTCGCGGACAACATCGATGCGGTGGTCGGCCAGTATCCCATTTCGGGTGATGCGAAACAGGCGCTGCTCCGCCTGCTCGCGGACGATTCCGACCACCTGCCGGGCCTCACCCGCGGCCAGAAGATCGACTTCCTGCGCAGCATGCCTTACACGACGTACCTGCAAAACCACGTCGGCATGCCGAAAGAGGTCACCGACATCCTCCGTGACACCATACTGGGGCTGTGGGGCGTGGGCTGGGACGCGCTATCCGGGCTGGAGGCTTATCGAAGCGGCATGCCGGGCACGCAGCACCTGGGTGTCGGCAAACTGGACGAGCCGCCCGACGAGCATGATGAGCCGTACATCTTCCATTTTCCGGACGGTGGCGCCGGCGTGGCGCGCTCGCTGGTCCGGCGCCTCCTGCCTGAAGCGGTTCCGGGGAGTACCATGGAGGACCTGGTCACCTCGCGAATTGACTACGGCCTGCTCGACCGCTCTGACGCCAGTACGCGGATTCGCCTGAACAGCACCGCGGTGGACATCCACCACACGCCGGACTTGCGGCAGGTCGATGTCACCTATGTCCAGGAAGGCAATGTCCGCCGGGTGCGGGCGAACCATGTCGTCTTCGCCGGTTACAACGCCATGCTGCCGTACATCTGCAGCGAGATGCCCGAACAACAGCGGGAAGCGATCCAGTACCCCGAGAAAGTGCCGCTGGTGTACATGACGATCGCGGTCCGCAACTGGAAGCCGTTTGCAGCGCTCGGCTACAACAGCTTCTATATTCCGAAGTCCAGGTATATGTATGCTTTCGGCATGGATTTCCCGGTCAGCATGGGCGGGTACAGCTTCACCAACAGCCCGGACCAGCCGACCCTCATCCACGGCAGCTGGGTGCCGCACTCGCCGGACAGCGGTCTGCCCGCCAGGAAGCAACACGTGGCCGGACGTCGAAAGCTGTACGAACTGACCTTCGAGGACTTCGAAACGGACATCGTGGAAAAGATGTCCGGCGCCCTGGCGGCTGGTGGCTTCGACGCGGAGCGCGACATTGCCGCGATTACCGTGAACCGCTGGCCACACGGCTACGCATACGAGTACAACGACCTGTCAGATCCCGAAGGTTTCTCGCCAAAAAACGGTCCGCACGTCGAGGGACGCGCCCAGATCGGCCGCATTTCGATCGCCAACTCGGACGCTTCGGCCTATGCCTACATTAACGGGGCGGTCGACGCTGCCGACCGGGCAGTCGGCGAACAGCTGGAGGTCGGCTGAGCGTCGCCGGGAGGGACAGCAGGGGTCGAAGCCAAGGGCCAGATCAAATTTACTCTGGCTCCCGGCTCTGGCCACGCTCGAGGTGCCGACGGAAAAAGTCGAGGTAGAGGTTCCACAACTGGGTGTTTTCGGCCTCGCCGACGATACGGTGACGCTGGCCCGGGTAGGTCATCATCTCGAACGGCCGGGCCGCCTTCTGCAGCGCCTCGATCATTTGCACGGTGTGGTCGAAGAAGACGTTGTCATCGGCCATGCCGTGCACGATCAACAGCGGGTCGGCCAGGCTCTGCGCATAGCTCATCGGGCTGGATGCCTCGTAGCGGCCGTCGCCATCGCCATTGCCCTCATTCGGGTCGCCCATGTAGCGCTCGGTGTAGTGCGTGTCATACAGCTTCCAGTTGGTGACCGGGGCGCCGGCGATGCCGGCGGCGAACGCGCCCGGCGCCTTGAGCAAACACATCAGCGTCATGTAGCCGCCATAGGACCAGCCGTAGATGCCCACGTGATCGGCATCAACGTACGGTTGCGCCTTCAGCCACTCGAGCCCGCGCAGCTGGTCGCGCACCTCGGCATCGCCCATGTCGCGGTAGATCGCGTCTTCGAAGGCCTTGCCTCGGTTGGGCGTGCCCCGATTGTCCAGCGTGAACACCACGTAGCCGCTGCGCGCCAGTATCTGGTTCAGGCCGAGCAGCCGGCCGTCGATCGGCCAGGATTTGCGCGCCACCGGAGGCACGCCCGGTCCGCCGTACAGGTAGATAATCGCCGGGTACCGGCGGTCCGGGTCGAAGTCGGCCGGCAGCATCAGCCGGTAGTTCAACGGCGTGCCGTCATCGGCTTCCAGGGTGCCGAAATTGAAAGGGCGATGGCCGGGCAAATAAGGGTAATAGGGGTGGGATTCGTCCAGCGCGTTTTCGTTGATCCAGGCGAGCCGCTCACCGCTGGCGGAGCGGATCGCGGTGTAGGGGGGTCGCAGCGGTCCCTCGCCGTATTCGACGTAAAAGCTCCCGTCCCCAGCCACCGTGGCGTCATACCATCCTCCCGCTGCGGTCATGCGCTGCACCTCGCCGCCGGCCAGCGGCACGTGATACAGGTGACGTTCGGTCGGGGTTTCGCGGAATCCGGTGAACCAGAGCACGCCGTTGGCTTCGTCCACCGCGCGTACGGCGCCGCCGCGCCGGTCGGACGGCGCCACCGGCCAGTCACCGTCGGTCAGCTGGCGTAGCAGGGTGCCGTCCTTGCGGTACAGGTACAGGTGGTTGAAGCCGCTGCGCTCGGACGACCAGATGAAGCGCTCGCCGCCTTCGATAAAAGTCAGGTCGCGGTGCAGATTGATCCAGTGGGGCTGTTCTTCGCGCAGCACGACCTTCTGCTGCAGGGTTTCGGGGTCGATGAAGATCAAATCGAGAGACTTCTGATCACGCGTCTCTTTCTGCGCCGCCAGCGTGCCGTCCGGCGAGAAGTCGACGCGCGCCAGGTAAAAGTCCTTGTCGGCACCCAGTTCGATTTTGCGCGCCTCGCCAGACGCCAGATCGAGCAGATACAGTTCGACCACCGCGTTTGGAGTCCCCGCGAAGGGATAGCGCTGCGGTATGGTGGTGACCCCATCGGCGCCAATCTCGTAGCGGTCTTTCAGCTCGACGCCCGACTCATCGACGCGGGTGAAGGCGATGCGGCTATCGTCCTTCGACCACCAGTAGCCGGTGTAGCGGTCCATTTCTTCCTGCGCCACGAACTCCGCCATGCCGTAGGAGACGGCGCCGCCGCCCGCGGTGGTCAGCGCACGCTCCTCGCCGCTGCCGAGGTCGATCAGGTACAGGTTCTGTTCGCGTACGAACGAGACGTAGTGCCCCTGCGGGGAAATGCGGGCGTCGGTTTCTGTGACGGCCGTATCGGTCAGGCGCCGCGGCTTCGATCCGAGCTCCAGGTAATACAGGTCGCCGCCCAGCGGGAACAGCAACGCGCGCCCATCCGGCGACCAGCTGTATTCGACGATGCCGCTGTCATGGATCCGCGCCCGCTCACGCCGCGCCCGCTCTACCTCGTCGAGCTTCTCCTCCTGACCGCCGGTCAATGCCGTGCTGTCGACCAGCAGGCGCTTTCCGCGATCGGCCACATGGTATTCCCACAGGTCCAGTTGGTGCTGGTCGTCGGCGCGGCCCTGCAGCCAGGTCACCCGCGCGCCATCCGGCGAAATCTGGATCCCGCTGACGGTCGGCCCGGACAGCGACGGGCTGGCCACCAGCCGCGCGATGTCCAGCGTCTCAGCGGACACGGTGGCAGGCACGGCGAGCCAGCACGCAATGAGCCAGAACAAGATTGTTCGCATGGTGTTTCCTCATTCAGATATCGACGGGTCGATGATCGTCACGCCGATCCCGTCGAACCGGTCCATGGCGACGAGGGCGGCCGGCGCCTGGTGCAGTCCGATCGAGCGTCCGATCAGCCGCCCCGGCTGCAAGCGGCCCTCGACGATCAGGTCCAGCATGTGCGGATAGCGGTGGGCCTGCATGCCGTGGCTACCCAGGATTTCGAGTTCGTTGGCGACGATCAGCCCGGTGGGTACGGGCGCGTCGCGCTCGTCCGGCGCCAGCAGGCCCACCTGAACGTGGCGGCCCCGCTTGCGCAGGCCGGCGATGGAATTCCGGCAGGTGACGGGGCTGCCCAGGGCGTCGAGAGAGACGTGTGCACCGCCTTCACTGTGCTCCTGTATCTCTGCAGGCACGTCGACGGAAACAGTCGCATCAATCGCGAATTCGGCCCCGATGGCTCGAGCCAGATCGAGCTTGTCCGGATCGATATCGACGGCAATGACCCTGGCGCCCAAGGCTCTGCCGATCATGATGGCGGACAGGCCAACGCCGCCACAGCCGTGCACGGCCAGCCACTGGCCTTCCTCGATGCGGCCCTGGTCGACAACGGCCCGGAACGAGGTCGCGAAGCGGCAGCCCAGGCTGGCGGCGGTGGCGAAGTCCACGACTTGCGGCAGGCGCACGAGGTTGATATCGGCATAGCGGATGGCGACATACGGGGCGAAGGAGCCCCAGTGCGTGAAGCCCGGCTGGAACTGGTGGTCGCAGATCTGGTGGTTGCCGGCCGCGCATTGAGGGCAGCGGCCACACCCGCATACGAACGGAAGGGTCACGCGGTCACCGGGCCGCCATCGCTCGACCTCGGCGCCGACGGCCTCGATGACACCGGACAGTTCGTGCCCCGGCACATGCGGCAGCCGGATGTCGGGGTCATGGCCCATCCAGCCGTGCCAATCGCTGCGGCAGAGGCCGGTGGACCGCACGTAAATGACCACGCCGTCGGGCGTGGGCTCGGGGTCCGGCAGGTTTTCGACCGTGACCGGCCCCTGGAACGATTCATAGTAAATGGCGCGCACGGCTCGATTCTCCCAAATATGCCGTCCCGGCACACGCCAAATCTCTTATCGACAGCCTGTAGGAATCGATGAGCTGGAAAATCGGCCCGGCGTATGCGCCGGGCCGTGAAAGGTCATCACTCGCCCTGGGTGACTTCGCTGATCTCGTTGCTGACCAGGCCATGGGCTTCCCGATGCACGGCGAGCACGTCTTCGGCGCTTTTCGCCCGCGAGAGGCAGAAGATGTCTCCCGACTCCGGGTCGACCCAGTAGTTGATGAAGTGGACACCGAAGTTGCCCTGCGTGGCCAGGTCTTTTTCGTGCGCCTGCGCCACCTCGTCGGCAGTGATTCCACCGGGTCCGACACGGTGGATGTCCATGAACAGTTTCAGCTCTCCGGGCGCGGATTCCTCCTCGCCTTCACTCACCTCGTGAACCTCCTGGGGAACCAGGCCGTGCGCTTCGGAATGCGCCAGGACCAGGGCTTCGGCATCAGGCGCCTCGGCCAGGCAGTAGACCTTCGAGTTTTCCTCGTCGACCCAGTACCGTTCGAAGTTGACGCCGAAGCGGCCCTGCACGGCAAGGTCCTTCTGGTGGGCCTCGGCGACGGCTTCCGCCGTCACCGAGTCGAGCTGGTGTTCATCCATGAACAGGTGCCGACCGCTGTCGTCGGCCGCAACGGTACCGACCGCCAGGACGAGAGCGGCACCGGTCAGGATTGTGCTTGCAAATGTTTTCATCGCAATGCTCCTCTCAGACGTAAAAGTACGGGTCCAGCACGCGGACCTCGGTGATGCGGTTGACCGGCAGGCCGGTTTTCTTCGCCGAGTTCCGGATCGCTTCCGGGCTGGGGCCGTCGTAGACGCAGAACGTCTTCTTCTTGTCCGGGCTGACGTAGGAATGGATCCAGGTCACGCCCTGTTGGGCGTTCTTTTCGACAACGTCGAGGCAGGCGCTGGCGCCGCCGGCGTCGGTCGGAACGATGAGTCCGTCGGGAAAATCTCTTTCGATGATGTATCGGGGCATGTTTCTATCCTCCTGTGAGTGTCAATGGGACCGGATGTCAGTCCGGTTGCCATGAAGGATAGAAAAGCGGCGGTCCAGGCAAATCGGCAGGATTGCCTATTCTTCTTTTCGGGATTGCCTAATTTTCGGCAGTGACACCCAGCTTTGCCGCCGCGGCTGCGGCTTCGGTCCGCGACTGTACGTCGAGCTTGGAGAGAATGGCGGAAACATGGTGGTTTACGGTGCGCGGCGAGATGAAGAGCCGCTCGGCGATTTCGGCGTCGCTCAGGCCCTGGCAGAGGGCCCGGAGGACGGCCAATTGCCGGTTGGTGAGCCCGGCGGGGTTCCGGCGGGTGCTTTTTCGGGGCCGCTTGGGCAGGTCTTTGAGCCCTCTGGCTCGCAGCGTCCTGCCCAGCCTTGCGGCGGCCGGCTCGGCGCCGAGTTCCGTGAAGATTTCGAGGGCCCTTCTTTGGGCCTGCTCGTCTCCCTCCATCAGGGCCAGCGCCTCCTCGTAAGGGCAGCCCAGGTCATTCCATGCCGATGCCGCGGCGGACCAGTCACCCCGGCGCAGCAGCATCTCGTACGGCGGCGCCAGGCCTTCGGGAACGCTGTCGCCGCTTCCCAGCTTCGATAGCCACCAGCACAATTCGCCGGCGAGCCAGGGCAGCTCCAGGCGCAACGCCTGGTCCCGCAGCTCGCGCAGCGTTTCAGTGTCTCCATTGGGAACGCCCTTCAGCCAGTGGTGCTCGGCCTGCAGGGCCCGCAGCGGAGCGAGCCGTTGAATTTCGTCCGCTTGCGCTATGG
>JASFKQ010000198.1:0-7103 GCA_050118555.1 Lysobacterales bacterium
AGCGAGGGGAGGTCCAGCACGATCCCAGCAGATCCGCGGAATGCTCCCCTTGCTTCAGTCGGACGTCGAAAGGCCGCTTATCCAAAGCAACATGAACGTAATTTGCGAATGACTCCGCGAAGTCATTTGCGGGAGAGGTGGCAGCATACAGGGTCGGAAAATTGGTCTGACGCAGCCACTTGTAGATTGATGGCGCTTCGCTGAGCGAGTGTTTGGAGTTCCCGAACGTGTAAAAGGCCAGTGTCTCTCTTTCTGGCCACGAAGTGTCAAAACGGCTGCGGACAGCGTCGCCGGGGAGGACCGTGCCCTGGGACGACGGGGGGTAAATCCAGGAAAGACCATAGAATCCGCCGCTCCTCACGTTTTGGGCATTTCCGCCATCAACCTGCGTGACGCCAAGAACCGCGTCGATGACGTGACCAAGCTCGTGCAAAAGGATGTAGCGAATGGCGTTCACCCGCGTGTCGTTTCCGGGCTCTTCAATCCGGACATCGAGGCTTTGTTCCGCGCTCGGCTGGAAGGCCGATCCCTCCTTCCAACTCGCCCAGGCGTTGGCCGTGCGGTCAAGGGCGCCTTCGTCGAGCACAATAAAGCCACCGGCGACCGAACCATCGTCATCCGCTACGAAGTCCGTGTAGCCGGTACCGCCTCCCAAATTGCGGACCAACGCAATGTAAAACAGCATTCGCTCCGTAATGACTTTGACGGAACCGGGCAGGCTCGACACCGCCATTTTGACATCCCGTATGAACTCCGAGTCCGCGCTTGCCGGAACGGGTTGTTCGCTATACCCCTGGAACGCGTTGTCTATGCGGAGGTATTCGATCAGCCCCGCAGGAGCCGGTCCGATGTGCGCGTCCGGGGCCTGGCTCTGATCCATTTGTCGCCAGAACTGAATCGACCGTACCGGATGCGTTTGCAGTTCACTCAGCCGGATACCGTTCCGAATCGGATCGTCTTCATGCTCGGCAGGCAATGCCTCCCCAGGGAGTGAGAGCATGGATAGCAAGAGCCAGATGAGAAAAAGCCGGATCAGTTTCATGGCGTGGGTAGGTTATCAGAGAATTCTTGAAATCTACGCGAATGGTAACTCCGGACCTAAAACGGGGATCGGTTCCGGTTTGGAAAAATGCCCGGTGCATGCCAATAAGCGGAACTTGTTCAAGTCAGAAAATGAGAAGCCGTAAATACAGCTTCCGGCCAGAAGGAGTCATTGTCGGTCACATGGATCTATCGACCGCTATCGATCATCTCTACATCTTTGCGCCTGTAAATCCGTCGTTTCCGGAGTTGTCCAGGATTAAACACGATGTCGTGATCATGGATCTAATTCATTTACTAGCGGTGCGGTTGATAAATGCAACGATGAAGTATGAAAGGGAGGTCAACAAGCTGATTATCAGATAGACCTTGATCATGTGTTGCCCTATAAAGGGCGACTCCATCGTAACGCCCGAGTAATTCATACCAATACCACCCACTACGTAGGCCACGGGTATAAGTAGCAACACGATCGGTGCGAGGTTTTTTGCCTTCATGGCGATCAGAATGAAGAGTGCTCCGGTTAGAAAGTTTGAGATTCCGAATGCAACCATCAGCACCAGTGCGTCAGGATGGGGTTCGATTTGTGCCAGGTTATTAGCTGCGTGGTGAACTCTAAAGGTATGGACAAAGCCTCGAATCAGGTCAACAAAACCAAGCAAGAATAAAACTACAGCGCTTGCTTTTAACGCTACCGATTTAATTTTCATATTTTGTCCTCTGACTTATCAGCGCTCTGGCCCTCACGCGCGTTCATGGGGTAATAACAAATTCCTTCCTGTCCCCTCGCAAACAATGGAGATGGGATGTGTAGTTCTTGCACAGTAGCCGGCTGGGACGCGTTAGAAAAGGCTTGTGATCGCAAGCCATTTAGATCTGGTGATGCACACGCTCACAACTCCACTCATCTATATATTCGATAACTCATTGCAAATAGCGGGTGCCTTAAAATGGCAATCCAGCGACGTTCTTTAATGGAATTCTAGTCCACGACTTGTAAGCAAATACTGGTCGAGTGTAAGGAAGTGTGAGGAAGTAAGGAGTTGAACATCCGAACGTAAATGCAACTTAGTGACTCAGCGTCTGGACCATGTGATTGCCTGGCAGCACTATCTCGACGCAAAGGCCGCCTTCTTTGCGATTGCGCGCCTTGATGGTGCCGTCATGCAGGCGAATGCTTCGTTCGGCAATAGCCAGGCCAATTCCTCCAGTTCCGGAATGGCCACTCCCGGAGTCACCTACTCGGAAAAACGGCTTAAAAATATCATCGATCACCTTTTCAGGAACACCCGGACCACGGTCTTTGACCAGGACGCGAACACAATGGGCTTCCGTCACAATACTTATTTCGACAGCGGTACCTTCCGCCGTGTACCTCATGGCATTTCGCACAACGTTCTCTACAGCACGTTGAATCAGTCCGCTGTCTAGGGCGACTACGCAACGCTCTGGTCCTTCCATGCAAATCTGATTCTGGGTAGCAGTTCCTTCGAGACAAGCATCTTCAACTATGTTCTGGATAAGATCGACAAGATCCGTGGGATGTCGCTCAATGCTCGCTTTCGCCTCCAGCCTCGTGTAGGCGAGAATCTCGCCGATGAGTTCGTCAAGGCGCTCGAGTTCAACCTCCATGCGGTCGAGTTGCACGGAATCCGCATCATTTGAATTTTGCCTGGCAATCGAGAGCAATGCCTGCAGGCGTGCAAGGGGCGAACGCAGCTCGTGTGAAACATCTCGCATGAGGCGCTGTTGAGAGCGCAGTAACGCATCGACACGCTCTGTCATCTGATCGAACCCTCTAGCCAGGCGCGCTATGTCGTCGGTTCTGCTCCCAACGAAAGGAGCGACACGCACCGTGAGATCACCATCGGCAACTTTCCGGCCAGCCCGTTGAAGCCTGCGCACCGGCAAAACGATGAACCGTGCAAGTATGAAGGATACCGACGCACTCACGACTACCATGATCAGAATCAGCACCCCCCGCCCTCCTGGCTTTGTCGTCAGCCCGCTCAGCAGAAAGTAACCCTCGTCACCCACCACTCGGTAGCCTCCGAGCCCTTGCTCTCTGATGTGCAGGCGCGTTGGTCTCTCTTTTTGCGCATCCTCGGCCGAGACGGTTTCCAATCGGACGACATCGGCCACGGCTTTGGGGAGCGCTCGGCCCAGGATATCGTTCCCATTCGGGTCCAACACGTAGATCTCAAGCAACGGTGAAAAGTCGAGCACTTGCTCCTCAGCCAGGACTTTAGCTGCCGACGTCGGCTCAACTTCAAGTAATCCGTGCAACTTACCAGCGATCAGATCGACCATCTGCTCGGGAATGCGCGCATTTCTGGCGCCGTTGCCAGAGTCGGGAAGGTAGCTTGCTACCCAGAGCGTCGCGATTACGGTGATTAGGAAAATGGCCCAGCCGGATAGGAAAATGCGCCAGAAGAAGGTCATTTCGACGACGTCACATACAAATACCCGTGCCCCCGGACAGTCTTGATACGTTGCCTGCCATCTTTAAGAGGCCCGAGTTTCTTCCGCAATTGCGCAATGTGGGTATCAACTCTGCGGTCGTACGGCATGATCCGGCGCCCGAGGGCTTGGCGGGCGATTTCTTCCTTGGGCACCACCTCACCGGCTGATGTCACCAAAGTTTCCAGTACGCGAAACTCAGCGCCGGTGAGATTGATAAGCTTATCCAGAATGTAAGCCGACTGGGATCCAGCTTCCAAGCGAAGGTCCCCGGTCACAACCTGCGATAACTCGGGACTGCCGGCCTCCGCCGCCGTGGAGATTCGCCTCAGAATGGCCCGGATTCTTGCTACCAACTCCCGCAGGTTACAGGGCTTGGGAATATAGTCGTCCGCACCGATCTCCAGGCCCAGAATCCTGTCGATGTCATCACCGCGTGCTGTCAACATCACAACGGGCGTGTCGACTTGCTGACGGATCTGCTTGAGGGCCTCGAATCCGTTGAGTTCAGGCAAACCAACGTCAAGGACAATAATGTCGAATTGATCGGTGACAGCTGCCTCAACTCCGGTTGCACCATCGTGACGAACTTCAACAGCGAAGCCCCCCTCGACGTCCAGGAATTCGGTCACGAGATTGGCAAACTGTTCATCGTCATCGACGATTAACAGATTGACGGTATTTTCAGCCTGTGTGTCCAAAACAATCCTTCTCTAGCTGGATTTGACCCCGTTCCGCGACGATTCGTTTCTCACCCAGTCAAGTACTGCAAATGTTCTTCCTGATTGGTTGGGATTGTATGACGCGCGGTTTGTGGTTTACAAAACCAATCTGAGGCCCAAATAAGCTCTGCAAATCTAACCATCGATAGATCTCTTCCTTGTCGTTTGCTACCAGCCCATACGCCTTTGGATTTCGCGGCGCATCTTGGCGCGATTCTCGTCCTGGATTTCGCGGTATTCGGTCATCTGCTTATCTGTCAGCACCGCCGACAGTTCCCGCTCCGCCTGTGTGCGAATGGGCTGCAGTTCCTTGGACATGGCCTTCATTTTGCGCATGTCGAGTTTCTCGTCGCTGTTGTTTTCGGGACTGAATCCGTAGTTCTCCATGATGGCACGGGAGTCTTCGAACTGCGCCATCAGGATGGGTTCAACCAGCACCTGCTGCTCTTCCGTCAGTTGGAGTCGTTGCGACATCATGGCCAATCGGTCTTCCATGGCCTGAGCATGATCCGACGGCTGTTGGGCAATGGCAATCGCTGGCAGGGTGATCGACAGCATCAATATCAACACGAAAGTCTTCATTGGAAAATCCTTATTACTTTAGGTCGGAGCCATGCTAAAGGGCCGCGCGTGACTCAGCGTCGGGAAATGCAAAGAAGTGTAAGCGGGCCGAAACCATGCAGCCTTTGAGCGTCATTGGCAGGCCAGCAACTAGAAAGGAATGGATGAACGGGTGTCCATTCGTTCTACTCAAATCGCAGTGCCTCAATGGGATTCAGCGTGGCAGCACGGCGTGCAGGAAAGTAGCCAAACGCCACACCGACAGCGGCCGAGAAAACGAAAGACAGAAAAATGATGGAGACGTCGGGTATGAACGGTATGCCGATCATCCCGGCCAGTGACCAAGATGCCAGAAGCGCTAGGATCACACCGATCAATCCGCCGAGTGATGCCAGCACGACTGCTTCTACAAGGAATTGCAGGAGTACGTCACCTCGTCGCGCTCCGATGGCGAGCCGGATGCCTATTTCACGTGTCCTCTCGGTCACGGACACCAGCATTATATTCATGATGCCGATACCCCCTACCAGCAAGCTCACGCCTGCAACGGCTCCGAGCAACATCGTCATGATAGTAGTCGTGCTGGTCAGCATGTCGACAATCTCGGTCATATCGCGGACGCTAAAATCGTCATCTTCTCCGACCGAGATGCGTCTGCGTTCTCTCAGTAGATACGTTACGTCGCTTTTAACCTGGTCGAGAAGCGATCCCTCGCGCACGGAAATGGCAATGAGGCTTACGTCCGAGTTTCCGGTGATCCGCCTCTGGAAAGTGCGCAGTGAAATTAGAACTAAATCGTCCTGGTCGGTCCCGAAGCTCGACTGGCCTTTAGCGGCGAGAAGGCCAACGACCCGACACGATACATTTCCCAGACGGATACGCTCTCCAATTGGACTCAGCGCACCAAATAGTTCGGCTCGGACCGTCTCACCGATGATACATGTGGAGGCACCCGCGCGAACTTCGCCTTCCGTGAGCGACCGTCCTTCGGCGAACTTCCAATCGAAGACGTCAAAGTACTCTCCCACAATGCCCGTGACCGTTGTGGCCCAGTTCTGATTGCCATGAACGGCCACAATTCGCCTCTGAGAGGAAGGCGAAACGGCGAAAACGTTTGCGATCTGGTCACGTATTGCGTCTGCATCGTCAGACTTGAAGGGCTTGCCACCCGCTTGGCCACCCATGCGCATGCCGCTTCCCGGCACGACAATAACGAGGTTGGAGCCAAGACCCTCTATTTCGGATGTTACCTGCCTGGTTGCGCCTGAACCGAGAGTCACCATCGTAATCACGGCAGCAACACCAATGATCACACCCAGTATCGTGAGGAATGAACGCATCGCGTTTCCGGCGATGGATCCGATGGCGAGTTTGAACGCGCTGAATAGCACTAGGCCGCCCTCTCGGATCGGCTATCTGATTGGACGACACCATCGACGAAACCCACTTTCCTGTGGGCGTATTCGGCCATATCAGGCGAGTGGGTCACCATGATGATAGTTATGCCACGCTCCCTGTTCAGGGTCACCATAAGCTCCATGATCTCCTCGCTGGTTCGGGTATCAAGATTGCCAGTCGGCTCATCCGCTAGCAGTAAGATCGGGTCGGTCACGATAGCGCGAGCGAACGCGACTCTCTGCTGCTGCCCGCCTGATAGTTCCATGGGCGAATGCCGTTCGCGCCCCATCAAACCCACTTCCTCAAGCGCCTCCTGGCCACGCCTGCGCCGCTCGTGCGATGACACACCGCGATAGACCAATGGCAGTTCGACATTATCGAGTGCGCTGGTACGCCCCAAGAGATTGAAACCCTGAAATACGAAGCCAAGATAGTGCCGCCTAAGTAGCGCAAGCTGGTCCTTAGTGAGCTTGCCGACATCCAGGCCTTCGAGGTAGTAGGTTCCCGACGTGGGCTCGTCTAGGCAACCGACGATGTTCATGAACGTTGATTTGCCCGAGCCGCTAGGGCCCATCACAGCAACGAACTCGCCGCGGTGAATTTGAAGATCCACTCCGCGTAGTGCACGGACCTGCGCGGCTCCCTCACCAAATACTTTCGAGAGTTGAGTGAGTTCGATAATGGGCGCTTCCATCGACGTATCATGTGTGTTAACCACATCGGGACTCATGACGAATCTCTCTGCAATGTGATGACCTGGGAGCCCACCGCCAAGTTTCCCGCCAAGATCTCAGTCGACTCGCCGTTGGTGGCGCCAATTATGACGTCAACCGAGCTCGGTGCTCCGCTTTCATCGAGAAACCAGAGTCGCCGGTGCCGACCGTTTTTATCGCCTATCACCGGCGCCTCACCGCCACGCGG
>JASFKQ010000199.1:0-7077 GCA_050118555.1 Lysobacterales bacterium
GAACATACAGTACTACCAGGCGCTGTTCGAAATGGGCGGTTGGAAGGTGCTGGAGGAGATCGGCGTGGACGAGGCGTGGTTCCAAAGTCACCACTACAGCTTTTTCGACCTGGAGCACCACCTGCATTACCTGGCGGAACTGGGGATCGGTGACCGGGTCACTACCTACAACCGTATCGTGGGTAAAAGCGAAAAGCGTTTCCACGGCTTTTACATCATCGTGAACGAAACGCGTCAGCGCCTGGCCAGCACGCTGGAGTACGTGTCAAACGGAATCGATATGAAAGCGCGGCGTACTGCGCCGATGCCGGAGGAGCTTTCGCGTGGACTGGACCTGCTGTTGGCGAAACACAGCGCGTTGAGCTGGGAAGCGCCGCTGTGCGGCCTTATGGCCTCATAGTAGGGGCCTCTCTGTGGGAGCAGGCTTGCATGCGATGGGCTTTGCCAGCCCCGCGGCGCAATCGCAGGTAAGCCTGCTCCCACAGGGGGTTTCCCACAGGGGGTTTCGATAGGCGCTGGCGACTGAACTCACCGTGCCACGTTCTCGAAGAGGGCCAAGTCCTCTACAATGTCGAGAGTGAACCGGTCCATCCGGAATTGCCATTATGGAATACAAGGACTACTACAAGATCATGGGCGTCAAGCGAGACGCCACGCAGGACGAGATCAAGCGCGCTTACCGCAAACTGGCCCGCAAGTACCATCCGGATGTGAGCAAGGAGGCCGATGCCGAGACGAAATTCAAGGAACTCGGTGAAGCCTACGAGGTGCTCAAGGACCCGGAGAAGCGTGCGGCCTACGACCAGCTGGGCACGCAATGGAAGGCCGGGCAGGATTTCCACCCGCCGCCGGGCTGGGATGCGGGATTCGAGTTTCGCGACTACGGCGACAGCAATCCCGATCTCGGTGGGTTCAGTGATTTTTTCGAGTCGGTTTTCGGTCGCGCACGCCACGCGCCGGGAGCCGCCGGTACACGCACGCGCCGTGATTTCCGGATTCGTGGCGAGGACCATCACGCCAAGGTCATGGTGGACCTCGAGGACAGCTATAACGGCGCCTCGCGCTCGATATCGCTGCAGGTGCCCCAGGTCGACAAGCGTGGCCACGTAAGCACCCGTTCGCGCACGCTGAACGTGCGTATACCGAAGGGGGTGCGACAGGGCCAGCAGATCCGGCTGGCCGGCCAGGGCGGGCCGGGCGTCGGTGGCGGCGAGGCCGGAGACCTGTACCTGGAGATCGAGTTCAATCCCAGGGGTCGCTATCGGGTGGAGGGCGCCGACGTCTACCTGGACCTGCCGGTTGCGCCGTGGGAGGCGGCATTGGGTGCGACCGTCAAGGCGCCAACTCCGGCCGGTGCCGTGGACCTGAAGGTGCCGCCGAATTCACAAACGGGCAAGAAGCTCAGGCTCAAGGGCCGGGGCATCCCGGCGCGCGAGCCCGGCGACTTTTACGTGGTTCTGCAGGTCGTCCTGCCGCCGGCCGACAGTGAGCAGCACCGCAAGACTTACGAACAAATGAAGCAATCGTTCGCGTTCAACCCCCGCGCGGGCATGGAGGTTTGAGGCATGGCGGATAGCAGGGCCCTGCGAGGGCAACTGGTCGAGGAAGAGACGGTTATCACGTTGGAGGAGTTGTGTCGCTCCTGCACGATCCAGACTGAGGAAGTCGTGACCCTGGTTCGCGAAGGGGTTATCGATCCTGCGGACGCGCCGGCCAACCCCGCGGAGGCCGGCCGCTGGCAATTCCACATTGGCACCGTGCGGCGGGTTCGCGTCGCCATGCGCCTGCAGCGGGATCTCGGGGTCAATCTGCCAGGCGCCGCGCTGGCGCTGGAACTGCTCGACCGCATCGAGGAACTCAAGCGGTCCATGTAGGAGCGAACCTTGTTCGCGATTGGTCCGATCCGGCCACCTTAGCCTATCCCGAACAACGTTAGGTCCTACATCGACCCTTCGGGATTTCCGCTGACTTCGGACTGCGGCACCTCGTAGTTTTCGTAGCCGTCCACCCGTATGTACCAGTCGCCTTTCGGCCGTTCCCAGGTGAGATCCCCGCCTTCCGGCGACGTCAGTTCGTCATCGATGAACTGGAAGGTCCGTTCGACGCCATCCGGCTTCATGACCACGACAGTGGCGGCGCCCGGCCCCTGCCTGCGGATTCCGGCGGCGCAGTAGTCGTCCAGCGAAGGGCTGCCAAAGGAGCAGGGCAACAGCGCGGTCGCGTCGTAGTCGCTTGAGCTGTAGGGCATGGTGGGTGAAGCAGCGCCCGTTCCGACAGGTGCGTCCGCAGCGTTCCAGTAAACGAAGACCGCCTCGGCCGGGGACCGGAAGATCAACCCGGCGTCGCCCAGCCCGCGCTCGCGGTAGACCGATTGCCCGTCCTGGTCCACGAAATGCCCGTGCTGCGCGTCGACCGGTCGCAGTTCGTATTCAACGCCGTCCTCACGCCTGAGATGGATGAAATCGTCCCGACTGGAATACGTGCAGTCCACCACCGCGGAAGGATGTTCCTCCCCGTTCGGATAAACGACACAACGGGCGTCCCTGGCGCCGGTGTCGGCCGAGGCCGCTGTGACGCCCGCCATTAACAACAGACCCAGCCACACGGCATGGCGGGTCCATGTATTGACCGACCAGGGCTTTCTCATCAGTACGCGCTCCAGCTACGAGGGATCGGGGAAAATCCAGGCCCTCTGCTTGAAAGACAGCACGCAGCTGTTGGTGTTCCGGTGGTCTCCGGGGCCGGGCTTTACCCGCGGTCCGGCCGCCCTCTTACTGGCGTTCCCTGTTCGCTCCGAGAACGATGGTTTGCCGGTTGCGCAGCGGCGCCTGGATCAGCACGCGCTCGTAGTCGTCCAGGTACGCCCTTTCCGACTGCCGTTCAACCATCTTGGCGGTGGCGCCCGGGTTGTCCGAGGCAGTTGAACTCACGGAAACGGTTCTCTGGGGCTGGGAAGCGCATGCGCAGAGGCACATGGCCACGAAGACAATAAAAATCCCTCTCATTGCTTTCCTCCTGATTGCCCTTTGCGATCGGGCAACTGAAATCCTTTGGGAAGAGTCATGCATTATTCGGGCCAGGAATGGGGAGCGAAATTTATTATTGTACTTTCAATGACTTCTGTGTGGATCGATCGCGCCGGTTCGCCGCGCCGACCACGGGAACTGACGTTGTGCGTCACTTGTACGACAAACTGCAGCGACAGTTTTTGAAACCGACTCGTGCGGAATGGCCGGTTCTCCGACGACATCCTTCCGGCACTTGCCGCACCCGGGGAGGAAATCGCCATTCAAAAGGGGTCGAGCCTGCAGTACCCTACGGGAAAGCTTTGGGGGAGATCGAGAGTCCGTGCTCCCTGCACGGACGGGAGCCATGTTATGCGAAAGTGTCTTTCTCTGCTCCTGGCGGGACTGATATCCCTCCCCGGGATTTCCGCCGTTGCCGGGGAGGAAGCGGGGTCGCTCGCCACTTACGGCGCCTGGATCCGGGCCATGAAGGAACGGGATCGCGGACCGTTCGAAAGAATCCGGTGGTTCTGCGAGGACGGATCGGTGCTGGCACCCCGCCCCTATGCCTGCAAAGACCACGGTGGTGGCCACCAGCATGGCGAGTGGAGCGACCACACCAAGACCCTTCGAGCCAAGGGTTACCGCATAGCCAACCTGTTGGCGGGTCTGGACCCGGAGGCCTTTCTCGACGATCGGGGGGCGACGGACGCCTTTGCGCAGATTCTGATCGAGCGCTACCTGGTCAATGTCGACGACGGCTGGATCCTGAGGCATGCGCTGTTTTACCGGGGGGCCATCCAGGAAGAGGACGAGCGGGAGGCGGCACGCCGGTTGCTGACCACCATGGCATCGCGGCCGGAGTGGATTGGGCCGCGCTTTCCCATGCTTCGCGTCGGCGTTCGCGTCTTGCCCCACGGAAGAGATACCGCCTCGGTGCAGAACGTACGCCAGATGGCCGCCTCGTTGTCCGACCGGGACAGCGGCTTTTTGGCATTGCGGGCCAGAATCCATGGTGCGCCGTCGGCTGCTGACGCTGAGCGCGTGCGGGCGTACGCGGCCGGTTTGGCGGAATCCGCACAAGAGCCGTACCTGGCGCTGGCCGGCGAGATCGACCGGGTCTATGCGGCTACGCCACTGGACCGGGACCTGCTCGACGCGGCGGCTCGTTACTCAGCCGCGCCTTGGCTGCAGGACCTGCTCGGCGAGGCTGCGGCGGCTTGGCAGGCGGACGCCTCCGCCGGCAACCGTTTCGCAGTCAGTGGTCAGTTGCTCGCGGACTTGCGCGATGCGCTGCCAAGGATCCGTTCTGCCAGTGCCCGGCTGGAGATTCTTGACCTGGGTCTGGACGTGGAGGACCAGAATTTCCGCGCGGCCTCGGAGCTTCGTGAGCAGCTGCCCGGGGTTACCCGGCGTCAACAACTCGAATACCTGTCGATTGCCGGCCACGCGGCCTATGGCATCGGTGTGATCAATGCTCGCCTGTTCGAGGAAATGCATCGTTCTCTGGACCGGCTGGCCCCGGATAGCGTCCGGCTGGACCACTACCGGAATGAACTGAATTATCTCGGTCGGGCGCCCGGCTGGGGCACGCAGGCGCTGCGCATGTACTTCTTCGAGTCGATGCAGAAGCTGGCCCAGATCGAGCCCAAGGCCACGCTTTTCATCCAGGACCAGTTGCGTGGCAGCCCGCTGCTGTTCTTTTCCAACGTCCTCGACGGACTGTCGCGCGACGCCAGCCGGCTCGCCGGCGTGGAGCACAAGTTGTTCGGCAAGGCCGTCGGCGTTGGCTTCACCGCGCTCAACCCCGGTCTGGCCGCCGGCGTCCTCCATGTCGAGCCGGACCCGAGTGCTCCCGAGCATTTTCGGCCTGACGGGATCTACGTGCTGCCGGAAACCGTTTCCGATCTTCCCCCTGTTGCCGGTATTTTGACCGAAGGCGAGGGCAACCCGCTCTCCCACGTTCAGCTGCTTGCGCGCAACCTCGGCATTCCGAACGTTACGGTGGATTCCTCGCTGCAAACTGCCCTGGCCGCTCACGACGGCGAACGCGTGGTTCTGGCTGTCAGCAAGACTGGATTGGTTGAAATTTCAGCCTGGGACGAACACTGGCGGCAGGTGTTTGCCGATGCCGACACCTCGGGGGCTGTGCGCATTGATCCCGACCTCGAGAAGCTTGATCTCTCGGTGCGCCGCTTCGTCTCACTGGACGATCTGCGCGCCACCGATTCCGGCCGGATCGTCGGCCCCAAGGCCGCCAAGCTCGGTGAGCTTCGCGCGCATTACCCCGGGCACGTGTCGCGCGGCGTGGCGATACCGTTCGGTCTTTTCCGGCAGGAAGCGCTGGAACAGCCACACGGCGACGGCGGCACGGTGTTCGATTGGATGGAGCGGGAATACCGGGCCCTGGGGACCCTGCCGGCTGGCGACCCGGGGCGTGCGACGTGGGCGGAGGCGTTTCGTGCCGAGTTGTACGACATCATCGTCAATACGCGCCCCGGCGAAGCGTTCCGGCGCGATCTACGGGCCGCGATGACACAGGCATTCGGTTCCGGGGATCCGCCCGGGGTATTCGTTCGCTCCGACACCAACGTCGAAGATCTGGCTGGTTTTACCGGCGCCGGGCTCAATCTGACTCTGCCGAACGTGGTCGGCTTCGACAAGCTGGTGGATGGCATCGCCAGGGTCTGGGCCTCGCCATTCACGGCGCGTGCTTTCGCCTGGCGGCAGTCCCACATGTCCAGGCCGGAACATGTCTATACCTCGATCCTTCTGCTGGAGTCGGTGGCCTCGGACAAGTCCGGCGTGCTGGTGACCGAGGACATCGACTCGGGGCGCCGCGATGTGCTCTCTGTCGCGGTCAATGAAGGCCTCGGGGGCGCCGTGGACGGTCAGGCCGCCGAGTCGCTGCGCATCGCACTGGACGGCTCCTTCGTGCGCGTTCTCGCCACGGCCACCGCGCCTTGGCGGCGCGTGCCGGACCCGGAGGGCGGCCTGCGCTTCCTGCCGGCCAGCGGGAGCGACACCGTGCTCCAACGCAAGGAAATCCGGCAGTTGATCGAATTTGCGCGGGGGCTGCCCGAGCAGTTTCCCCCGATCACGGACGATGAAGGCCATCCCGCGCCCGCCGACGTGGAGTTCGGTTTTGTTGACGGTGACCTGAGGTTGTTCCAGTTGCGGCCCTTCCTGGAGAGCAAGATGGCCGGGAGAATAGCGTACCTGCACCAGATGGAAGCGCGCCTCGCGGACACCGGGGACGTAACGGTCGACATGAACGAGGTGCCGGATTGGAGACGGTAAGACGAGTGCTGCTCGCCGCCTTGTTGTCCGCGGGCAGCGCCGGGCTGCTGGCCTACCCGCTGGATGGTTATGACGAGACCGGCATCCGACGGGTGGAAGGCTCCCGGCTGGCCAACGAGGGCCGGGCGCTCGGCGGCAGGCAGCCCCCGGGGGCGCTGCTGACCACCGCGGAGGTCGACATCCGGCTGGCGGATCGCCCGGCATTGCAAATCCCACCACCTGACCCGGGCTTCACCGGGCAGGTGAAGGCATTGCTGGGCGAGCACGTCGACGATTACGGCATCGCGGTGCTTGACCTGACGGATCCAGACCGCCCCGCCTACGCCGAGCATTGCGGTGATTACCTGCAAAATGTCGGCAGCGTGGGCAAGCTGGTCGGCGCGTTGGGATATTTTCAGGCGCTGGCCGACGCCTGGCCGGACGACCCCGAGGCGCGCAAGCGGGTTCTTCACGACACCTCGATAACGGCGGACGACTTCTCCCGCAGCGACGGTCACGATGTGCGCTTCTTCGATGTAGAGCGCCGAATCCTGACGCGGCGCCCCCTTCAGAGTGGCGACGAGGGTTCGGTCTGGGAGTACCTCGACTGGATGCTCTCCGCCAGCTCCAACGCCGCTGCCTCGATGATCATGCGCGACGCAATGCTCCTGCGCCGATTCGGCAGGAAGTACCCGGTCCCGGAGGACCGGATCCGGGCGTTCTTCGGAGACACGCCGGCCGGTGAGCTCACACAGCTGTTTCGGGAGACCTTCTGGGAGCCCGTGACGCGCAA
>JASFKQ010000200.1:0-7036 GCA_050118555.1 Lysobacterales bacterium
GGATGACGAGGAAACCGCGGACGCACCCGAATACTCGAGGGGTGTGAAGCAATGCATGGCCTGCCACAGGGAAGGAAGGGAGCTGGCCGCCCACGAGATTTTCTACACCCCCATGGGCATCACCGGTGATCCCGATTCGCCCTTCGCCGAAGGCAATCACGACTGTGAAGCCTGTCACGGGCCCAGCGCCCAGCACACCCGCAGGAAGGACGGTGTTCGCCCGCCGCCTACGGTGACCTTCGACGAAAAGAACACGGTCGAAGAGAAGAACGCACCGTGCCTGTCCTGCCACAACGATCGCGGCCGTTTCCACTGGCCGGGCAGCGCGCACGACGTAGAAGGCGTGGCCTGCGTGGATTGCCACGACCTGCATACGCCGAACGATCCCGTGCTCAGCGTCGAGACGCAACCCGAAGTCTGCTACCAGTGCCACAAGGAAACGCGGGCACAATTTCTCAGGCAGTCACGCCATCCGGTCGAAGGGGCCGGGGCGTCGATGTCCCACATTGGCCTTCTGTCCTGCACCGATTGCCACCAGCCGCACGGCAGTGCGGGCCCCGCCAACCTGGTGCGAAACACCGTGAACGAGCAGTGCTACGACTGTCACGCCGAGAAGCGCGGCCCGTTCCTGTTCGAACATGCGCCGGTCCAGGAGGACTGCACCAACTGCCATGTGCCGCACGGCTCGAACTACGAGAACCTGCTCGTCGCCAGGCAACCCTATCTCTGCCAGCAGTGCCACCTGTCGGGCTACCACGTCAACACCGTTTACGGCGGCAACGATGTTCCCCCGTTCGGCGCAGACCAGCGGATGCTCGGAAAACAGTGCATGAACTGCCACGCCGAGGTGCATGGTTCCAACCACCCAGGCGGCGTTCGCCAGACCCGTTGAGCGGCCCGGACCCGGTGCAGGAGTAGCGAGATGAAGATCACGAGCAACACGATCCTGAACATCACGGTTTCGGCCCTGGTCGCCCTGTCAGCAAGTGCCTGGGCGAAGGACGACGCCGACGACAAGGACGCGGATAAAAAGGAAGAGACGAAAAAGGAAGTGGAACTGACGCCCTGGTCCGACGAAGTGACCCTCGGCATCTATTTCCTCGGCGAGGATTCGTACCGGTACGGCAAGTACAGCGGCCTCACCGATCAGGGCGCGTCGGCGCTGGCCGACTTCCGCTTCGAGAAGAGGCCCGAGTGGGACAGCGGCGACACCGTCCGCTGGCGCCTGCAGGGCTGGCGACTGGGGCTGGACTCGCGCCGGCTGGAGTTCGATTACAACCAGCAGGGCACGCAGAAATTCAACCTCGATTACCGGGAAATCCCGAACAACCGCTTCAGTGACGGGCAGACTCCCTATCGCGAAGAATCGCCGGGCCTGTGGAAAGTGGCGCCGGATTGGTACGTGCTGCCGGGAACCAGCAATACACTGGGCTTTGCCAATCTGCAGGACAGCCTCGTCAACCTGAAAGTGGACACCAAGCGGCGCCGCCTCGATCTGTCCTACGAACGCAAGCTGAGTGAGCTCTGGACGATCGACGTCGACTTCCGCCACGAAACCAAGAAAGGCGCCCGCACGTTGGGCAGCATATTCGGATCCGCCGCAAGCAACCCGCGGGCGGTGATCCTGCCGGCCCCCGTGGACTGGACGACCGACACGCTGGAAGCCATGTTCGAGTATGCGACCACGCAGATGCAGTTCGGCTTCGGTCTGTACGCGTCTTTCTTTACTAACGGCGAAGACACGTTCACCTTCCAGAACGCCTACGGCTACCGCAATGGATGGGCGCCGGGCGTCCAGTACCCGGATGCCTACGGCCGGTTCGCGCTGGAGCCGGACAACAGCTACGTGCAGTTGAAGGCATACGGAGGCTTCAATTTCGGCGCCTCCACCCGGGTTACGGCCGATGTCTCGTTGGGCCGCATGACGCAGGACGAAAACTTCCTGCCCTACACCATCAACCCCGACCTGCTTGTGGAAACCCCGTTGCCGCGGACCTCCCTGGACGGCGAGGTGGATACGGCGATGCTCAACCTGCGCCTGACCACGCAACTGGCAAGACGCCTCGGCCTGCGTCTGAACTACCACTACGACGACCGAAACAACAAGACGCCGCGCAACATCTACCCATACATCAGCGCCGACTCCCAGAACCAGAGAGCCTACGAGGATGGCCGCATCAACCGCCCCTACAGCTACACGCGGCAAAAGGCCGAAGGGATGTTGACCTACCGGATGGCGCGCAGCACGCGCCTGCGGGCGGGCGTCGAGTACACGGACTACAGCAGGGATTACCAGGAAGTCAATGACTCCAATGAACTCACCTGGCTGGCCGGGATCACCCTGCGCGGCTTCGAACGAGGCTCACTGACGCTGGATTACCGTGACTCCAACCGTGACGTATCCGACTACACGGGCAACGCTCCGTTGATCAACTCGCACCTGCCCGGCGAAGTGGGCGAAGAAGATTGGGAAAACCACCCGCTGCTGCGCAAGTACTATCTGACCGACCGCGACCGGCAGGAAGCCCGTTTCCGGGCCGACTACGCGCCGGGGCCGCTGGTCAACCTGGGATTTGCCGCGTCGTACGCCAAGGACGATTACGGCAACGGCTTCTTCGGTTTGAACAATGCCAAGGTGCGCAGCCTCAGTATCGATGGGGGCTACCATCCGCGGGAAAACATTGCGTTGACTGCGTTCTTCACCAAGGAACGATACCAGTCCTACCAGACGGCGAATGCGTTCTTCAACGAATCGTCCGCGATGGACCCCGCGTATGACTGGTCGGCCGACTCCGTGGACCGGGTGACCACCTGGAACGTAGCCCTGACCTTCCGGGACGTCGGCGAAGAGCGCGGCTGGAAGGGCGTCGACTTCGGATTCGACACCACGTTTTCGGATACGCGCAGCGCCATCGACGTCCTGTCCGCGTCCAGTGACGTGGGCGTACTGCCGGATCTGCGGGCCAAGATGCGCACATTCACACTGTGGGGCGACTTCATGGTCGGTGCGCAGTCGTCCGTGCGACTGTCGGCGGAAAAGAATGAGCTGACGACAGCAGACTGGGGGCTGGACGGCGTCGTACCCGACTCGCTGGCCAACGTGCTGCTGCTGGGCGAAAGCGCGGCCAATTACGACCTTTGGCTCGTTTCCGCCTCCTGGAACTATCGCTTCTGAGGAAGCCGTAGGAAATAACCCGGGGTGCACCGGCCCGTCCGCCGCGGCGCCCCGCACGCAGGCGAAGAACATGGAAAAAATCCAGGCTGACATCGTAATCGTGGGCGCCGGCGGCGCTGGCCTGAGGGCCGCTATCGCCATCGCCGAGACGCAACCGGGGCTGAACGTGGCCCTGGTTTCCAAGGTATACCCCATGCGCAGCCATACCTGTGCCGCGGAAGGCGGCGCGGCAGGCGTCAAGGGCGCGGACGACTCGCTCGAAATGCACTTCAACGACACCGTCGGCGGCGGCGACTGGTTATGCGACCAGGACGTCGTGGAGTATTTCGTCAAGCAGGCCCCGATCGAATTGGTGCAATTGGAGCACTGGGGATGCCCGTGGAGCCGCGAAGACGACGGCTCGGTTGCGGTGCGGCCCTTCGGCGGAATGAAGAAGAAACGCACCTGGTACGCGGCGGACAAGAGTGGTTTCCACATCCTGCACACCCTGTTCCAGACGTCGCTGCAGTTTCCGTCCATCAAGCGCTTCGACGAGTTCTTTGCGCTCGACCTGCTGCACCGGAACGGCAAGTGCCGCGGTGTCGTGGCGATGGAAATGCGCAGTGGACGGTTCTTCCAGTTCAACGCACCCGTAGTGATTCTGGCCACTGGCGGCGCCGGACAGGTCTTCCCGTTCACCACCAACGGCGCGATCAAGACCGGCGACGGCATGGCCATGGCCTACCGGGCCGGTGTGCCGCTCAAGGACATGGAGTTCGTGCAGTATCACCCCACCGGCCTGCCCGGCACCGGCATCCTTCTGACCGAGGGCTGCCGTGGCGAGGGTGGCATCCTGGTGAACAAGGACGGCTACCGGTACCTGCAGGACTACGGTATGGGACCGGAGACGCCCCTCGGCGAACCGGTTTTCAAGACCATGGAACTCGGGCCGCGTGACCGCCTGAGCCAGGCCTTCTGGCACGAGCAGAAAAAAGGCAACACGGTGGAAACGCCATGGGGCGATTGCGTGTTGCTGGACATGCGCCACCTGGGCGAGAAAAAGATCAACGAGCGCCTGCCTCTCGTACGGGAACTGGCCACCTACTACGTCGGGCATGACCCGGTGACGGATCCGGTCCCGGTGCGACCGGTGGTCCATTTCATGATGGGCGGCATCGACACCAACATCAACGGCGAAACGCCCATGCCGGGCCTGTTCGCCATTGGCGAGACCTCCTGCTCCGGTCTGCACGGCGCCAACCGGCTGGGTTCGAACTCCCTCACCGAATTGCTGGTGGCCGGCAAACGCACCGCCGACCGGGCGGCCGCCTATGCGAAAGAAACCGGGCGCGAGGACAACGACCCCGCCATCTCGGCCCAGGCCGACAACATCGTGAAGGGCGTCCGCGATCTGCTCATGCAGAAAGGCGACGAGTCGCTGGCAGGTGTTCGCCGCGAGATGCGCACTTCGCTGGAGGAGGGCGCCGGCATCTACCGCGAAGAGGACACCACCCTGGCGACCTGCGAGAAAATTGTCGAACTCAGGCAGCGTTATCGCAATATCGAGGTCAACGACAAGAGCAACGTGTTCAACACCGACCTGCAGCAGGCCCTGGAACTGCACAATCTGTTGGATATCGCGGAAACCCTTGCCGAAGCTTCGCTGGAGCGGCGCGAATCGCGCGGTGCTCACCAGCGCCTGGACTTCACGGAGCGTGACGACAAGGAATTCCTGAAGCATTCGCTCGCATTCCGGCAACCCGGGAAACGACCCCGGATCGAATGGCTGGACGTGACCATCACCCGCTCCCAGCCGGGCGTCAGGGACTACTCGGGAGGTAAAAAAGAATGAGCAAGCGCCAACTCGAACTCGAAGTGATGCGCTACGACCCGGAACAGGACGAAGTCCCGCGCTTCCAGACCTATTCCGTGCCCTGCGAGAACGACTGGGCCATCCTTGACGCACTCAACTACGTCAAGGAGAACATCGACACCACGCTCAGCTACCGCTGGTCCTGCCACATGATGGTCTGTGGCAGCTGCGGCATGATGGTCAACGGCGAACCCAGCCTGACCTGCAAGACCTTCGTGCGCGACTTGCCGGACAAGGTTCGCATCGAGCCGCTGGCGCATTTCCCGATCGAACGTGACCTGGTGGTGGTTCTCGATGACCCGGTCGAAAAGCTGCACCGTTCGAAGCTCTACATCATCCGCAAGGACGACCCGCCGCCGCCCGACACGGAATACACGCAGTCGAGGGCGGCGCTGTACAAGTTCAAGCAATACACGATGTGCATCAACTGCATGTGCTGCTACGCGGCCTGTCCCCAATACGGGCTCGATCCTGAATTCATTGGCCCCGCCGCGCTGGCCCTGGCGCACCGCTATAACCTGGATTCGCGCGACCAGGGAAAATCCGACCGGCTGGATATCCTGGCCGACCACGACGGGGTGTGGAACTGCTCCTTCGTCGGCGCGTGCTCGGAAGTGTGCCCCAAGAGTGTGGATCCGGCTGCAGCCATCCAGCAGATGAAAGTCGAAGGCGCACTGGAATGGTGGAAACGGAAACTGCCGGGAGGTAAGTCATGAGCCGCCGCCCCTACGTGAGACCGGTCTCGAAGACGACCTGGTACATGCGCAACGGCCGTTACCGCCGCTACATGCTGCGGGAGGTCACCAGCATACTGGTCGCCGTTTACTGTTTTCTGGCGATTGCGGCGCTGGCTGCACTCGCGGACGGATCACCCGAGCGCTGGAATGCGTTCCTCGCCTCCCAGCAGAACGGCGCGATGCTCGTCTTCCATGCAGTCGCCCTGCTCTATTTCCTCGTATACATGACCTTCGACTGGTTCAAGCTCGCCCCGAAAGCAATGCCCTTGCAGTTGGGCGAGCACCCGGTCTCGCCCGGGGTCATCGTCGCGGCGCATTATGTCGCCTGGATCGTTGTGACGCTGGTGGTCTTCTGGCTGGCGGGGGTTTTCTGACATGGCTATCGCGAAAAAATCGGTTGTCTGGGGGCTGTTTGCAGCCGGGGGCACGGTCAGCGCCTTCCTGTTCCCCGCCCTCATCGCGCTCTTCCTCATGGTTTCCGAAGGACGGACGCCGAGTGGTCTTCAGTTCATGCAGATCCATGCCTTTGCGGCAAGTTGGCTTGGCAAAGTGTGCCTGTTCGTCGTAATCTTCCTGACTTTGTGGCATGCTGCCCATCGGCTCCGGGTTGTGTTTCACGACTTCGGAGTACGTCAGGACAAGGCAATTGCCAACGCCGTCTACCTGGTGGCCGCTATCGGCACCGTGCTGACGGCTTTTTATTTGTATCGAATCTGACGCCCGGCGCCGGGGCCTGTGCCCCGTCCCGCGGGGCGGTGCACCGGAACCAGGCAAGCATCAGGACAGCCGCCTTGGATTCCAGAAGCGCGACACCCAAAGGGAGCGAGACGCCAAGTATGAATGAGGACTCCAGGGCCATTGCCGAGAGCGTGGACTATGCAACGGGCAGCTATTCTTCAGCGGAAGCACGGCTGGCGCCACAGATTCCCGAGTACCTGCAGGACACCTACTGGTGGGCCTACCTCCATCCCAAGGCGCTGCATTTCTTCGAGCGCGAGTGGGTCGTCAACCTGATTCTCTGGGGCAATATGCGCAAGTTGACACAGGCCGTGCTCGACGAAATGAGCCCGCCGCCACGCAGCAAGGTGCTGCAGGTCGCCTGCGTATACGGGGAATTCTCCCGGCTGCTTGCGTCGCACCTCGACGGAAACGGGTCGCGACTGGAACTGGTGGATGTGGCGCCGATACAGATCCGCAACGCGCGGGAGAAGCTGAGTGGCCACGACAACGTCGGGTACCATCACCTCGATTCCACCGACATGTCCTTTCCCG
>JASFKQ010000201.1:0-6852 GCA_050118555.1 Lysobacterales bacterium
CCGGGGCCACGCTTCGTGAGTGCGCGCGTGTGCTCCATCGAGCCGGTGTTCCGCGTCTCAGCGTATGGACCGCCGCACGCGCCGAGAGCCCGTGCATTTAAGGGCTATTTGCTGTCTCATCCCGCTCAATAGGCGCCGGTCACGAGGAAATGACCCACCAGGCCGAGAAAGATGAAGAAACCGACCCAGTTGTTGTTGAGGAAGGCCCTGAAACAGGCCTCGCGATCCCGGCCCCGGACCATGACGATCTGCCTTGCGAACAACCCCGAGGCCACGGCCAGGCCGAGGAACCAGGGCCACCGCAGGGCCTCGACGATACCGATTGTGGCCAGCAGCGCGATCATGAACACCATCAGCCCCGCCGTTGCGGGGACATCGTATTTTCCGAACAGGATCGCCGTCGACTTGACCCCGATCGCGAGGTCGTCGTCCCGGTCCACCATTGCGTACAGGGTGTCGTACACCACCGTCCAGACCGAGTTCGCGAGCAGCAGCACCCAGGCCAGTGCGGGGACCGCGCCGGTCTCCGCGCTGAAGGACATCGGTATGCCCCAGCTGAAGGCGACGCCCAGCACCACCTGCGGCAGGTGTGTGAAACGCTTGAAGAACGGATAAGTCGCGGCCAGCGCAGCCCCGCCGAAAGCCAGCTTGACAGTCAGCGCATTGGTCATCAGCACCAGGAAAAAGGCCAGGACCATCAGCACGATGAACAGGATCAGCGCCTGCTGCAAGGTCAGTTCGCCGGCGGCCAGCGGCCGGTTGCGGGTGCGCTCTACGTGCGGGTCGAAGTCGCGGTCCGCGACGTCGTTCATCACACAACCCGCCGCCCGCATGATCACCACGCCCGCGGTGAAAATCAGCGTGTTCCCCAACGTCGGGGTTCCGGAGCCGGCAAGCAGCAGCGCCCACCAGGTCGGCCACAGCAACAACAGGATGCCGATGGGCCGGTCAAAGCGCATCAACCGCCAGTAGGCGTTCCAGGGAAATCTCATCGGCCAGCGGGTTCTCCGTTCGGTCTCGCTATTCTGACGGCTTCAATGTGGAGTTCAAGCCCGAAGGCCGGCGCGCCCCGGGAGTCGGCGGACTCAACGACCGGCTCCGATTCCGCTACAATGCGCGCCGAAACCAGCGAGCGCCTGCCATGGAACTGATCGATATCGGCTGCAACCTGACCCACGATTCATTCGACGCGGACCGCGACGCCGTTCTCGAACGCGCGCTCCGGGCCGGCGTGGTACAGATGGTCGTGACGGGCGCGAGCGAGGACGGCAGCGAGGCTGCCTGCGAACTGGCCCGATCCCATCCCGGTGTGCTGTTCGCCACCGCTGGCGTTCATCCGCACCTCGCATCGGGATACACGGACCGTACCGAGGCCCTCTTGCGCGACCTCGTCAGCCGGGAAGGCGTCGTAGCAGTCGGCGAAACCGGCCTCGACTACTTCCGGGATTTCTCTCCTCGCGACGTTCAGCGCGAGGCCTTCCGGCGCCAGCTGAACATTGCGACGGACTGCGGCCTACCGGTGTTCCTGCACATGCGCGACGCGCACGACGACTTTCGCTCTATCCTGGCGGAATACCGTGACCGACTCAGCGACGTGGTGGTCCACTGTTTCACCGGCAGCCAGCCGGAACTGCGCGAATATCTGGACATGGACTGTCACATCGGCGTCACCGGCTGGATCTGCGATGAACGCCGGGGCACGCACATGAAGGAATACCTTGGCGACGTTCCGGCGGGCCGTCTGCTGCTCGAAACCGACGCGCCGTACCTGAAACCCCGAAACCTGAGGCCCAAGGTGAAATCGCACCGCAACGAACCCTGTTGGCTGCCCTGGATCGTGGGCACGCTCGCAGCCGTACGCGGCGTATCACCGGAACGTCTGGCCGCCCAGACGACGGCCAACGCGCGACGGTTTTTCAGAATGGCCGCGCCGGGCTGACAGCCCGGCGGGTGCTCCTACAGGACCTGCGAGGTGAGCAGGGCCAGGCGCTTGCGCTGCATCTTGAGGCTGCGCTCCAGTTCATGGTAGCGCGCCGCCAGTGAAGCGGTCTCGTTCTCGATCCGCTCGGCGAGGCGCTGCTTGCCCTGCTGCATGCGTTCCATCTGCAATTGCTGCCACTCGCGGATGGTTTCCACGAACTGGGCGTACTCGGTTTCCAGCTGCTCCTTCCAGCCCGTACTCGCTGCGGAGTTCTCGAGCTTCTGGCGCGCACGCTTGAAATCCATGTTCAGGCGGGCCCGCAGCACCTTGAACATCGGTGCCCGCTTGCGATTGCGCGCGAGCCCCATCCAGGCGCAGACCGAGATGAACCACTTGTTGATATCCAGTTGCCACCAACGGATACCGCAACGGTAGTCGCTCTGGAACATGTGGTGATAGTTGTGGTATCCCTCCCCGTAGGTGATAAGCGCCAGGAAATGCTGGTCACGCGCCGAATTCTCGTCCGTGTAGGGTTGGCGACCCCACATGTGGGCCAGGGAATTGATAAAGAACGTCACGTGGTGACTCAGGACCAGGCGCAGCACGCCGGCCAGCAGGAACATTCCCAGAATGTCGCCGGTCATCCATCCAAGCAGTACGGGCAGGCCAAGGTTGGTCACCCAGACCAGCGTCCAGTACCAGCGGTGCTGCCAGGCTGCGACCGGGTCCTTCTCGAGGTCCGGCACCACGCTGTAATCGATCTCGCCGCTGGAGTAGTCCCTCAGCATCCATCCGATATGGGCGAACCAGAAGCCGCGGCCAATCGAGTAAGGGTCCTTGTCGTTGTCGTCGACGTCACGATGGTGAACCCGGTGGCGGGCCGACCAGACGATAATGCTGTTCTGCAGCGCCATTCCGCCCATCACGGCGAGAAACCACTTTAGTGCCGGGTGAGCCTCGTAGGTGCGATGAGACCACAGCCGGTGATAGCCGCTGCCGATCCCGATACCGTTGAGCACCGCGAACAGGCCGAAAAAAGCCCATGACCACGCATTGTAGCCATGTGCGAAGCCGTACCAGGGCACGACGGTGATCGCGGCCAGGAACGTGAGACCCAGCACGAGGGTGACGCTCCAGTTGATCGGCGCGCGTTCGACGCCGTGCTCAGTTGTCGATTGATTCATCTGTACTATGATTCCGTAAATTCAAACCCGTGTCAGGGTGCTCATTCTAAACCAGTCCGGCCTGCCGCGCAGAACTTGTTCGTCCCGGCAGCCACGTGCGGGGCTCAGGTGCGCAGGCCCGTACCGCGATGCAAAAGGTACATGCACAAGGTGAACAGCAGCCCCCCCGCGGTCAGGATGACCGCCAGCGCGTGGTTCAGGCTGACGTCGGACACGCCCAGCATGCCCATTCTGAAGCCGTTGACCATGTATAGGATCGGATTGAAGACCGACACCTTCTGCCAGAACTCCGGCAGCAGGTCGATCGAGTAGAACACCCCGCCAAGATAGGTAAGTGGCGCCAGAACGAAGGTGGGTATGATGGCGATATCGTCAAATTTCTGCGCGAAGATGGCGTTGACCATCCCCGCCAGCGCGAACACGGCCGCCGTCAGCAGCAGGATGCCCAGCATCAGCAGGGGGTGCTGGATGTGGATTCGCGTGAAGAACAGCGACACGACCATCACGACCGCGCCCACCATGAGCCCGCGCATCATCGCCCCGGTCACGTAGCCGCTGAGTATGATCCAGTTCGGCAGCGGCGAAATCAGCAACTCTTCGATGTGCTTGCCGAACTTGGCGCCGAAGAACGAAGACACCATGTTGCCGTAGGAATTGGTGATCACCGACATGATCACCAGGCCCGGAACGATGTACTGCATGTAGCTGAAACCGGCCATATCGCCGATTCGGCGCCCGATCAGATTGCCGAAAATGATGAAGTACAGCGACATCGTGATCGCGGGCGGGACGATGGTCTGGCCCCAGATGCGAAGAATGCGCGTCAGTTCCTTGCGCACGATGGTCTTGTAGCCGACCCAGTACACGCGGGGGCTCACGACGCCACCTCCGCGTGGGCATGACTCCGGTCGACCAGGCGCATGAACAACTCTTCGAGTCGGTTGGCCTTGTTGCGCATACTGAGCACATGAATGCCCTCGCGCTCCAGTTCGGAAAACAGGTTATTCAGGGACTTCTGCTTGGGCAGCGAAGCCTCGAGCGTACGGTCATCGACCAGCGTGATATCTATACCCTCGACGCTTGGACAGGAGCCGATCGACTCGCGCAGGTCCAGCACGAAAGTCTCGACGTCGAGCGTCGCCAGCAGCGACTTCATGTCCGTGTTCTGGACGATCCCGCCGTGGTCGATGATCGCGATATTGCGGCACAGGCTCTCGGCTTCCTCCAGGTAGTGGGTGGTGAGGATGACCGTCGTGCCCCGGCTGTTGATGCCGCGCACGAACTCCCACATGGATCGCCGGATTTCGATGTCCACGCCCGCGGTCGGCTCGTCCAGTATCAGCAGGCGGGGTTCGTTCACCATGGCGCGCGCGATCATGAGTCGCCGCTTCATGCCTCCCGAGAGCGTGCGGGATGGTTTGTCGGCCTTGTCCCACAGCTGAAGTTGCTTCAGGTACTTTTCCGCCCGTTCCAGGGCGGTCTCCCGCGCAATGCCATAGTAACCGGCCTGGTTGACCACGGCACGAGCCCGATGTACGACATCGCCTCGGCCCGCTGCCGACGTACGCTGGTGCCGAACACCAGGGCGTCGCCGGCGGTTGCGTTCACCAGGGAGGAAACGATACCGATCAGGGTCGATTTGCCGGCTCCGTTCGGCCCCAGCAGGGCAAAGAAATCGCCCTCGGCGACCTGCAACGAAACGCCCTTAAGAGCCTCCACGCCGTTCTTGTAGGTTTTTCTGAGGTCCTGGACTTCGAGTGCATACATTCTGCTCATGTGGAGGACTCCCGGACGGAATTCAATGACTTTGCCCCATGTATCCGGCTGTACCGGGCCAAAGCTATGGACAGTGCGGCCGATACCCCCTAACCTTGCCGGTTCGACCCCAAGCGATCAAGTTGAGACGACGACCCAGATGCGATACGGACTCAGATTGGCCGTTCTCGCCCTCGCGGCCGGCGCAAGTCAGGCGCACGCGGCCGGTCCCGAAGCGGAAGACGGCGGGCTCGCGATGGAATCCTGCGAATTGCTGGTTCCCGGCACGCCACTCTCCGTCGCCGGGCAATGCGGCTGGCTCGACGTTGCCGAGAACCCCGACGAGCCGCAGGGCCGCCACATCCGGGTCCGGGTCGCGCGCGTACCCGCCCACGGCCGGGTAGCCGAGCCGGACCCCCTGGTATTTTTCGCCGGAGGGCCCGGGCAGGCCGCGACCGAGACCTGGCCGATCGTGGCCCGCGCCCTCCGCAAGGTGAACGAAAGCCGCGACATCCTCCTCGTCGACCAGCGGGGCACCGGCCAGTCCAACCCGCTGAAATGCCCGCGCGTGGAACTCGAGCAGGCACTGGTATCGGACTGGGACCAGCTGGCCGAAGCGACACGTGAATGCCTCGATGGCGTGGATGGGGATCCCCGTTACTACACAACGACCATCGCAATGGGCGACATCGACGCCGCGCGTGCGGCGCTCGGCTACGATAAGGTCAACCTGTATGGCGGCTCCTACGGAACCCGTGCAGCCCAGGTGTACCTGCGCCTGTATCCGGACCGGGTGCGGACGGTCGTACTGGACGGCGTGGTGCCCCAGACCCTCGCGCTGGGCGCGGAGCATGCCCAGAAGCTCGACCAGTCGATCCACCGTGTACTGCGCACCTGCGACAGCGACCCGAAGTGCGGTGATACCTTCCCGGGCACCGATGAAAAGCTGGCTGGCCTGGTGCGACAACTCGAGCGGTCGCCGGTAGAGGTAACCGTGCCCCACCCAACGACCGGAAAGCCGTTCTCACTGACCTTCGACCGCGAGACACTGGCCTCCTCGCTGCGTTTCCTCTCCTACTCGTCGGATTCACAGTCCATGCTGCCCCTGCTGATCAGCGAAGCGGCCACCGGGGGACACTTCGAGAGGCTGGCCAGCCAGATGCTCATCGCGGCGACCGGCTTACAGGAGAGCATCGCCCAGGGCATGGAAATGTCGGTCGTCTGCTCCGAGGATTACCCGTGGTACCCGAAGGACGTCGACCTCTCGCGTTACCTGATGGGCAACGTGATGCTCAAGAGTGCCGATATCCAGTGTGGTATCTGGCCGGCCGGTCCGGTGCCCGCCAACTTCCATGATCCGGTCGTCAGTGACGTGCCGACCCTGCTCCTGTCCGGGGAACTCGACCCGGTCACACCCCCGGAATACGCAGCAGAGGTGGCGTCCCACCTGGGCAACGCGATGCAACTCGTCGCGCCCGGACAGGGCCACATCGTGACCACCCGCGGTTGCATGGGCGACCTGGTGTCCCAGTTCATCATCGAGGCCAGCTTCGAGAACCTCGACACGGGCTGCATCAGCCAGATGCAGTACACGCCCTACTTTCTCTCGCTTACGGGGCCGACGCCATGATCGTTGTTCGCGACCTCTACAAGGCCTTCGGCGACGTAAAAGCCGTGAACGGCGTCTCCTTCGAGGCACGGGACGGTGAGATCACCGGCCTGCTGGGCCCGAACGGCGCGGGAAAAACCACCACCCTGCGCATGCTCTATTCCCTGCTTCCGCCAGACCGTGGCGAGATCCTGATCGATGGTCTCAACCCGACCCGCGCCGCGATGGAAATCAAGCGCACGCTGGGCGTCGTGCCCGACAGCCGCGGACTTTACTCCCGTCTTACGGCGCGCGAGAACATCGCTTACTACGGAGAGCTGCACGGCATGGGCCGGCGCGCCATCGAAGCGCGCATCGACAGCCTGGTGCAGACGCTGGACATG
>JASFKQ010000202.1:0-6843 GCA_050118555.1 Lysobacterales bacterium
CGGCTTCACCCAGGCGGGCCTGCATGCGCGCGTAGCAGTCGATCAGGGGCGCGACGCGATTCACGGCCTGCTCTTCCCCTCCGATCATCACGGTCAACTGGCCGTTCTCGGCGCCGGCCTGGCCGCCCGACACGGGTGCGTCGATAAAAGCAAAGTCGCGGCTTTTCGCTTCGCCGGCCAGTTCGCGCGCCACTTCGGCTGAAGTGGTCGTGTGGTCCACGAACACCGATCCCGGCGGCATGGTGCCGAAGGCGCCGTTGGCTCCCGTCGTTACCGACCGCAGGTCGTCGTCATTGCCCACGCAGCAGAAGACAAAATCCGAGCCCTCCGCGGCTGCGGCCGGAGAGAACACCGCGCGGCCGCCATACTCCGCGCTCCACTTCTGGGCCTTTTCCGACGTGCGGTTGTAGACGGTGACCGTATGGCCGGCCCGGGCCAGGTGGCCCGCCATGGGGTAGCCCATTACCCCCAGGCCAATGAACGAAACCTTGTATGACATCGATGACTTTTCCTTGCATGGTTGGATCGCTCCAGCTTACCAGTCCTTGAGCGGAAATTCGTAGGGCTTGGCGGGCGGCCAGTCGAGCCCCGATTCGCTGATCAGCGATGCAAATGCCGGCGTGGCCCCGATGTCGAACGGGGCGCCGCAAAAGCAGGCGTAAATGGCCTGCAGCAGCACAATGTGCCCGAACGGCCTGGCGTCGATCTCCCCGGCCAGCCGGTTGGCTTCGCCGCGTTGGCCGCGCACCGCCTCCATGACAAGAGCCTCCCGGTCGTTGGGGCCGTACTTTCCCAGGTACTCGGTTTCGGCGGCTTCCGCGCGGGCATTGTCTCCGGCCAGCGCGTCGAGCATGGCACGGATGGAAAGCAATTGATCTTCCGAACGAATGGATGCGTTTGCGGCCTTGCGTGCGGCGGGCACGTCTCCACCGAGGGCGAGTGCCAGCACCCGATAGCGCGAGAGGACCGGATCGTCGGCGCGCGCCTCATGTACGCGGACCGAGCGGACCGCCTCGTCCGCCTGGCCGAGCCAAAGCTCCGCGCCGGCGATATGCGCTGTCGGCTGCACGTTCAGCGGGTCGCAGGCCGCTGTTTGGCGCAGGGCGTTCAGCATGCCGCCCGCCTGACCCGGAAAGGGCGTGACGAGATGGAGCCAGTCGGCCGGTTCGCAGCCCGGTGTGGCCGCTACGTCCGCGCCGAGCAGGGCGAGTCCCCGCCATGGGCCGAGCATCAACGCGCGATCGAACGCCGTGTTGCTCTGCTCACTGAAATTCCGGGCGGATCGCAGTGCGTTCACGAAATCGCGGCGCAACGCGGCGGGCGCCTCCGTCACGTCACGTTCCGTAATGTCGCCGTCCAGTTGCCCCGCGGCGTTCGAGATCAGGATATGGCTGTACAGGTCGGTGTGCAGGTCGTATGCAGGGAACAGGTCCGGCGCCATTCGCACGGCGTCCTCGAACTGCGCATTCGCCTGGCGCAGCAGGCTGATCCGGTTGGGTTCGGAATGCGCACGCTGGTAGAGCTCGAAACCCTTCTGGTACGCGATGAACGCATCCACGCTCCGGGTTCCGACCCGCTGCATTTGCTCACGCAGCGAATCGTCCAGCACCACGTTGAGCGCCTGAGCGACCATTTCCGCGATGTCCGTCTGCACCGCGAAGGTATCCTCGGTTTGCCGATCGTAGGAGTCCGACCACAGTTCAAGACCATTGTCGACGCGGACCAGCCGGGCCGTGATGCGAAGCCGGCTTCCCGCCCTTTGCACCGACCCTTCCACCACGTCGTCGACGCCAAGCTGATGCGCGATCGAGGCGATTGGCGTCTCGTGGCCCTTGAAGTGGAACGCCGACGTGCGTGCCGTGACCCGCAGGCCCGGCACCTGGGACAGGGCATCGATGATTTCCTCCGTCAGGCCGTCAGCGAAATAGTCGTCGTCGGGGCCGCTGCTCGTGACGGCGAAGGGAAGCACCGCGACGGATTCAGCCCGTTCGGCTTCGGCGTCCCTTGCAGGGCCTGGCGCCTGGATGGTCGCCTGAGCCGAGTCCCCGGGTTCGGCGGCCGCCGGGCCGGGGCCGTGGGGCTGTGCATCGGGCCCGGTGGATACGAGGCGGGCGGCGAGCAGCGCACAAAGGGCCAGCCCCAGGATCAGGATGATGGCCCGATTGAACACTCTCCCTTTCCGTCCCGGCGCCCTGGCTCAGTCGCCGTTTGCGGGCATTGTGGTCGGCTCCACGACCTGCCCGAAATAGAGCGCGTTGATGAACAGTTTTTCGGTGCCGCGCCAGAAACCCCGGAAGACGGGCGTGTTGGCGAAGCGGACGACCAGTCCGTCGCCTTGCCGCTCGGCGATGACCGCGGGTTTGCCGCGGATCGCCTCGAGCCTTTGCCCACCGATGAATCCGGCCATGAGCGGTTCGGGCCCGTACCGCACCGGGGTCGCGTAGGCGTTGTCACTGGGCGTCAGCTCGACGGTGCCTCTGCGGAACAGCGGCAGCTCGGGGTCTTCGTAGCCGAACGCCAGGGGATGGGTCAGGTCGAGCACGCCGCTGACAATAGCCCCGCCGATGACCTGCTGGGCACGGTCGTTCGCGTAATCGCCGTAAGGCCTCGATGCGACGGGTCCGGATTCGGTGGAATCCGCGGGAGGCGCGTCGCATGGCCGATCCGTGAAACACAGACCCTCGGCCCAGATGGCGCCGCCGGCAGTGGTCACCAGGATACCTCCGGCGCGCACCCATGCCGTCACGGCCGTTCGGGCGGCGGCGTCGAGCGTCTGGTAGTCCCCGTCGGCCATCAACAGGTGTGTATAAGCGCCCAGATCCAGTTCCTTCAGCCGCCAGGCGTCGACGACGGGCGTGGACAGCCCGAGTCTCTGATCGAGCAGGAACCACTGTTCGCCGACATCGTAGGGCGAGGTTCCCCGTCCGCCGACGATCACCGGCCGGATGGGCTCGACGATGGAGAAATGAGGGGAGCCGAGGTCCGGTCCCGATGCCGTCAGGGTTCCCGGCAGGCTGCGGACATCGAGGCCCGCCATGGCCGCTTCGGTCAGGATCGAGAGGGCGTCGTCCAGCCCCGCCGGCGTCTGGATTCCCGCCTGCACCACCAGGGTGCCGGCGCGAAAGTGCCCGAGTCCGTTGGTGGATTGGGCGGTGAATGGCTTGTCGGCAGCGCGGACCTTGACGCCGGCGTCCAGTAGTCGCTGCAGCCAGGCCGGCGCCGCGAGCTGGTTCCACGGCACGGCCCAGGCCTTTGCGTCGCGAGTGGGTGGGAGTCCGCTGCTGCTGTCTATAGGCGTTTCGCTGTCGGGCATCCGGTCGACCGTGGCGAACGGCAGGTCGTAGGCCAGCGGCAGGGTCCAGGCGGAAACGTCATAGAACGTGTCGTCGGCGAACTCGGTGCGTTGCTCCATGATCGCTTCGAGCAGGCCGAATTGTTTCTGACGGGCGGGAATTACCCACGCATGGCCGGGGACGAACTCGTGCTTGCGGACCCGCAGGTTTTCCGACAGCGCGTCGTATTCGATGCCGTGCAGGCTCAGGACGTCGAGCAGTGCGTGTGCCCGGCCGGGATCGCCTCCGTCGCCGATGACCCAAGCGCGAATACCACGTTCGTCAGCGCGCTCGAGCATGGTCTTGTCGAAACCGGCCTGGTACGCCTTGAGACGATCACGAAGGGCCCACGCTCCGTGCAAGGTCGAGAGCGAGGTGGCGAGTTGGTTGGCCACCGCCCCGCGAAAGGTCTCGATGCCGTTGCTCGTCTCGAGCGCCTGGCCCCGGATTGCTCGCTGCTCGAACAGTATTCCGATCGAACCGTTGATGTCCGGGTAAGTGGAGCCCTTGCCGTAATAGAAGTCATCGTACGCATCCTCGGTGAAGTAGGGCTGGCCCGCCGCGTCCAGGGCCTGGGCGTGGTAGGTGGCCAGCGCGCGGGTCAGTTCCAGGTTCTGAGGGGGCGTTAACGGATTCTGGCGCGACGGCACGCCCGGCTGGAAGAAGAACCCCGGAAATCGGCCCTGCTCGTGATGATCGGTCAACACGTGCGGTCGCCAGCGGTGGAACTCGGTAACGCGCGCCCTGGACGAGGGGTGCACCAGGGGCAGCCAGTCGCGGTTCAGGTCGAACAGGTAATGGTTCGTCCGCCCTCCGGGCCAGTCTTGCCGGTGCTGACGCGTCGCCGGGTCGGTGACGGCCTGTTTGCCGGCGTTGCTGTTGGCCCAGCTCGCAAAGCGGTTGAGGCCGTCCGGGTTGATGCTCGGGTCGATCAGAACGACGGTGCCGTCGAGCAGTTCGCGCACGAATGGCGAGCGCGACGCCGCCAGGTAGTAGGCCGCGAGCATGCTGGCGTTGCTTCCGCTGGGCTCGTCGCCGTGAACGCTGTAGCCCATCCAGACGACCAGCGGGCCCGACCCGGCGAGGTGCGCTTCCCGAAGCGCGTCGAGATTGCCCTGGTTTGCTTCGCTGGTGATGGCCAGTTGCAGTAGCGGTCGTTGCTCGTAGGTGTATCCAATGACCTTGAGTGACACGCGCGGCGAGGCATTCGCCAGCGCCCGCATGTAGGCGACGAGCTTGTCGTGGCTGACATGCCAGTCGCCCACGTCCCACCCGAGCACTGACTCGGGCGCCGGAATCTGCGGATCCGGGTCGGCGTCCTGCGGCAGGTAATCGACGGTCGTGCGTGCATTCAGAGGCCCCGCGAGAAGCAACAGGAGAAGCGCTGTGAGTCGTATCATATGTTGGTTCCTTAGACGCGAGCGGTTCATTCTATGAGATACTGCGAAGCGTTGCCTCCGTGGCAACTTTTGGTTCACTTCAAATCCCTGGATTTTCTGCCAATGTACTTCAACAGGATCGTTATCAGCGTTCTCGCCTCGTTCGTCGCTTGCTGCAGCCTGGTCCCGCTTCCGGCGTTCGCGGACGGCGGGGTTCGGCTGGATGAACTGCGCCTCCCGCGCGGATTCGAAATCGCGATTTACGCGGATGGTGTGGAAAATGCGCGCCAGATGGCGCTGGGCGACAACGGCACGCTGTTCGTCGGTTCGAGGCGAGCGGGCCGTGTCTATGCGGTGGTGGACGGCGACGGCGATCACCGCGCGGAGCGGGTCCAGGTGATCGCCGACGAACTCGAGATGCCGTCCGGTCTCGCATATCGCGATGGCTCCCTGTACGTGGGGGCCGTGGACCGCATCCTGCGATTCGACGACATAGAGAGCCGGTTGGACAGTCCCCCGGAGCCGGTGCTGGTCAGCGACGCGTTCCCGGACAAGACGCACCACG
This sequence comes from Lysobacterales bacterium, assembly GCA_050118555.1. Classification (GTDB taxonomy): domain Bacteria; phylum Pseudomonadota; class Gammaproteobacteria; order Xanthomonadales; family SZUA-36; genus CALKKN01. The sequence goes on from JASFKQ010000202.1 coordinate 5,277, forward strand.
GATGGAAGTATCTGCGATTCGGCCCCGACGGCTTGCTCTACGTGCCGGTGGGCGCCCCTTGTAACGTGTGCGACGAACCCGGCTTTGCGCAAATCCGGCGGATTCGGGCCGATGGCACAGGCATGGACGTGTTTGCCGAGGGTGTGCGCAACAGCGTGGGCCTGGCATTCCATCCGGTCACGGGCGAACTGTGGTTCACGGACAATGGGCGGGATATGCTGGGCGACGACCTGCCCGGAGACGAGCTGAACCACGCGCCGGTCAGTGGACTGCACTTCGGCTTTCCCTACTGCCACCAGGGTGACCTGCCGGACCCGGAATTCGGCAAGGGCAAGGTGTGCAGCGACTACACGCCTCCGGCGCTGGTGCTCGGCGCCCATGTCGCCGCTCTCGGGCTGACCTTCTATACCGGCGACATGTTCCCGGAAAACTACCGCGGTCAGATTTTTATTGCCCAGCATGGCTCCTGGAACCGCTCGGAGAAAGTCGGTTACAACGTGCTGCTGGTCACTCTGGACCCGAACGGCCGGGTTACGGGCAGCGAGGAGTTTGCCGGCGGTTGGCTGCAGGGTCAGGACAACTGGGGGCGGCCCAATGACGTGATGCAGATGCCGGATGGCGCGCTGCTGGTCTCTGATGACCAGGCCGGCGTGATCTACAGGATCAGCTACTCCGGATCGCCGCAGTGACAGCAGGGAACCCCCGCCGGAGGGGGCGGTTCGGATGAGTCTTCTGCAGATCGTCGTGCTGGCCGTCATCCAGGGCCTCACGGAGTTCCTGCCCGTGTCCAGTTCTGCGCACCTGATTCTCGGCAGCAAGGCTTTCGGCTGGCCCGACCAGGGTCTTGTCTTCGACGTGGCGACGCACCTCGGGACCCTGTTTGCGGTCCTGGTGTACTTTCGGCACGAACTGATCGAGATGGTCGGGGCCTGTTTGCGCCCACCCCGCAACGCCGCCGACCGTGAGCACCGGGCCATGGCCCTCTACCTGGCCCTGGCGAGCATTCCCGCGCTGCTGGCCGGCGCCCTGGCGCATGACCTGGTGGAGGCCAACCTGCGCGACGTGCACGTGATCGCCTGGAGTACGATCGTATTCGGCATCCTTTTGTGGGTGTCCGATGCGGTCGGCCGTTCACACCTGGAAGTCGGGCGCATGAACCTGCGGCGCGCCATGGTGATAGGCTTCGCGCAGGCGCTGGCGCTGATTCCGGGCACGTCCCGTTCCGGCATCACGATCACCGCGGGTCGCTTCCTCGGTTTCTCGCCGGACGCGGCGGCCCGCTTCTCGTTCCTGCTGGCGATCCCCATCGTCGCCGCGGCCGGCAGCTACGGAGCCCTGAAAGTAGCGGAGCACGAAGCGGCGATCGACTGGACGCAGTTCGGGTTGGCGTTGCTCTTTGCCGCGGCCGCCGGCTGGGCGTGTATCGCCGCCTTTCTCGCCCTTCTCAAAAAGGTCGGCCTGTTGCCGTTCGTCATCTATCGCCTGCTGCTCGGACTAGCGTTGCTCTGGCTCGCCCGCTAAACGCACCAAAACTGTGCATCAATTATTTTCGATTGCCCCAAAATAG
>JASFKQ010000203.1:0-6819 GCA_050118555.1 Lysobacterales bacterium
AGGCGCTTTCAGTTTCTTCGTGGTGCCGTACTGGATCAACCATCGGGCGGACGGGCTGCACTGACCTCCGCAGGCGTCACCCCGGGGTAGGCCGTGTCGCCCCGTCTTACCCGCTCTGCTTCCAGGGGGCAGCCCGGCCGGGGCCTGTATCGGGCGCAAAACCGCACCTGGAATTCTGGTCCCGGCCAGGATTTTGCGAAAATGTTCGTAGGCTGTTAACCCCGAAACGCGGTCTGGCGCGTATTCACCAGCAGACCCGTTTCGGAAACGTGCCAACAAGGAGGCGCACGATGAAAGCATCACCATACCGTCCCGCTCGCGCTGAAGCTGCCCGGTGGCTGACCGTCGCATTGTCGGTGCTTTGCAGCACCGCCGCCGCGGCCGCCGCCCCCGAGAGCGACGACTCGATCACCATTTATTCCAAACTTCAACCCGGCGCCGTTTCACCTGACCTTTACAGGCCGGTACAGGGCCGCCAGTTCGGGGGGCAAATCCCGGGCTACGCCATTGTTCGGCATGACCGGCGTTATGATCTGGATCGTGGCCTGCAAACACTGCGGGTCACGGATGTGGCTGCGCTCATCGACCCAACGACGGTCACCTTCACGTCGCTCGACCGTCCGGAAACGCGCGTACTGGAGCAGAGTTTCCAGTTCGACCTGGTGAGCCAGGCCAAGCTGATCCAGAAGTACCTCGGCCAACGCATACAGGTCGAACTGCCACGCGGCGATGAAGTGGACCTGCTGGAAGGCACGCTGCTGAGCGCAACCGACGGACTGACACTGCAACTCGACGACGGCAGCGTGCAGGCCGTTCGCTCCTACAGCAATATCCGCTTCTCGCAACTGCCCGGCGGCCTGATTACGCGGCCGACTCTGGAATGGTTGCTGGAAAGCCCTGCCCGCGGGGAGCAGAAAACCCGTATCGCCTACGAGACCCAGGGCATGACGTGGTGGACCGACTACAACATCATCTACGACGAGTCGAAGGACTGCTCAATGGACCTCTCGGCCTGGGTGAGCATCATCAACCAGTCCGGAGCGAGTTACGACAATGCGCGCCTGAAACTGATCGCCGGCGATGTACATCGCGCCGAACAACGGCCGCAGCGCAGGGACGTGGTCTACAAGATGGCGATGGCCGAGGAAGCGGATGCCGGGTTTGCCGAGAAGGCCTTCTTCGAGTACCACCTGTACACACTGGGCCGGCGCACCGACCTGCCTGACAACTCAACCCGACAGCTACAGCTGTTCCCCGATGCCCGAGGCATTTCCTGCGCCAAGGAACTCGTATTCGCACCCACCCTGTCCATGCCCTATTGGGGCCACCAGCAACTGGATCAGACATACGGCCAGTACACCAAAGGCGACGTCAACGTCTACCTCCGCTTTCGCAACGAAGAGGCGCAACACCTCGGCATTCCCATGCCCGCCGGCCGCATCCGCGTGATGCAGCGTGACGTCGCGGACGACAGCCTGGAATTCATCGGCGAAGACGTGATCGACCATACCCCGCGCAACGAAGATGTTCTGATCGAAATGGGCAACGCATTCGACGTGGTCGGCGAGCGCAAGCAGACCGATTTCCGGGTGGACACGCGCACACGGAACCTGTGGGAGTCCTTCGAAATCAAGCTCCGTAACCACAAGGATGAATCCGTCAACGTGGCCGTGCTCGAGAACCTGTACCGGGCGGCGAACTGGAAAATCGAAAACACCTCGGCAAAGTACGAGAAGGAGAACAGCAACCGAATCCGCTTTGACGTGCAGATTCCCAGCGAGGGTGAAACCGTGATTAACTACACGGCACACTATTCCTGGTGATGGCGGTGCGTCAAAGCACCTCGCGAAATTTCGGAATATTTCCGCGGAACACGCGGGCCATGCCGAATTGGAGATGGGAGGGATAGCTCCATGACACGGGCAGCGAATCGCCGCGCAGGAGGCTCTTTACCGTTGCCATTTTGTATTTTCCGGAGAACAGGATCGCCCGCTTGTCGGGCGATCGTCCAGGACGAGGGCGGCGTTATTGCTTGCCGTAGTCCTTATTGGTCTTCTTGCCGTACTGCAGGCTGGGGTCGTTGATCACTTTGGGCTGCAGGCCGTTAATCGAATGCGGCTGCATGTTGGGCGTCAGCGGCGGTGGCTGGGTGATCGGCTCCGGTCTCGCGAATCGCACGGACGGCGCGGACTGGTAGCCGCCCTTGGTCGGCGGCGTCATGATGGTGATGTCACCCACCTGGTTGTTGACCGAATGCGTCTGGCGCGGCTGGGTGTACCCGCTTTTCTCGAAGGGGTGAGTGTGCTCGATGCCCGGCGTGTCGTGGGCCTGGACCGGCGCACCCGCGGTCAACACGCCCACCGCGGCTGCCAGCACAATCGTTCGTTTCATGGTTCTGACCGTATTCGACTTCATGTATATGTTAATTTTGCACGAATAATGTCTGCTGAGCAAAGGCGGCCGATCCCAATGACCGGCCGCCAGGGTACTCAATGGTGGTGGGAATGACCGCGACCGTTCCGGTGCCCGTCGCGGTAACCCTTGCGGTACGCCCGCTCGTAGCCGTGCCTCGGGGGTGCGAAATGACCCGGATGGCGGCACCCCTGTACATGGCGGTGCGGAGCCCATGCGATGTATCCGGGCCGGTATCCGGGCGGCAGGCCATAACTCAGGGATCCCGACCAACCGGAATAACCCTGCCCAACGGACCAGACGACCACTGTGCCCGACAATTGACCGCCGGCGGAGGGTTGATAGTACCCGGAATCATGTGCAATCGCCGTTCCGCAGAACACCAGGGCGAGGACTCCGGCCAACAGCGTGGTGTAACTTGCTCTCATGGTTCCATCTCCTTTTTTGCGCTTCCGTGGTACACAGTCTAGACTTCCGCCGCTGAACCCCATCTGAACAGGAAACACCCGGCATGATCGAGATTTTCAACCACGGCAGAGTCAGGGAGATCCGCCTAAACCGACCACCGGCCAACGCCATTAACGGCAGCCTGGTCGAGGCGTTTGCCGATGCACTGGAGCATGCCTCCTCCGAGGCTGACGCCGTCGTCGTATCCGGTCTGCCCGGCATGTTCTCCGCCGGGCTCGATGTGCCGGAGCTGATCGGTCTCGACCGGGATCGCTTCTCCAGGTACTGGCAAAGCCTGATCGGGTTATTGAAGAAGATCGCTTTGTCGCCGGTGCCCGTCGTGTTCGCAATGACCGGGCACGCTCCGGCCGGGGGCATTGTCATGGCTCTGTTCGGTGATTACCGCATCATGCCCCGGGGTTCTTTCAAGACGGGTTTGAACGAGGTACAGGTGGGGCTGGTTGCGCCACCGGTGGCCCATATGGCGCTGGTACGGCTGATCGGCAGCCATCGGGCCGAACGCCTGTTGGTGGCCGGGGAAATGATCGAGGCGGCAACAGCCCTGGAGATCGGGCTGGTGGACGAATTGGCGGATGACCCCTCTGCGGTGGTCGAACGTGGTCTCGCATGGTGCGAGAGGCACCTGGCCCTGCCGCGCGAAGCCATGCTGGCGACTCGCGCCATGGCCCGGGCGGACCTGCATGCGATTTTCGATGACAGCAGCCAGTTCGGAGTCGAGAAATTCGTTCGTGCGTGGTTCCAGGAAAGCACCCAGTCGACGCTGAGGCAGCTGGTGGAACGACTGAAGAAGTAATGCGTTGCCTGCGAGGCGGCCGGGCAGCCGGTTTCAGCGCCCGGTGGCGATTGGCCGGTCCGGGTCCTGGATCCATTCGCTCCAGGAGCCCGCATAGAGGCGGCCCGGGGTCAGCCCGGCAAGCTCCATGGCAAACAGGTTGTGGCACGCGGTCACCCCGGAGCCACAGGAATGGGCGACGCGACGACGGTCGTGGTCCTCCAGCAGATCTTCGAAGTCTTCGCGCAACTCCGCGGCGTCCTTGAAGCGTCCGTTCAACCTGAGGTTGGCGGCGAACGGACGGTTCAGGGATCCAGGGATATGACCCGCCCTGGTGTCCAGGGTTTCGACTTCGCCTGTAAACCGCTGACCGGCCCTCGCGTCCACGATGCACAGGGAACCATCCTCCAGGCTGTCGCTCACCATCCTCGAGGTCACAATCATTTCTCGGTCGGGCTGCAGCCGCTCGACAGCCGCCGGCTCGAAGTCCGGTTCGCCCTGCTCCAGCGGCAACCCGGCGCTGGTCCATGCGGCGAGGCCACCATCCAGCAGGGCCGAAGGCTGGCCGAAGTAACGCATTAGCCACCAAAGCCGGGACGCGACGGCGTTGGGCCCTTCGTCGTAAGCCACGAGCAGCATGCCGGGAGTCCAGCCGATGGCGGCCAGGTACTCCGCAAACCGCCCCGAATCCGGCAAAGGATGACGTCCGCTGTGCGCCTGGATCGGTGAAGAGAGGTCGGTGTCCAGGTTCGCGTAACGCGCTCCCGGGATGTGCCCGGAGAGCCAGTCCCGGCGTCCCCTGGCCGGGTCCCCGAAGTCAAAGCGGCAATCCACTGCCAGGCACTTCTGCCCGGCCAGCAGGCCATCAAGTTCTGTCGCCGACAGCAGTAGTTTGCCGCTCACGAATTCTCTCCATCCGTTCGATCAGGTTCATCAGCATTGCCGCCGTCGCGCCCCAGATCCGCTGGCCGTTCCAGTCCATGGACCAGACCCGCCGGGCGGCCGGGCCCTGGCGGTCGAGCTCGTACGATACATAGCGCCTGGCGTCCAGCGCGACCGAGAAGGGAACCGTGAACACCTCGGCAACCTCGCCCCGCTCCAGAACCCATTTCACGGGCGGCTGCGACTTGACCAGCGCCACCACCGGCAACACGCGATAATCCGATATCGTATCCATGCGATCGAGAAAGCCGATGGGCCTGGCGGCATCCGGGGGCAGTCCAATCTCTTCAAAGGCTTCCCGCAAAGCTGTCTCCACGGCGGAGTTGTCGTCTTCCTCCGCAGCCCCCCCGGGAAAGCTCACCTGTCCGGGATGTTGTGGCAAGTGGTCCGCCCGGCGGGTCAGCACGATCTCAGGCTCCGGTAAATCGAGCACAGGCACCAGCACGGCGGCGGTCCTGCTGGGCCGGCAAGACGGGACATCGGGCGGACGGTAGCCCGTCACCCGTAGTTCGCGCACGCCCGACTCGAGCGGCGATACTGCTTCTTTCAGGAGCCTGAGCCAGTCATTTTCCTCGGACACGGAACTCTCACGTAAAAACGGGGCCTTGAGGCCCCGTTTCGTATTCGATCAGTTGACGATTTCAACCAACTTGAGATCGAAGATCAGGACCTCGTTCGGACCCACGGGGGGGTTGCCCCGAGCCCCGAAAGCCAATTCAGGCGGTACGAACACCTGCCAGGTGGCTCCGGTTTTCATCAGCGGCAAGACTTCCTGCCATCCTTTGAGCACGGAGTTCACCTTGAACTCTTCCGGCACGCCGCGCGCGAACGAACTGTCGAATTCCAGGCCGTTGATCTTGGAACCACGGTAGTGGACCTTCACCGTGCTTTCCATCGTCGGACGGGCGCCGGAGCCTTCGTCGATTATCCGGTACTGGATGCCGCTGGGCAGTTCCACGATACCTGACTTCTTCTTGTTCTCAGCCAGGAACTCCTCGGACTTCTTCTGGTTTTCCTCGGCCAACTTCTGGAACGCCTCGGCTTGCTCCTGACGCACCTTCTTCTGCAGCTCGGTCAACAGGGCGACCATCTCTTCCCGGGGAACCTGCGGGTCCTTCCCTGAATTGACGTCGCGAATGGCGTTGATTACGGTCTCGACATCGAAGTCAGCGCCCCGGCGCTGGATGTCCTGTCCAATGTCCCAGCCTACTGAATAGCTGAGTTTCTCCTTGTCGGTGCTGAGATCCTGCGCCATGGCGGGGCCCGCCATCAGGGCGACAAGGACGGTGAGCGCGAATAGAAATCGCATCAGGTACTTCCTCCTGCTCGTTCGGAATGTCCGGCACCTTGCCGGCGTGTCAAAAGTGAATCATTTTACAGGAGCGTAGCGCCGCGTGTCACGAACAGGTCTCGATTTCCACAGCCACCCACGTATCGCTCCTGAAAGGCACTGCCATAGACCGCGAATTCCCGGGGGAGTTTCCGCCATGTTTTGGTGGAATTTGCCACGCACGCCGGGGCCACCCTGCCCGACTTCTGTGCGCCCCAAAAAACATCCAGTATATTCAGTGAATTAGGAGTGATGCTACGCCTGGCACGAACCCTGCATTACAGATACCAGAGAACCATCAATCAGGAGTAGGACGCAATGGGCATTTTTTCCCGCTTCAGCGATATCGTAAACGCCAACATCAACGCGGTGCTGGAAAAAGCGGAGGATCCGGAAAAGATCATCCGCCTGATGATCCAGGAAATGGAAGACACCCTGGTCGAGATCCGTTCGGCGGCGGCCAAATGCATCGCCGACCGCAAGGAGCTCAAGCGGCATGTCGACCACCTGGAGCGCGAAAAGGACGAGTGGGCGCGCCGAGCAGAACTCGCAGTACGGCGTGAGCGCGAAGACCTGGCCCGCGCAGCCCTGGCCGAGAAACAGACAATGTCCGACCAGGCCACGCGCATGCATGAAGAACTCGGCAATCTCGACGGGCAACTGGAAAAGTTCAACTCGGACATCACCCAGTTGCAGAGCAAGCTCAACGACGCCAAGGCACGTCAGCGCAGCATCGCCATCCGTCACAAGACAGCCACTTCGCAGCTTTCCGCGCGCAAGCACATTCACAGCGATCGCCTGGACGAAATGCTGTTCCGCTTCGAGAGCGCCGAGCGGCGCATCGACCAGGTGGAATCGGAGGCCGAATCCATCTCCATGGGGCGCAGTAAAAGCC
>JASFKQ010000204.1:0-6780 GCA_050118555.1 Lysobacterales bacterium
ATGACCTGGCGCCCTTCCTCCGGCGTGCGGACGAAGGGGATCATGGCCCAGACGTTCTCCAGACCCATGTCTTCGCGGACTTTCCGCAGCGCCCGGCACTCGAGTTCGAAGCAGTCCCGAAAATCCTCTGAGACGAAGCGGGAGGCGCCACGGAAGCCGAGCATCGGGTTCTCTTCGCCCGGCTCGTATCTGCGGCCACCAATCAGGTTGGCGTACTCGTTGGACTTGAAGTCCGACAGCCGCACGATAACGGGCGAGGGGGCGAAAGCCGCCGCGATGGTGGAGACGCCCTCGGCCAGGCGATTCACGTAATAGCTCACCGGGTCGGCGTAACCCGCCATTTTGCGCGCGACTTCCGTGCGGAGTTCGCCATCCAGTTGGTCGAATTCCAGCAGCGCTTTCGGGTGCACGCCGATCATCCGATTGATGATGAACTCCAGTCGGGCCAGGCCGACACCCGCGTTCGGAATTTGGCAGAAATCGAATGCGCGGTCGGGGTTGCCGACGTTCATCATGATTTTCACGGGCAACGAGGGCAGGGTGCCCATCGCGTCCGAAAGCACCTCGAATTCCAGTTCGCCCTCGTAGACCAGGCCCGTGTCGCCCTCGGCGCAGGAAACGGTCACCGCCGTTCCCGCGGGAATCTGCCGGGTGGCATCGCCGCAGCCGACCACGGCCGGTATCGCGAGCTCGCGAGCGATGATGGCGGCGTGGCAGGTGCGGCCGCCCCGGTTGGTCACGATGGCTGCAGCGCGCTTCATGATCGGCTCCCAGTCCGGGTCCGTCATGTCTGTGACCAGCACGTCGCCGGCGGCGACCTGGTCCATCTGCTCGATGGACTGGATCACGCGCGCCCTACCGCTGCCGATGCGCTGGCCGATGCTGCGGCCCTCGCAGAGAACCGGGCCCTCGCCTTTCAGGCGGAACCGCTCGATCACGCTGCCGGTGCGGCTCTTCACCGTCTCCGGCCGCGCCTGCACGATATACAGCCGGCCGGAGTCCCCGTCCAGCGCCCACTCGATATCCATGGGCTTGCCGTAATGCCGCTCGATCACCAGCGCCTGCCGGGCCAGTTCGATCGCCTGCTGGTCGGTGATACTGAAGGCCAGCCGCCGTGCCTCTTCGACGTCACGGGTCTCCACGCCGCCGCCCGCGCGCGGGCTATAGACCATCTCGATCGCCTTGGAGCCGCGGTTACGCCGTAGCACCGGATCGTGACCGGACTCGAGGGCGGGTTTGTACAGGTAGAATTCATCGGGGTTCACCGCGCCCTGCACGACCGTTTCGCCGAGCCCATAGGAGGCGGTGATGAAGACCGCGTCGCGGAAACCGGATTCCGTGTCCAGCGTGAACATCACGCCGCTGGCGCCGAGGTCGGAGCGGGCCATCACCTGCACGCCTGCGGATAACACGACGTCGGCGTGGCTGAAGCCCTTGTGCACCCGGTAGGAAATAGCACGGTCGTTGTACAGGCTGGCGAACACGTCCTGGATTTTGGCCTTCACCTCGGCCACGCCGCGGACGTTCAGGTAGGTTTCCTGCTGTCCGGCGAACGAGGCGTCCGGCAGATCCTCCGCGGTCGCCGAGGACCGCACGGCCACCGAGGGGCGCGTGCCGGCCATGTCGCACAGGCGTTCCCAGGCCTCGTCGATGGCGGCCTCGATCGCGGCGGGGAAGGGCGTCTCGCTGACCCAGCGGCGGATTTCGGTGCCCGCTTCGGCCAGGGCGTGGACATCACCCGTGTCCAGCGATTCGAGACGGGCATTGATGCGGTCCGCCAGCCCGGATTGCCCGACGAACTCCCTGAACGCTTCCGCGGTGGTGGCGAAGCCGCCGGGCACGGATACCCCGAGGTCCGACAGCTGGCTGATCATCTCGCCCAGCGACGCATTCTTGCCGCCCACTTGCTCGAGGTCCTGCATGCCCAGTTCATGCAGCCATGCGATATAGTGGCTCACTGTGGAAACTCCCGCTTGATTCGAAAATTCGCTCGCCGGCGCGCTTGCGCCCAGAGGGCTTGCCGGCACCATGATACCAAGGCTCCGCCATGACCCGTACAGTGTTCTTCATTTCCGACGGCACCGCGATCACGACCGAGACGGTCGGCCACAGCCTGTTGACCCAGTTCCCGGAGGTCGCTTTCCGCCAGATGCGCATACCCTTTGTCGTCGATGCCAACAAGGCAGCGTTGGCCGTCGCCCGAATCAACCGCGCCGGCGCCGAGGACGGGGCGCCGCCGATTGTGTTTCTGTCGATCATCGAGGATGCAACGCGCGCGGTCTTTCACGCCAGCAATGCGATCGTCCTGGACCTGTTCGCAGATTTCCTCGACACCCTGGAATCGGCGCTCGGCACGCACCGCCAGGCCAGCGTTGGGCGCGCCCATGGCATGGCCGACACCGAGCGCTACGAAGACCGCATCGAGGCGACCAACTACGCGCTGTCACACGATGACGGCGTCAGCCTGAGCTATGACAACGCCGATCTGATCCTGGTCGGCATCTCGCGCACCGGCAAGACGCCCACCTGCCTGTACATGGCCCTGCATTTCGGCGTCAAGGCCGCCAACTACCCACTCACGCAGAACGACCTCGAAAACCTGCGGCTGCCGGCACAACTGCGCCCGCACAAGGGCAAGACAGTCGGCCTGATGATTGACGCCGACCACCTGGCGCGGATTCGCGAAACCCGCCGTCCCGGCAGCCGCTACGCCTCGCTCAGGCAGTGCCACTGGGAAGTCGACGCCGCCGAGACCCTGCTGCGGTCCGAAGGCATTACGGCCATCCACACCACCCACAGCTCGATCGAGGAAATCGCCAGCCGCATCCTCGAACTGCTCGGCATGCAACGCGAGATGTTCTGAATCCGCCTGTGATATTCTCCGCACATGGTTTCATTCCAACAGCCCAATGGCCTGGCGAAAGTGCCGGCGCTCAAGCAACTGCAGGACGTGCAGGAGGAAATCTTCCGCCAGCTGCAGTTGCTGATCCCCGACGAGTTCGCCTGGCACGATTCGCTGATTTCCCGAGTGTCCGGCTCCCCGCCGTTGCGCATGGAAATTCTGGAACGGCACCCGTACACCACCTTCCTGCGCCTGACCTACGAGTTCGAAAAGGCCGAGGAACCCACCTACGCGCCTGATGCCCATGTCCGGTTTTACCACGACGCGCACATGGCAGAAGTGACCTCGTTCACTACCTGGCAAGGCTGCCGCCGCACCGCGCATCCGTCCTATCCGCCCAGGCAGCTCCTGCAGCGCGCCTGGCAACGAAACCGCGCCCTGGACCGCTGGCTGGACTACCTGCTGAAGCAGGGCCACAGCGTCGCCACCATGCGCGCCGCATCCACCCCGATCCAGGAAACGAACGAACGGGCTGAAAAAGCCGAATTCACCCCCGTTTCGAATTGACACAGAAGAGCCAAATCAGTACTATGCTGCGGCTTTTCGGGGCCATAGCTCAGCTGGGAGAGCGCTACAATGGCATTGTAGAGGTCGGCGGTTCGATCCCGCCTGGCTCCACCACTGTCCCCTTCGTCTAGAGGCCTAGGACACCGCCCTTTCACGGCGGCAACAGGGGTTCGAATCCCCTAGGGGACGCCAAACAAATGGAAAACCCGCCATCAGGGCGGGTTTTTTATTTGTCTGTCGTTCCGACGGGGTGAGAAGCGCTATCGAACAACGTTCGATTCAGGGGTTCGAAAAATTCGTCCGGAACGAATTTAGTCGCGCGAGCAACGCGAGTGCGCCCGCAGGGCGAAAACCAGGGATGGTTTTCGACCATCCCCTAGGGGACGCCACCACATAAGTCGTTGATTGTGAGAGAATTAACGAGAAAAGGAGGCTGCCGATTGGCGGCTTTTTTTGTGGCTCAATTCGGGCTTAGGTAACTTTGCGGTAAGTTCCAGGACGATCCGCAAACACTCCTCCCGGTTCTCGCCTATGGCAGAGCAGAGAAACGCGCCCACAGGGCCACACAGGGGGGCTGCCAGGCGATTTCCCGCGTACGCCGCCCCCAGGTTCTGGCAGGATAGAGGCTGACGGCCGTCAGCCTTGGGATCCGCGCATCGGGGATCCTCTACCGTTAAACCATCGTCCTGCGATTAGGGGTAAATACCGATGTACGAAACCTTTCCATCAAGACCGTTCATGTAGGTGGCATCGACGCGAACTGCACCGTTAATCGTGCTGCTGTTGTGGAATGACGATACACAAACATCATTACTGAGAGTATGCAGCGTCGTTACTCTGGCAAAGTCATCGGTTGACCGGCCCTTCGGATCGTCTGCCAGCACGATTTGCACATTCGATGACATTCCACTCCGAAGAAGCATGGATCGCGCTTCGTCGTTCGAGCAGTCTGTATCCCTCTGGAGATTCCACCGCTGCAGTGTGTCGCTGGAAAAGATGCAGACAATGTCTTGCGTACACCCATTTCCTTCGTACAAAACGATCGAGCCAGGCTGGCCTTGAGCGCGAAGCACTTCGCTGAGCATTGAGAGAAATAGGATCGCACCAAGAGCAAATATGATATTGAATTTCACAATTCACCTCCTCAACCCGTCGGCTTGATGTTCAGAATTGAACTCAAACCCAACCGCCGACAGATCGCCAGATGACTTGGTTGTTGGTCGCCGATTGTGTGAGTTATAGGAACAATCTGGCGACGACATAGCGACTGTTACCGCAAGATCAGAATCGCACAGCCAATTTCCAAGGAGGTATCAATTGCGCGACAAACACCTTAGGAAAAACGACATGATTGGAAGCATGCGGTTTTCCTGACGTCTTGCTCCGCAACGGGGCGAAAGCTGAATCCGAACGCTAACGGTGCTCCCCTTGCACCCAGCCCTGGCTCCGCGCGTCGGGCTTTCTCGTTCTGACAAACAAGCCCTCCCGGGATTGCCCACTTTGGGCAACCCTGCAATCTCCGTCTTCTTGCGGTTCGACCAGGAGGGTTTGGTCATGAGTACGTTCTTAACAAAGCTTATCGTCAACCTCATAAGTCTTTCCACTTTTTACGCCAGTGTGTACCGACCGTGTTAACTCGGCCCAGCGCGGAGCAAAGGGGGCGGCATGAGCGTGGAATCCTGTGGTACCTGCTAGGCGGACCACAGGTACGGCTCCCCAACCCCACCCGAAATCCATGCACCATTTGCTGGACAGTCCCCAACCTCGCCCCATACAGTGCCCTTATGAGTGATAAAGCTGGATTCTGGGACAAACGCGCAGAGAAATACGCGCAGAGGCCCGTTGCCGACCAGGAGAGCTACAACAAAAAGCTGGAAATGACCCGCAGCTACTTTCAGAACGATTCGGAAGTGCTCGAAATAGGCTGCGGGACAGGGTCCACCGCGCTGGCGCACGCACCGTATGTCAAACATGTTCTGGCGACCGACATCTCACCTGCGATGATCGAGATTGCCCGGGGCAAGGCTGAGGCCGGGCAGAGTGACAATGTATCGGTCGAGGTCCAGGCCTGCGAGGGTCTGGAAATTCGGGAATCGTCCTACGACATCATCCTGGCGCTCAACCTGCTGCACCTGCTCGAAGATCCGCAGGCGGCCGTCACAGCAGCCTGGCGAGGACTGAAACCCGGTGGTGTATTTGTCACCAGCACCGCCTGCGTCGGCGACATGTCCTGGTATTTCAGGGTCATCGCCCGGGTGGGTCACTTTATCGGACTCATTCCGCTCGTCAGGGTCTTCACCCTGGCCCAACTGCTGCAGAGCCTGATCGACGCAGGATTCGTGGTTGATCAACAGTGGGTGCCAAAGAAAAACGCGGCTGCGTTCGTCATCGCCAGGAAGCCATGACCTGAAGCTGTTGCAAGCGTGACTGGCATCCATGTCGGTGGACATATCGGGATGCGCGAACACGATTCTTTGAAAATGAAAAGCCCCGCAGTGAGCGGGGCTTTCTGATGTCATGTTTTTATCTTTTCAACTAGAACCTGACCGTATATTCGGTTTCATTCACTTCATCGGAGAAGGTATAACCCGTCAATTCCATCCGAACATATTCGACAACCGGCCTGTTGGCCTCCTCAGTATCAAACGTATCGGGTAGCTGGGTATCCGATGCGACTATGTGTGCGCCCATGAAGGAAATGGTGAAACGATGCCGGGTTGCTCCCGAATCCAGATCGTTCTCAAAGATTAATATGCTCCCATCAACGGGAGCTTCTTCCATGATGGCCGCCAGGATCGCCGGAGTCGTCTGATCGACCCTCTTCTGCAATACGATGGGACCGGACTTGGCTTTTGTCATCAGACTCTGGTCAATTTCAAAAATCTCGATGTAACCGGTACTTACATCAACGCCACCGATAGATGGCATCGTAACGTCGCCGTCCAGCACATCGCCGTTGACTTGCAGTTGTGCAAAAGCGCTCAATGCCGCCTGACTGCTCGCGGCAAAAGTCATCAACAGTAATGTCATCAGTACTTGGATACGTCGCATAATCTCTCCTTCTGGATTTTGGTTTGAAGCCGGGAAGTACTCGGCTTTTCGAAACTGAGTATTCAGGAAAAGGCCGAGTACGGCCCGATTTGGGAACGCGGGAACACCCGCTCATTTAAAACATAGACGACAAAGTCCGGGAACGCTACATCGAATGAATGACGGATCCGGCTTTAACGTGATCGTGTGGCCCGGCCCCTGACTGGCCAAACAGCGGCTTTGAAACCGCCAGGGGCAACGACGTCACGCCACTCCCGTTTCCTGCCGCGCCCCTGATTGAGGTCAGCGGCTCACTTCACGCGAAGTGCTAATTTTGAACG
>JASFKQ010000205.1:0-6776 GCA_050118555.1 Lysobacterales bacterium
GAATCTCCCACAGGGGGTTCCGCCACGATACCCGCAGGAGCGAACCTCGTTCCCGATCATTGGGCGAAAAGCAATTGCCCGGGCCGGGCTCCATTTCTCCCACCCTGATTGCCGTTGTTTCACCCACGACAGCGCGTGCGCCCATGTCCTTGTTCTCAGTTGAGAACCCACTCCCGCGCCGTTTCGTGCGCGACGATGGGAAAAAACTTCACCTCCGCCGCAGTGAACGGCTTCGCCATGGCAGCCAGCCATTGCTTGTTGGGGTTGTCCGCCACCAGGGCCAGGCGGGAGACATCACGGTAATGCTTCATTTCGAATTTGAGGTCCTCCCAAAGCGCGCCGGGGGACCAACCGCGGAAGCCTGAAACGTTCAACAGCAGGCCCACCTTGCCGTGGTCCCGAATCCGCCTCTCGACCTCTGGAATGAAGGTTTCGTAGTCGGCCGTCCCCAGCCTGCCCGCGACGATGACCTCGAGAGCGGCGGGACCGAGTTCGAACATGGTCAGCGACATGCTATCTCCTGTAGCGAGTAGGTTCAGAAGTTCGACACGAATTGGGCGGCAGAATTCAGCCGCGAGAAGGCCGGGATCAGTTTCAAAACGTATAGCGCTCCAGGCAGGGGATTCCGGCCACACGCTTTTCGATGTCCGAGCGAAGCGCGGCGGACCATTCGACGGATTTTCTCGGCTCGCTGGGCTGCTTCACGATTCCCGCGCATGCAGCGAGATAGTCCGGTTCCGTCGTGACACCCAGCTGTCTGCAGACGCGTTCGAGTTCCGCCGAGGGATTTGCCACAAACTCGTCGAGATGAACGGGGATGCACTGCGCGTCTACCGGCGTATCCTCCCCGAGTCGCGCCAGGAGCGCCTGCAATTTGTTCACAAGAGCGAAGTACTGGTGGCTGATCCGCTCCAGCGAGACGCCGCGCCGCAGTGAACGGCGGGCGATGGTATCCCAGGGATTGCGTATCACGTGGATAAGCCGAATCCGGGTGTCGGTGGTCTTGCCGAGTGTCTGCAGCAAGCCTGGTCTCGAATAGAGCCATTCCACCGATTGCGCGCTGCGCGACTTGTCGCCGATCACCAGGATGCGTCGATATCGCCCCTGCCATTGGCCGGGTACCGCATAGGTGTATCCACCGCCGCCGGGGCGGCCGGCTTCGGCCTTTGCCGAGGAATTGCTCAGCAGTAGTCGGAAGATACGCTCACGCGACCAGCGAATAGGGGTGAGATACTTGAGCAGGCACTGCTCGTTGGCCACGACGATGTCCGGATGGGCGTCCAGCAGGGCGCCAAGCAGGGTAGTGCCGCTGCGACCCACGCCGACGAACATCAGGGTGGTGTGGACGGCTGCAAAGCATTGCGCGCTCTCACCGGCCGGCGCGGACCGGAAACAGTCCGGCAACAGGGTCGCGTACTCGGTCGCGTTGCGGACAAACCGCGCGTTGCGAACGTAATCCCAGCCTTCCCCGAGTCTCCCCACGAGCTATGCCAGCCAGTGGGATAGGTCTCGCCGGATCATGTCCTGCAACCGAAGTATGTCCTCGCGGTAGTCCGCGGTCAGTTGCCTCCGGATGTCGGGTGGAATGCCGGGGGTCGAAATCAGCCCGGGCTGCACCAGCGAGATCAGACGATGGCCGAGGCGCTCGGGCACGAAGCGCTTGAACCATTCCTTGAGGGGGTGCTGCTTGGTAAGGAAATTCTGCATCTGCTGGTTGCGGGGAAGGCCGGAGCGATTGTGGCGTGCCGAAACGTCCGGCTGGAACGTATCGTCGACGCCGAGAAAGCGGAACAGTTCAGCCATCAGCCCCAGCGGCGACTCAGCCAGGTCCTCGTAAAGGAAGGTCTTGATCTGTTCGCGCGGAAACGCGTCGTACCAGTCCTGCAAATAGCGGGCGTAGTAGCCCCTGGTCCGCAGGCGCCAATGGTAGTAGTAGCCCTGCCGGATGCGCTCGGGCTCAGCGTCGAGTGCTTCCCGGAATGATTCCAGTGTTTCGAAGCCATCACGTCTGAGATGCATGTACGCAGAGAAGCCCCGATCTGCGGGATGCCTGAAAATGGCGATCAGGCGGGCGTCCGGTATCCTTTTCGCCACGCGCTGCGCGGTGCCCTCGATGTCACCGAGGTACAGAGTTGACGCTTCGCCTACGGCAGGCTGGTCGCCGGCCTCCTCGAACAGGGCGAGATAGGCATTTTCGGTGGTCGTGGTCTGTGGCCGGATTCGATCGTCGCCCGGGCCCGTGAAATCTAGCGGGTGACCCTCCAGGGCGAAATACTTCGGCTCCTTTACCGGACTCATGTAAATCTGTGGATGCTGTTTCAGGTAGTGGTACAGGGACGTCGTGCCGGACTTGGCGGCGCCGATCACGAGGAAATTCGGCCACCGGCTCACGCCTGTACGCCTCCCGCCGCGCTTTGCAGCACGGCATCTGCGACGATTCCGTCATCCTCTTCCAGCCACTGTCGGTCCAGCGGGTGTATGACCTTGAACTGCCTGTGCGTGTAATGCTGTGGGTCGCGCACGTCCACTTCCAGTTTTACAGAGCGCAAACCTTCCACGCCGAACAGGTCGGCGTAGTCGCCGTAGACGCCGTCACAGATTCGGCGCAGGCTGCACTCCTGGCAGGCTTCGACGTGCCGGTAGCCTGTGTATTCCCTGGCGCGCGTTTCTCCATCCTCGAGGTAAAGGCGTTCCAGAGCCTGGCTGCCCACGCCGCCGGCGGGACTGCGCGCCCAGCGCCGCTCCAGCCCTTGCTTGACCCGGTGAAGTTGCCGGCCGACGGACGGAAATCTGCGGTCCAGTTTTCTCAAAGGCGTACGAATCGCGCCGAGTTCCAGGCGCTTGCCCAGACCGAAAGGCGGCGTCAGTTCAGCGGTGCCGGTGCGCTGCGCCGGCAGGTCGGTCCAGGACCAGCTGGCGTAGTCATTCTCGTGCAGGTCATAAGGGAGCTGCCTGAACCCGTAGGCGGTGTCACGCAGATGGTCGGGCATCAGGCACAGCGGCAGGTAACGCACGTTCACTTCCACCTTCTGTTCGACGAGGTATTCGACCGCCGCCACCAGTGGTTCCCGGATCTCGTCATATTGCGGGACGTTCTCGGTGCTGCGCTTGCCGGTGGTCTGATCGTTGAACGGATTGAAACCCAGGAAGTTCACGACGCCGGCGC
The DNA here is from genome assembly GCA_050118555.1 of Lysobacterales bacterium. Classification (GTDB taxonomy): domain Bacteria; phylum Pseudomonadota; class Gammaproteobacteria; order Xanthomonadales; family SZUA-36; genus CALKKN01. The sequence goes on from JASFKQ010000205.1 coordinate 3,167, forward strand.
CCGAGTCCACCGCCAGCCGCGAAATATCCATCAGTTGAGGCAGCGCAGCTTTCGATACCACGGTGTTGAAACGGAACGGAACGGCTGCGCGCTGCAGGTTGCCGAGCGCCTTCATCTGCCAGCGGTGCGCGCCGTTGCGGTTGACGATGCGGTCGTAAACGCTGCCGAGCCCCTGCACGCTGATCAGGAAGTCGCGAATGCCCCGGTCCCGGAAACGAAGCACGTTTTCGTGTTTGGAGAGCGCTATGGCGTTGGTGATCAGTGTGGGTGACAGGCCAATCGAGGCGCAGTACTCCACGAGGTCGTAAATCGGCGGGTACAAGGTGGGTTCACCACCCTGGATATCGATCGAATTGTTGCCATAGAAATCGACCAGAGTCCGGCAGATAGCCTTTGCCTTGTCCAGGCCCATGAAAGCGTGTTCGGGATGTTCGGCGTTCTCGATCCGATCCAGGAAATAGCAGAAATGGCAACGCAGATTGCAGGTCTGGCCGAGCCACAGGATACCGCGGCGCGTAATCTTGCGGGCCTTCGTGGGACGGTAAACCGTCGCCGGCGGTCTCTCCTCGCACCGCGCAAGCGCCATCGTTTCTGTGAAATCTTCAGTCATGACCCGCATTGTCCTCCAGTTGGCTCCCGGCCGCCGCCCTGGCGAGCCTGCGATTTCGCAGGATGCGCCGTATCGCAATTTTCAGCGTCCGGGCCGGCGCACGCAACAGGCTCTCGATCGCCCGCCTCGCCGCGAATGCGTAGTCGCCGCGCCGAAGCGCGGTGCGGGCAAAAAAAAGCGAGCGGTAGGCCAGGATCTTCCGTTGTTCCCCTGCAACCGTGCGATCCATGCAGGAGACGCTATCGATTACGTGGCGTTCCTCGAGGTACCAGTCGCGGTGGGCTGTGACCAGCCCGCCAGGTCCTGACCTTCGGACGAGCGGTGGCCCGTCCGCCGTCACGATACTGCCGCCGTTCAGCATGAGGCGGGCATACCATTCCAAGTCGTGAACGATGGAGAGCTTCTCATTCATCAAGCCGACGGATTCGACTGCGGTGCGGCGACAGACGAACACCGACATGCTGTGCACGAAGGCCTCGGTCAACAGATGGACGAGCTGGCTTGGGTAGTCTAGCAACGGTTCAACATCGGGCACCCGTACGCCTCCGTCGCCTTCGACCCGCTCGCAGTTGGCGCACGAGCTGACCGCCTCGGGTCGGGCGTCCAGGCAGGCGACCTGCCATTCGAGGTACTCCGGCAACCAGGCGTCGTCGTCGTCGAGGAAAGCGATGTACTCGCCGCGGGCCTTGCGCAGGGCTCGGTTGCGGCTGGCCGCGGCGCCGCACGGTTGATCGTTGGTCAGAACGAAGAGACGGGAAAGACCCGGAAAGCAGCGCCGCAAATTTTCGGTGCGGAGCAGATCGGCCGTTTCATCGGCGCTGGCATCGTCGACGACCCAGGTTTCGAAATGGCGGTAGGTCTGCTGTTCGAGTGAAGCCAACGCGCGCCGTAGCTGGTTGAAGCGGTTTCGAGTCGGCAGCACCACGCTCACGCGCACGCGCACGGAATCTTCCGCCATGCCGGCCTCACCAGCGCCAAGTCGCTCGCTCACCTCCGGCCACTCCACTTGCCCTGAAGGTACCCCGTCAGGTTTGCGAATTCCCAGAGCAACAGTGACGCGGATACCGTAGCTCTTTGCTCGATGCGTTGTTCCGCCATTTCCGCCCAGGCCAGTGCGGGAATCCGCCGGTGGAACGCAGCACTTTCGCGGCGCAATCCATTGTCCGAAGAGCCATGAAACCGCGCCGCCCCGAAGCCATATGAGACATACTTGCGCCAGAATTTGCGCAGGCTCATGTCCGGCGCGTGCGAAATCACCGCATCGGGAGCCTTGACGAGTCCAAAACCGGTCCTTTGCCAGCGCCGGCAAAGTTCGCGGTCTTCTGAGGCCCGGAAGCTCTCGTCGAAGCCCCCGATTGTCCGTAGGGCGGCGGTTGGGAACGCGATGTTGTTCGAAGGGTAAAAGGCAGCCCCGTAACTCCTGCGGCGCTGGTCACGCTCGCCCATGTCCAGGATCAGCTGGGCGGCTGTCGCGTAGGGATTGCCGGGAAGTCCATTCAGGGTTCTGCCACCGGCAGCTTCCGGCGGATCCAGGCGAACGGCAGCGGCGAGCCGCTCTAGCCAGTTCGGAAGCGGCAGACAATCGTCATCCGTAAAAGCGACAACTTCCCCGGCAGCGTTGCGCAAGCCGATATTCCGGGCGCAGGCCGCGCCGCCGTGGCTGACGTGAATGACGCTCAGATGCAGCGTTTCCTTGAACGGTGACAAATCGGGGAACGAATCGCGGTCCCCGCCATCATTGACAACGATGACCTCGGCATCCGCAGGAAAGCCACGGTCCAGCGCCTCGAGGCAGGACTGCAGTCTTGCCGCCCGGTTGTATGTCGGGATGACGACCGAAAGGCGAGGTTTGGTCTGTGGAGATCCGATGCGTTCGGTCATGTCCGAGCCGGTCCGTGTGGCAGTAGTCCTTTGCTTTTCCAATTCGGCATGGTTACATTGGCTGCACAATCCTGGCAACTCGACACGCCGATACCGGGTCATTCTTGAAGCCAAAACGAATCGCCATCATCGGTGCCGGGCCCTCGGGCCTTGTGACCGCCAAGGAACTCCGCGAACAGGGCCACCAGCCGGTGTGTTTCGAAAGGTCCGCTGGTCCCGGCGGCGTGTTTCGGCACGATGAGGCATCGGGCGCCGTCTGGCCAACCTGTCGTCTAACTTCCTCCGGAACCCTTACGGCATTTTCCGACTATCCGGTTTCGCCCGACCGCAGAGACCACATGGCCGTTGGGGATTACGTCGACTACCTGATCGAGTATGCCCGTGCTTTCGGTGTTGAGGAAGCCCTGCGCTTCGGTGAAACGGTCGATTCGGTAGTTCGGGATCCGTCCGGCGGTTGGATGGTGAGCACATCGAGCACCGCCGGCTCTAACACCGGTCATTTCGATGCGGTGGCCGTTTGTTCCGGTGTGCACCAGCACCCATACCTGCCGGACCTTCCGGGCCTCGGCGAGTTTGCCGGGACGGTTCTGCACAGTTCCCGGTTCCGCGGGGGCGAGCAGGTCAGCGGCAAGCGCGTGTTGATCGTCGGGGCGGGGGAATCCGGCGCCGACATCGTGGCGGAAAGCGCCCGACTTGCTTCCCAAACGGTGCTTTCGCTGCGGCGTGGGGTGGCCGTCGTGCCGCGCTACCAGTTCGGCCGGCCGCGTGACTACCTGACTTCGCGCCTCATCAACAGTCCGGCCGCCTGGATCTTCCAGACCCGGAATCCGGAGGACGACGAGAAGAGGAAGGTCTACCGCAGAGCGTTTCTGCCCGTGGTCGTGCTGGACAAGTGCCTTCAGGTGATGTTTCACCAACTCTGGGAAAGGCTGCCACTGCTGCGGTCGAGAAGCTGGCGGCAGGTACGGGCCAACCTGGCGGCGGAGAAACTGAAAAGGCAGCTGTTGATGGAGTCCGGGGGGACAATGCAGGAGCAATTCGGCACCAAGGACGACACGTTTGTTTACGCCCTAGCGCGAGGCGACTGCAAAGCGGCTCCGGCCCTCGTGCGCTTCGAGG
>JASFKQ010000206.1:0-6731 GCA_050118555.1 Lysobacterales bacterium
GAAGCTCAAGTCCAGTGGTGCCCGCACCAGCCAGGGGCGGGAAACTGGCGCCCTATGTGGGCCCAGCCCGCATAGGGCGTCGGTTTCACGGATGATGGCGCAGGGCAGGTGCTGGTGGGCGCAGGGCTGGACTGAGGCGCGTAGCAGCGCTACGTGCTGAAGGAAGCTCAAGTCCAGTGGCGCCTGGACCAGCCAGGGCCGGGAAACTGGCGCCCTATGCGGGCTATTCTAGATCTGTCCCAACTCAAAGGCCTTGAGCACCGCCCGGGTCCGGTCCCGAACCCCCATCTTGGACAGGATGTTGGACACGTGGTTTTTCACCGTGCCCTCCGCCACGCCCAGCGAATTGGCGATCTCCTTGTTGCTGTACCCCCCGGCCATCAGGCGCAGAATTTCCGTCTCGCGCTCCGTCAGGGGATCGGGCTGGTCCAGGCTGGAAAAGGCGTTGTGCAGGTTCTCCAGGCCCTTCAGCAGCCGCTGCGTCACCGCCGGCTTGACAATCGAACCACCTTCCGCGACCGTCTTGATCGCGCTCACCAGTTCGGACAGCGACACGTCCTTCAACAGGTAGCCGCGGGCGCCGGCCTTGATTCCCGCCAGCACCAGTTCGTCGTCGTCGAAGGTCGTCAGGATGATCGTCGGAGGCAGGCGATCCTCGGCCGCCAGCTGTCGCAGCACATCCAGCCCGGAAAGCCCGGGCATGCGCATGTCCAGCAGCACCACGTCAGGTTCCACCTCCGGAATCATCTTCAGGGCCTCCGCCCCATCGGCGGCTTCCGCCACCACGCGGATCTCCTCGGACAGCTCGAGCAGGCTGCGAACGCCCTTGCGGACCAGGTTCTGGTCGTCGACCAGCATTACATCGATCATGCTATTCCCTCCACGGGAAGCCAGGCATAAAGCGAGAATCCGGCGCCCTGCCCGGTTTCAATCTTGAGTTCACCACCCAGTTGTCTCAGCCGTTCGGCCATGCCGTTCAGCCCGTTTCCCACCGCGAGTTCATCGACACCGCGGCCATCGTCGCGGGCCTTCAGGGCCACGCCGTCCTCCTCGTGCGCCAGGCTGATCCAGAGATTGCTCGCCTGAGCGTGCCGAACGCTGTTCGTGATCATCTCCTGCGCGCATCGCAGCAGAACCTGGGCGCTCTGAGGATCGGTCATGGCCAGCTCATCGGGCAGCTCCAGGTGAATCCGCGGCTCCGGCACGCCGCTGACCAGGGTTCTGAGCGCCGCGGCCAGATCGACCTTGTCGTCCACCCGCATATCACTGACCACTTCGCGGACGTCCGCCAGCAGGAGTTTGGCCAGCGAATGCGCCTGCTGCACGTGCTCGAGCGCCTTGCCCTCCACCAGGTGGGTGGCCACCTCGAGGTTCAGGGTCAGCGCGGTCAGGTGATGGCCGACCAGGTCGTGCAGTTCGCGGGCGATTCGAACGCGTTCAGCGATCCGCGTGTTATCCGCCAGCAGGGCCTGCGTGGCCCGCAGTTCGGAATTGACCTTGCGCAGTTCGTCACGTGCTGCATGCTGCCGCAACGCGACCATACCGCTCATGAAGGCGAAAAGCGAGATACCCAGGAACAGGCCACCGGCGAGCGCCGCGTCGGTGAAGGTAATGTCGGGAATCCGGCTGATCACCGCGACCAGCAGAACGTTCTGGGCGATCAGCCAGGTCATGCCGGTGGCCAAAGGAAGCATCCAGGGGAGCAGGCCGGCGACGATCAGCAGCAGGATGCCGCCCAGCGACGTCTCGGCCATCAGGCTAACGCCCAGCGCGCAAACCGTGAGCACCAGCACGGTGAGCAGACGTTGCGAGAGGCTCGACCGGATCGGCAGGGTCCGGACCTGGTTCCAGTACGTCAGGCCGAACACAAGGTGCAGCACCCACCAGGCGACATACTGCGGCGTGGCCAGCGGCTCGGAGTACCAGTACCGCATCAGGAACAGCGGTATCGATGCGCACAACCACGCGAACAGGCCTGCATACCGCAGGAGTTCCACCGGCCTGTGCCTGATCTCGAGGAATTCCATTTAGGGCCTGTTAACCGTACGTGGGCCCGTAGTGCTAACAGGCCCTGGGTGCTGCGCAAATCCGATAATAGGATAATATTAACGCAGTCGGCCCCGCTCCATATGCCTCGAAAGTCACAGGGCCCCGTTAACACTGACTATCTGATGACGACCGTAGAGCCCGACGTCCTGCGCTGTTCCGATGCCGATGCGGCCGGACTTTCCGACCTGCTCGGCCGCTATGGGTTGAGGCTGGTGACGCTGGCCGCCGCCCAGCCCATCCCGGGTTCCTTCTGGGGCGACGAAGAAGCCGGGCTGGTCGCCGACGAACTGCTGCTGCGCCCCGATACCCCGCTGCATTCCGCGCTCCACGAAGCCTGCCACTACATCTGCATGGACGAGGCGCGGCGCGGCGGGCTCCACACGGACGCGGGCGGCGACTACGACGAGGAAAACGCGGTCTGCTACCTGCAAATCCTGCTGGCGGGCGAACTGCCCGGTTTCGGGCGCGACCGGATGATGGCCGACATGGATGCCTGGGGCTACACCTTCCGCCTGGGCTCCGCGCGCGCCTGGTTCGAGGACGACGCGGACGACGCGAGACGCTGGTTGCTCGGGCGCGGCCTGATAGAGCCCGACGGCAGGCCGAGCTTCCGGCTCCGGAGCGAACCGTCGGACGGGGAGTCCCAACGGTGAGTCCCGTCGGCAAAACGGGCGCGGCCCATCGCCATTCGAACCGCAACTGAGCGAATGAAGTCCTTCCAACCCTTTTCCACGCTGACCTGTCCGCAATGCGGCCATCAATCCCGGGACAGGATGCCCGAGAACGCTTGCCAGTATTTTTACGACTGTCCGGCCTGCGGGGCCGTACTGAAGCCAAAAACCGGGGATTGCTGCGTCTACTGCTCCTACGGCGATGTCAAATGTCCGCCCGTTCAGAGAAACCGGTCGTGCTGTTCCTGAATTGCGCTCAGGCCAGGTATTGTTTCAGCTCGCCAGCGCTCGGGACCTTGCCCTCGACGACGATTCGATCGTCAACGGCCAGGGCGGGCGTGCGCATGACCCCAGCGTCGATGATCCGGTTCATGTCGGTGATCTTTTCCAGTTCGTAAGCGACGCCGATTTCTCGTGCAGCCGACTCCGCATGCTGGGTCAGCAAGTTGCATTTCGTGCATCCGCTTCCGTAGATCGTCAGTTTCATGGGATTGCACTCCGTTCCGTTAAAAATAATTGCCGAACACAAAGCCGGTGACGGTGGCCATCGCCACCACCAGCAGGCAATAGGCCACGGTCTTTCCGGTACCCAGGATCGAGCGAATCACGAGCATGTTGGGCAGCGACAGGGCCGGCCCGGCCAATAGCAATGCCAGCGCGGGGCCTTTTCCCATACCCGCCCCGATCAGGCCCTGAACGATGGGCACTTCGGTCAGCGTGGAGAAATACATGAAGGCGCCAACCACGGATGCCAGCACGGTAGACGTCAGGGAGTTGTCTCCGACCGCTGCACTGACCCATGCGGACGGAACCAATCCTTCATGCCCGGGACGTCCCAGCAGGAAACCCGCCACGAGAACGCCCGCCAGCAGCAATGGCGCGATCTGCCTCGTGAATCCCCAGGTCTGCTCCGCCCACTCCCTGTCGGACGGGCGGAGGGCGGCCAGCAGCATCAAACCCAGGGTTCCCACGGCGAACGCCAGCTCCGGCGTGCCGGGCGCGAGCAGTGCGCACGCCAGAACAACACCTGCCAGCACCGCCATGTGAACAGGCGACCAGCGCCAGCGAACCACCAGCAACAATGCCAGAAACGCCGCAAGAACCGCCGTGATGGGCCATTTCAAGCGGTAAATGACCATCCAGGCCGCGCTGTCCGCCGCGGCCCAGTTGGCGAAAATCAGGATGGAGACCATCAGGGCGAAGAAAGCCGAAATGGTCGCCAGGGACCGGTCTTGCTCCTCAGCCTCGAAGCCTCGAACGGAATGGTCGCCGCGCGCGGCCTCGTCCTTCCGGTACAGGAGATGCATGATGGCCCCGATCACGACCGCGAAGACGATGGCGCCGACCGCCCGCGCGGTCCCCAGCTCGATGCCGAGCACTTTCGCCGTGACCACGATCGCCATCACGTTGATGGCCGGGCCGGAGTACAGGAAGGCGACCGCAGCCCCCAGGCCCGCACCACGACGATAGATGCCGCCGAACAGCGGCAGCACCGTGCACGAACACACCGCCAGCAGCGTTCCGGACACGGAAGCGACGCCGAGGGCCAGGGGTTTGGGCGCCTGTGGACCGAGAAAGCGCATGACGGAACCCTGGGAGATGTAAACCGCCATGGCCCCGGCGATGACGAAAGCGGGCAACAGGCACAGGATGACGTGCTCCTGCGCGTACCAGTGCACCAGGCCAAACGCTTCCAGGACGGCGTTATCGAAACGTGTTGTCCCGGCCGGCATGAAATAGACGACCAGAAAAACCAGCAACACCAGGGCAACCAGGTGTCCCTGCCGGCGGTTCTCTGCGTAAAGGGCTCTCAGTTGGGCATACATCGACTCACGCCTTCGCCTCGTACCAGCTCTTGCTGCGGTTTACGATCCGCACGACCGAGAGCATGACCGGTACCTCCACCAGCACGCCGACCACCGTGGCCAGCGCGGCGCCGGACTGCAGGCCGAACAGGCTGATGGCGGCAGCCACCGCCAACTCGAAAAAGTTGCTCGCGCCGATCAACGCCGAAGGGGCCGCGACACCATGCTGTACCCCCAGAAACCGATTCAGCAGGTAGGCGAGTCCCGAATTGAAATACACCTGGATCAGGATCGGAATCGCCAGCAACAGGATGATGACCGGCTTGGCGAGAATCTGGCCGCCCTGGAAACCGAACAGGAGCACCAGCGTGATCAGCAGGGCCGACAGCGATACCGGGTGCATGCGGTCCAACACCCGCTTCAGGCGCGCCTGACCGTCGCCGTTCCCGATCAGCAGGCGGCGCCAGATGCCGGCGGCAATCACCGGCAACACGATGTACAACACGACCGAGAGGAACAGGGTGTCCCAGGGCACGTGTATGGACGAGATGCCGAGCAGCAGGGCCACGATCGGCGCAAAGGCGAACACCATGATGATGTCGTTCAATGCCACCTGCGACAGCGTGAAGCCGGGATGCCCGTCACTGAGGTTACTCCACACGAAGACCATCGCCGTGCAGGGCGCGGCGGCCAGCAGGATCAGGCCGGCGATGTAGCTGTCCAGCTGGTCGGCGGGCAGCCAGCCGGCGAACAGGTTGCGGATGAAGACCCACGCCAGGAGCGCCATCGAGAATGGCTTCACGCCCCAGTTGACGAACAGGGTGACGCCGACGCCTTTCCAGTGGTGCCGGACCTCCTTCAGCGAATGGAAGTCGATTTTCAGCAGCATCGGCAGGATCATCAGCCAGATCAGCACCGCAACCGGCAGATTGACGCGGGCGATTTCCATCGCGCCGAGCGCTTGGAAGGCGCCCGGAAACAGCCGGCCGAGCAGGATACCGGCGACGATGCACAGGGCTACCCAGAGACTGAGATAGCGCTCGAAAAACGGCATCTCCGCGCCCGCGGCACGCCGCGCCGTCGTCTCGCACTGCGCACTCATCCGACGCTACCCTGCCGCAGCGCGTCGATGAGATCACCCACCCGCTTGCGCACTTCATCCCGGGTTGCGCGGAATTCAGCCATGATCTCGTCCTCCGTCCCCGCAGCCGCGGCCGGATCGCTTAATGGCCAGTGGATCTTTCTTACCGACGGCGGCAGCACCGGACATCGCTCGTCCGCGTGGCCGCACACGGTGACAACGACATCCGCCTGGCGGATCATCGCGTCGGAGACGATGGTGGACGCCTGCCCGGAAATGTCGATGCCCGCCTCCGCCATGACCGCAATGGCTCGTGGATTCTTGCCGTGGGCCTCGATGCCGGCCGACTGCGCGACGAAGCGGTCGCCGCCCAGCGATCGCGCCCAGCCTTCGGCCATCTGTGAACGGCAGGAATTTCCCGTGCATAGAAACAGGATGTTGATCGGGTCAGCCACAGGCGGGAACTCCCGGTCGACCGGTCATCTCTCCAAGTCGTTTCCGGTCGTCCTGGTAAGGCTGCAACGGCTCCAGTTGCTGCAATACCTGTTGCAGGGACCCGCTTGCCCAGGATGGCAGATCCGGGTCTATCCGGTAGTGCATCCACGTACCCTCCCGGCGAGCCACGACGAGGCCGGCGTCGCGCATCAATGCCAGGTGGCGCGAGATTTTGGGCTGCGACTCATTCAGCGCGAAGGTCATTTCGCAGACGCAGGCCTCGTCCTCCGCCTGAATCAGCATCAGACAACGCAGTCGCGTGCTGTCGGAAAGCAGGTTGAACAGGACTTCGGGTTTCATCTACCTGCATTATATGCCTACTCCCATATATATGGAATAGTGCATATATTGCATCGAAACCCATCCATGGAAGGTGAAAGTATCCGTGACTGGATTGGGGGCGTCAGCTCTTTTGTGGGTCGAACGCCCGTGCGCCCCTCGAATCAGCCTCCTGCCGCGGGCCAGACCGCGTCGAGCAGACCCAGGTACCACGCCCCGGCGGCGGCCGCCAGCAAGGCGCCCACGATCAGCCAGGGCAGGTAACCGCGACGCGAGCGGGTCGCTTCGGCGGTCAGGACCTTTTGTGGCCGCAGGCCGGGCGCCTGCAGCACCCAGCGGCAGTTGCCGATC
>JASFKQ010000207.1:0-6724 GCA_050118555.1 Lysobacterales bacterium
CGAACGCTACGAGCCCGCGTATGGCTTCGATGCGGCCGGCCGCTCCTGGTTCGTGTCGCTGGGCTGGTTCCCGCGGGACTAGCTGCGAATTCTGTGAAGGTCGCTTTCATGGACGGCTGCTCGTCGCTGGACCGCCGGCGTGAAGTGCCATTGCGCCAAGAACCTCCGATGAGCCGGAAAGAGTGATCGCGCCCCTTCCAGGACCGGCTGGTGCAATACGCGGGCTAGGACCGCTTACAAGGCTCTGACCCCGGCGTACAAGCCGCTTTGCGGCCGCGAGGATTCCTGGCGCGCAGCTCCATCGGGTGGCGGACCCGGCGCAACTTGTCCGTCAGGTGTCCGAGCGAACGCAGCGGATGGCGCAGGGTCATGCGCGGTCCGGCATAGCGCATGATTTCCCGCGACTGTTCCCGCTGGCGCACCTTGTAGCAATGGATCGGGCATTTCGCACAGGTCGGCTTGTGCTGACCGTAGGGGCACTTTTCCAGCCGCCGTTCGGCGTAATCCATCAGTCCCTGGCAAGCGTCGCAGAGTCCGGATTCCTGTCCGTGATGGTCATGGCAGTAAATCCGGGCCATGCAGCGGAAGGTTTCGTGCTCGCGTTTGAGTCGTCCGGTGAGTGTGCTCATGGCCCAAGAATAACGGCCAGCCGGTATCATGGGATTGACCGCGGTCAAATCCGCCGAAAAAGATGAACCAAAAATGCTGCAATTCCTTCCCCGACGGCTGATCGCCCTGCTCGCGTCTGCCCTGCTGCTGACCGCGGGCGCCTGCACGGCTACGCCGACGGAACACCAGGCGCAGTTCTTCGTCTTCGGGACCGTTGTCGACGTGACGGTCTGGTCGGCCGACGACGACGCGGCGGAGCGGGCGTTCCGCGAGCTCGGGGCCCTCTTCCAGGCATTGCACGAAGAATGGCATGCCTGGGAGCCCGGCCTGCTGACCGACGTGAACCGCGCATTCGCCGAGGGCCGGCCGGCACGTGCGGACGCCACCATCGTCGAACTCGTCCGTCGCTCGCAGGAACTCGAAACCGCCACGGGCGGCCGCTTCAACCCGGCCATCGGGCAGTTGATCGACCTGTGGGGCTTTCACACCTCCGACTTCCCGGTCATGGGGCCGCCGCCGTCCGCCGAGGAGATCCGCGCGCTGGTCGACCGGCACCCGTCCACCCACGATATCCGCATCGACGGACTCGAATTGAGCAGTTCGAACCCGGCCGTGCAACTGGATTTCGGCGGCATTGCCAAGGGCTACGCCATCGACCTCGCGTGCCAGGCGCTGCGGCGGCTCGGCCTGGACAACGCCATCGTGAACGCCGGTGGAGACCTCGAAACGATGGGGCGTCACGGCGACCGCCCCTGGCGCATCGCCATCCGTGATCCGCACGGCGGCATCATCGGCCGTCTCGACACGCGCGGCGACGAGGCCATCTTCACTTCCGGGAATTACGAACGCTACCGCGAAAACGGAACGGCCCGGTACCCGCACATCCTGGATCCCCGCACCGGATGGCCGGTCAGCGAACTTTCCTCCGTCACGGTCATTGCCCGGGAGGGCTTGTTGGCCGACGCTGCCGCCACCGCGCTCACGGTGGCGGGACCGAGCGACTGGCCCGCCGTCGCGGGAGCGCTGGGGCTGGACCAGGTGCTGGTGGTTGACGAGGAAGGGACGGTCTACCTGACGCCGGCCATGCGGGCGCGGGTGCGGCTGGAAGACGGACTGAAGGTCGTCGTTTCGGACCCGGGAGGCTGAAATCCCGGCTCATGGCACTTGAAACGGGTGCTCAGAACATGCCCGTTTCGAGCCGCGCCACCTCGGACATCATGCTGTGGTTCCAGGGCGGATCAAAGGTCAGCTCCACGTTCACCTTGCCGACGGTCGGGACCAGTTCCAGCTTGGACCTGACGTCGTCCACCAGGATGTCGCCCATGCCGCAGCCGGGCGCGGTCAGGGTCATGACCACGTCCACCACCCGCTCCCCGCTGTCCTTCTGCCGCAACTCGCAGCGGTAAACCAGCCCCAGGTCCACGATGTTGACCGGAATTTCCGGATCGTAGACCGTTTTCATCTGGTCCCAGATGAGGCGTTCCACGTCTTCCTCTGTTGCGTTCTCAGGCAAGGTCGGGGGCATGACGGGCTGCTTGCCGATCGCATCCGCGTCCACCCCGGCCACCCGGAACAGGTTGCCGTCGACGAATACGGTGAAGCTGCCGCCCAGGGATTGCGTGATATACCCGACCGTGCCCGCCGGTATGGTAACGGTGTCCCCCTGGGGGATCATCACCACATCGCAGTCACGTTCGAAAGTACAGGGCTGGCTGGTATGGGAGAACATGGCCTCGAAAACATGCGGACAAATGCATCATATCTCAAGCCGGTTCCTGACAGTCAATACCGTGCGTCCGCCGCTTGGCGGCGTGAGAGGCCCCTGCGCCAAAAACCTCGGATGAGCCAGAAAGAGTGACCGAGCCCCTTCCAGGACCGTATGCGTCAGAAATGGCGCATCCGAGCTTACAGGGATGTGCTTGCAGCGTGTCCTGTAAGGGGTACGGTTACTCTCAGCCGGCGGAGCTTTATCGAAGGACAAGTGCGGCTGGAACAGACAACCACCCAGGACCTCCTGCTGTGGGAAAGGTGGGCAAAACGCTGCTGGACTTCGGAGCTACCCCATCTTCGACTGCAGGTAGTTTTCCAGGCCCACGCGCTCGATCAGTTCCAACTGGGTCTCCAGCCAGTCCACGTGCTCCTCCTCCGACTCGAGGATGTCTTCGAAAAGTTCGCGGCTGACGTAATCGGAGACGGACTCGCAGTACTCTATGGCCTCACGCAGGTCCGGGATCGCATCCATTTCCAGCGCCAGGTCACATTCCAGCATCTCTTTGGTGTGCTCGCCGATCCGCAGCTTGCCGATGTCCTGCATGTTGGGCAGGCCCTCGAGGAACAGGATGCGCTCCACCAGCGCGTCGGCATGCTTCATCTCGTCGATGGATTCTTCGTACTCGTGTTCGGCCAGTTCCTTCAGACCCCAGTCCTTGAAGATACGGGAGTGCAGGAAGTACTGGTTGATTGCAGTGAGTTCGTTTCTCAGAGCCTGGTTCAGAAATTCGATGACCTTGGGTTCGCCCTTCATTGTTTATACACTCCGTTACAGCAAAGGCGGCCCTTCCGGCCGCGAAGGGAATCATTCTACAAAAGGAATCTTTTGCCTGCCGGAATGAGAATTATTTTCAGCTGCAGGAGACGACGCGCAGCTCGGTAGGCGCTCTTTCCTGTCCGCTCTCGGCCAGCGTTTCGTTCAGGATCTCTCGGGTTTGCGGCACACAACTGCCGCACTGGGTGCCGCAGCCGGTGGCGAAGCTGAGTTCGTTGAGTGTGTGCGCGCCGTTCCGGACCGCTTTGCGGATCGCGGACTCCGTCACGGCGTTGCAGACGCAAATGTACATGATCGCTGTTGCCTGAAGTCCTAATTCGTTGGAACCCCAGTAATCATAAATGCAAATGAGAATCATTGTCAATTGATGATCCCATACTGCAAACGGACGACCAGGGCAGTCCGATGGCGGAACGGGCGGCCGGATCAGCGAGAGACGGGATTGTCTTTGATCATCGGTTCCAGCAGCGAAAGGGCCTGGCGATACACTTCGCGCTTGAAACGGATGACGTTGTCCGCCGGATACCAGAAATCGACCCACTTGTAGGTGCAGAATTCCGGATCGGCGCAATTGTCCAGAGCGAAAGCCGAATCGTCACCGAGGAACCGCAACAGGAACCAGACCTGCTTCTGGCCGATGCAAAGGGGCTTGCTGTAATGCCGGCGGTACCGGCGCGGCAGGCGGTAGCGCAACCAGCCGGGGGTGGAGCCAACCAGTTCGACGTGGTCCGGCGTCAGCCCCGTCTCCTCCTGCAGTTCACGGTACATCGCTTCGACCGGCGTCTCGTCGCTGCGCATCCCGCCCTGCGGAAACTGCCAGCCGTCATTGCCGGTTCGCTGCGCCCAAAACACGCGCCGATCGCTGTTTATCAATACGATCGCTACATTGGGTCTGTAACCGTCGGGGTCGATCATTCTGGTTGCTTGCCTGCCCTGATTGGGGCGTGGGATACTTTCGCCTTGCTTATCCCTGAATGTTAATCTTTTCTCCCCCATGATGCCAACAGCACACCGCCGCATGCTGTTCCTGCTGCTCGCCCTGCTCTCGGCCGGCAGCATCGCCTACGCTGCGGCGATCGGTTCGGTATCACTGGGCTGGGGCGACTGGCTGACTGCGCTCGCCAACCCCGGCTCCGAGCACGGTGAACTGGTCTGGCGTCTGCGCCTGCCCAGGGCGCTGGCGGCCTGGACGGTGGGGGCGCTGCTGTCATTGTCCGGTTGCCTGATGCAGGTCCTGCTGCGCAACCCGCTCGCCGATCCCTACATCCTGGGCGTCTCCGGAGGCGCCTCGTTCGCCGCCCTGCTCGGCATGACACTGGGAGCATCCGCTGCTTTCCTGCCGGCCCTGGCATGGGCCGGCGCACTGGTTTCGATCGTGGTGGTCTTCAGCCTGGCCCGCGGCGAGGGCCCATGGAGCGGCACCCGGTTACTGCTGACCGGCGTGGTGACGGCTTCGGGCTGGGCGGCGCTGATCAGCCTGGTGCTGACCCTCGGCCCCGACGGCAGTCTGAGAGGCATGCTGTTCTGGCTGATCGGCGATCTCAGCTACGCACACCTGCCGTTCTGGGCGCCGCTGCTGCTGTTGCTGATATTCCTGGTGTGTTATGGAATGGCCCGGAGCCTGAATGTCCTCGCCATGGGCGAGACCACCGCTCGCCTGCTCGGCGAACCCACCGGCAAGCTGCTGTGGGCGGTTTACCTGCTGGCGTCGATCCTCACTGCAACGGCGGTATCCATCGCCGGGAACATCGGTTTTGTGGGGTTGATCGTTCCACACCTGATGAGATTGCTGGTCGGTTCGGACCACCGCATCCTGCTGCCTGCCGCTGCGATGTTCGGCGGGCTGTTCCTGGTGCTCTCCGACACGCTCGCGCGCACGGTGCTGGCCCCTCGGCAACTGCCCGTGGGCGTCGTCACGGCCCTGCTCGGGGTTCCGCTGTTCCTGTTGCTGCTCAACCGGGCGCGGGTCAAGCAATAGGCCGCCGCGCGATGGGCATCCTGAACTGCAATGACCTCGATGTTCGCGTGGCTGACGTCCGGGTCGTGAATGGCCTGGAACTCAACGTCGGCCGCGGAGAATTCTGGGGCCTGCTGGGGCCGAACGGGATCGGCAAGACCACCCTGCTCCGCTGCCTGGCCGGGCTCACCGAGCCGACCTCGGGCATGGTCCGACTCGAGGACCGGGACATCGCGCAACTGCCCAGAAAGCTGCTGGCCCGCCACATCGGCATGCTGCAACAGCACACGGTATACGTCTTCGACTCCAGCGTGCTGCAGACGGTGCTCACCGGCCGCCACCCCCACCTGGGCTACTGGGAGCGCGAAGGCCCGCAGGACATGGAAATGGCAAACACCGCGCTGGATTCCGTGGGTCTGGACGGCTTCGCCGGTCGCAGCGTCACCGGCCTGTCCGGGGGCGAAGCAAGGCGCCTCGCGTTTGCGACCCTGCTGGTGCAGGATCCGGAGATCATGTTGCTGGACGAACCGACCAATCACTTGGATCTTCGCCACCAGGTCGCGATCATGGGGATGATTCGGGCGCGCACGCGTGGCAACAGCAAATCCGCGCTCGCCGCCCTGCACGACATCAACCTCGCGGCCCGCTACTGCACCCACGTGATCATGCTGTTCGGCGATGGCGACTGGTGTGCGGGTCCGGTCGACGACATGCTCAGCGAGGGCAGCCTCGAGCGGCTTTACCATTGCCCAGTGGAGCGGCTGGAAGGGCCCAACGGGCCACGATTTCACCCCGTTCCGGTCGATCCGGCCGGCTGAACTGCCGTTTCCCCGCTCTCCCTCTGTGCGCGGCTCGCCTCGCGCAACTGCCCGTACATGCGACCCAGCCGCCAGGCCCCGGCGGCCCACAGGCCCATCACCGGCACGTAGCACCAGGCCATCTGACCGACCGACAGGCCGGCGGACATCAGGCCTTTGAAAATCCAGCTGGCGGTGACGTCGCTGCCCCGGTAGACCGCGGTGTCGATGAAGTTCTTGCTCTTGTACTTGGTTTCCCGGTCGACCACCGTGAACAGCATTTCCTTGGTCGGACCCAGTACGCCGTAATTGAGCGAGCGCTGGGCCACCTGAACCGCCGCGAACAGGACGAGGCCGACGGAACTGCCCAGGATGACCATCCCGCAGGCCAACGCGGCGGGAACCATCATCAGCGTTCGGGGCATCCCGAAGTACCCGACCAGCCGCGAGGTAATGAAGAACTGGAAGACGAACGCCAGCACCTGCACCACCTGGTCGACCTGGCTGAAAAAGCGGGTCCGTTCCTCGAAGCCCGCAATGTGGTCGTTCACCAGCACGGCCAGGCCGTTGAACAGGAATGTCGAGGTCAGGTTATGCAGCAGCATCAGCAGGCAGGCGTACAGCAGGTATTTCGACTGAAACACGCGCACCGCGCCTTCCCATACGCTGCCGCCGATCACGGGCGTGCGCTTATCCGGGTCTCCGCCCCGCGAATACCGCCCGAGGATCACCGCGAGCAGGGTGGCCAGGCACAGGAATCCGGCCGCCGTGACCATGACCCCGGCGGCGCCGTGGCTGGCAACGATACCCTTGGTG
>JASFKQ010000208.1:0-6702 GCA_050118555.1 Lysobacterales bacterium
TCTCCCGGTAGTAATCCAGGCCGAAACTCACCTGGCCGTTGCTGTCCAGGACGACATGGTTCTGCCAGCTGAACTGGAGTCTGCGGGAGTCGAAGTCGGTAGTGAAGTACCCGAAATCGGAAAACAGGGAGTCCTCGACGTAGCCGCCTGACAGCTGGTAGTCCCAGCCGGGTGTCAGGTAACCGGTGAATCCGACGGACGCGATGTACTGGCGTGCGTCCGAGTTTCCCTGGTCGAACTCGGATTCCGTATCCAGGGCTAAAAGGGAATAATCCCAGCGGCCGTAGTCGGCTCCGGCCGAGCCCCTGATGCCGAGGTTGGCGGCCCGCACGCCATCGTTGTCCGGATGGTAGCTGAAACCGTAGGGATTCTGGGCTGAAAATCCGTCGACGTCACGGAAACCCGCGTTGATGCTGAACTGCGACCTTTCCCCCTGGTGGCCCCATCCGCCCTCGAATTCGGCGGTGCCGAAACTGCCGGCGGTCAGGCGAGCGTAGGGCGCCGGATCGCTGCGGGTGAACACCTGGATGACCCCGCCGATCGAATCGGAGCCGTACAGGCTGCCTCGCGGCCCCCGAACGATCTCCACCCGCTCCACCTGGTTTAGCGGCAATTGCTCCCAGGCATAGGCACCGGTGTTGGCCGAACTCACGCGGACCCCGTCGATCAGGACGAGCACGTGGTTCGAGTTGGCGCCCCGCAGAAAAATGCTGGTCTGCGCTCCCGGCCCCCCGGTGCGGACGATGTCCACGCCGGGCTGCAGCCGCAGCAGCTCGACCAGGTCCTCGGCCGCGGATCTGCTGATGTCCTCGCGGGTGATGACGCTGACTGAAGTAAGGGTTTCGTCGATGGGCTCCGCCGCCCGCGACGGCGTGACGACGAGGTTTGGCTTGAGTTCGAAGGCGTCTTCATCATCAGCCGCGGCCGGGCAGGATACAACGAACGCTGCCAGCAGCAGCGGAAAGGAATGGTGCCTGGGTATCATGGTCTCTCCGTAGCGCACACCCGCGCAGTCTGGCGTTGCGGGTGGGGTCGGGAGATCGTCCACAGACCCCGGTCGCCCTCCGCAACGCGGTAACTGTGAACTTCGGGCCGGTCTCCGGACTTTCGGGATGTCCACTCCGACGGAGTGGACTATCGCGGCGCCTTCCCGCACAGAGTGCAGTGGCCTGATGCCGCGAACGGCCCGCCCTGGCGAGCCATCTCGATTACCGTTGCGGGGGCAGTGCCGGACTTGCACCGGCTTCCCGTTTCACCCGGCAGGTCAGCGGTATCACCGCCGTGGCCTGTTGGCCCGGGCACCCGAAGCAATGGCCCCGCCCCGGC
Source organism: Lysobacterales bacterium (assembly GCA_050118555.1). Classification (GTDB taxonomy): domain Bacteria; phylum Pseudomonadota; class Gammaproteobacteria; order Xanthomonadales; family SZUA-36; genus CALKKN01. The sequence continues at coordinate 1,327 of JASFKQ010000208.1, forward strand.
GCGCAAGGCGGCCGAAGCGGGGCCTGCAGTATAGCAGCCTGAAGACGTCGGACGTAGTCGCCCCGCGTCTTCAGGCAGCGTGTTGCTTGCCGACCTGTCGCGGGGCCTGCCGGCCGAGGCGCAGGTCCTCTTCGTCAAAGTCGTCGACAGCGATGATCTCGGCCACCAGGCCGTGTACGCGGTCGAGAATTTCTGCTTCCTCGCGGGTGAGAACGGAGGTGGCAACCGCACTCTCCAGCTGCTCCTTCCAGGTGATGCCCTCGATCCCGCCTTGCCGAAGCGCCTTGAGCAGCTTGCGTTCCAGCGGCTCCGCCCGGATGACCTCGGGCAAAGCCCGCTCCATGAACAGAATCGGGTGGTTCGACTCAGGCGAACGGTAGACGCCGTGCGACAGGCGGTCGCGCGTGTCCGAAGGCGCGAGCAGCAGCTGCGCGACCTTGTGAGTGAGCCGGTCGCCCGGCGCCCTTTCACGGCGGCCGAACGGAAAGACGACGAAGCGCAGCATGGTCCGCATGTAGCGGTTCGGGAAGTTGTCCACCACGAGGCGCAGGGCGAGCTGGATCCGGTAAATGGAATCGTGGAAGGCCCAGGCCAGTATCGCCTGGTCGGCCGCCGGACGGCCCTGGGCTTCGTAGCGCTTGAGCATGGCCGAGCACATGTAGAGATGACTCAGAACGTCGCCCAGTCGCGCCGAGAGGTGTTCCTTCTGCTTGAGCTTCCCACCCAGCGTGAGCATGGCGACATCCGATACGAAAGCCAGCGAGGCAGAATAGCGGGCCAGCTTCTTGTAGTACTTGGCGGTCTTGCGGTCGTGCGGCACGGTTGCGAACTTGCCGAAACTCAGCCCCAGCACCAGGCTGCGGACCGCGTTGCGGATGGAGTAACCGACGTGTGCGAACAAAAGCTCGTCGAAGCGATCGACCCGCTTCGCCTCGTCCTCCATTCGTGCGGCTTCCATTTCCTTCAGCACGTACGGATGGCATCGGATCGCCCCCTGACCGAAGATCATCAGGTTTCGGGTGAGGATATTGGCGCCTTCCACCGTGATCGACACGGGGATGCCTTCCCAGCCGCGCCCGAGGTAGTTGCGCGGGCCGAGGATGATCCCCTTGCCCCCATGGACGTCCATTGCGTCCCGAATGACCTCGCGCGCCATTTCGGTCGTGTGGTACTTGGCGATGGCCGACGTCACCGCGGGTTTCTCGCCCAGGTCCACCGCGGTGGCGGTCATGCGCGACAGGGCCGAGGTTGCGTAGGTCTTGCCGGCGATGCGTGCCAGCGCCGCCTCGATGCCTTCGAAGCGTCCGATCGGCATGTTGAACTGCTTGCGGATGCGTGAGTATGCGCCGGTTGCGAGCGCCGCCATCTTGGTGCCGCCGGTGGAGGTGGAAGGAAGCGAAATCGCGCGCCCGACGGACAGGCACTCGACCAGCATGCGCCAGCCCTGACCGGCCATTTCCACGCCGCCGATCAACGCGTCCAGCGGAACGAAAACGTCCTTGCCGCGCACCGGGCCGTTCTGGAACGGAAGGTTGAGCGGCATGTGCCGTCGGCCGATTTCCATCCCCTCGGTATCCCGCGGGACCAGCGCAAGGCTGATGCCCAGGTCCTTCTGCTCACCCAGGAGGCCGTCGGGGTCGTACATTCGGAACGCAATACCGACCAGAGTGGCGACCGGGGCCAGCGTAATGTAGCGCTTGTCGAAATTGAGCCGGATTCCAACGACCTCTTTGCCCTTCCAGGCGCCCTTGCAGACGATGCCGTGATCGGGGATCGAGGTGGCGTCAGAGCCCGCGGTCGGCCCGGTCAGGCCGAAGCATGGAATCTCTTCTCCGCGGGCGAGCCGCGGCAGGAAGTGGTTCTTCTGCTCGTCGGTGCCGTAGTGCAACAGGAGCTCACCGGGGCCCAGCGAATTGGGCACGGCGACCGTTGAACTGGCCACTGCGCTGACCGAAGAAATCTTCTGCAGCACGGCGCGGTGCGCCATCGCCGAGAAGCCGAGGCCGCCGTACTGTTTCGGGATAATCATGCCGAGAAAACGGTGTTTCTTCAGGAACTCCCACGTCTCGGGGTTCAGGTCCGCGTCACGGTGCGTGATCTCCCACTGGTCGAGCATCCCGCACAATTCTTCCACCGGCCCATCGAGGAACGCCTGTTCCTCAACCGTCAGTTCCAGGTACGGTTGGCTCTTCAGCAGTTTCCAGTCGGGATTGCCGCCGAACAGCTCACCTTCCCAGCCCACGGTGCCGGCGTCCAGCGCGACTTGCTCGGTTTCCGAAATCTCGGGAAGCATGCGCCTGAACTGCTTCAGGAACGGGGTGGAAATAAACCGCTGGCGCCAGGGTCGGTAATTGAGGGGCGCGGCGATCGCCACGAACAGCACGGCGATCACGGCCAGGCTCAGCGGCGGCACGCTGCCGGTCAGGCCCAGTACCGCAATGCCGGCCGCCATGGCGCCGGTCCAGGTAAGCAGCTTGGTGCCGTAAAACGCACAGGCCAGCGATATGGCCAACAAGGTCAGCAGCAGTAGCCAGGTCATCTCAATCCTCCTGAATTCGTTCGTCCGGAACGCCCGTTGTACGGCGCGTTCTCATTCCTTTGGCCGGTCCCGGCGGACGTTGACAGAACCGCCAACCGGCGTCACCATACGGTAGAGTATGGAAAAGCCGGTTCTTCAAGTCAACAGGCCGCGTCAAAAAGCGTTAAACTTCGCCCTTTCAAACGTGGCGCTCATTCGCGCTCAATGCAATACGGCTCATCCAGGCAGCGCATGAAAGCCCTGAAAAAATCAGACAGAACGACCCTTTCCGCAACCGACTGGGAGCAGGAAGCGCTGGTCCTGATCGCTGAGCAGGGAATACCCGCACTCGCCGTCGAACCGCTCGCCCGGCGCATGGGCGTGACCAAGGGCAGCTTCTACTGGCATTTCACGGGCAGGGAAGCGCTGCTTGACAGGGCCCTGCAGCGCTGGGAGGAGCACGACCAACGGAACCTGAACCGGTCCCTGGGCGAGATCGACCATCCCAGAGACAGGCTCGTCTCCTTCTTCCGGCGCGTCGGCAAGGAAAAGCTCACCCACGAGGTATACAGCGAACTCTGCGCTGCGGCGGGGCATCCCCAGGTCAAACCCGTCCTGGAGCGGGTCGCGGAGCGCCGCATGGAACATCTGTCCTCAGCGTTCGAGGAACTGGGGCTGGACGCGGCGAGCGCAAGCTACCGCGCACGCCTGACCTACTCGGTTTATCTGGGATTTTTACAGCTGCAGCGCCAGCATCAGACACCGAGCCTGAGCAGCGAAGAATTCGACGCCTACATCGAACACGTAATCAGAACCCTGATACCGAACTGAACGAAAATTCCATTGCCTTAATTTGGACTGATGTCGCTCATTGCAATTCACGGACATAGCGGTTACTTTCCGTCCCGGCTTCCGGCCAAGTGCAATCTCGCGGCATGGAAACAGAGGAAATCGACGTGACCACGAACGAATCGCTTCAAGCATGGATCGACGAAGTCGCCCGCCTGACCCAACCCGACCGCGTCTACTGGTGCAACGGCTCCGAGGACGAGTACCAGCAGGTCGCCGGTGAGTTGGAGGAAACCGGCGGTTTCATCAAGCTCAACCAGGAAACACACCCGGGATGCTACCTCCATCGTTCGGACCCCTCGGACGTGGCGCGCGTTGAACATCTTACATTCGTCTGCACCTCGGAGCAGGAAGACGCAGGCCCGAACAACAACTGGATGGATCCGGCGGAGGCCCGGCACAAGATGCGGGAGCTGTTCAGCAAGTGCATGAAGGGAAGGACGATGTATGTCATCCCGTATTGCATGGGGCCCATCGATTCGCCACTGTCCCGCTGCGGTGTGGAGGTGACCGACAGTCCGTACGTAGCTGCCAACATGCGCATAATGACGCGCATGGGGGATGCGGCGCTGCGGCGTATCGAGCGCGAAGGAACGTTTGTCAAGGGCTTGCACTCGGTGGGCGAACTCGACCCTGACCGGCGCTTCATCATGCATTTCCCGGAGGACCTGGAAATCCAGAGCTACGGTTCCGGTTACGGTGGCAACGCCTTGCTGGGCAAGAAATGCCACGCGCTTCGGATCGCCAGCTACCAGGCCCGCACGGAGGGGTGGTTGGCCGAGCACATGCTGATCGTCGGTGTCGAGAATCCGCAGGGCGAAGTGCACTACATCGCCGCGGCGTTCCCTTCCGCTTGCGGCAAGACGAATCTCTCCATGCTCATTCCGCCCGCCAGCTACAAGGGCTGGAAAATCTGGACCCTGGGTGACGATATCTGCTGGATGCGGCGCGGGGAAGACGGCCGGCTATGGGCGATAAACCCCGAGGCCGGTTTCTTCGGCGTGGCGCCCGGCACCAGTAAAAAGACCAATCCCAATGCGCTGACGATGGTCGGGCACGACACGATTTTCACGAACGTGGCCGTCACCGAAGACGGCCAGCCATGGTGGGAAGGCATGGACGACCGTGTGCCCGCGGAAGATTGGCGCGGCCGACCGTACGATCCCGCCAACGGTCCTGCAGCGCATCCAAACTCGCGCTTTACCGTGAGCATGACCCAGTGCCCGTCCTACTCGGACAAAGCCGAGGCGGCGACCGGGGTTCCTGTCTCCGCCATCGTGTTCGGCGGGCGCCGGGAGCGGCTCGTCCCGCTCGTCATGGAAAGTGAATCCTGGAGCCACGGGGTGCTGATGGGCGCCGCGATGGCGTCCGAGACGACCGCCGCGGCGACCGACGCCGTGGGCGTGGTGCGTCGGGACCCCATGGCGATGAAGCCATTCTGCGGGTACAACTACGGCGATTACTGGTCCCACTGGCTCGATTTCGCTGAAGACGACGGGAAACTGCCGAAGATCTTTCACGTCAACTGGTTCCGCAAGGACGCCGACGGACGATTCATGTGGCCGGGTTTCGGCGAAAACATGCGCGTGCTCGAGTGGATCATCCAGCGCTGCAAGGGTGAGGCCGGTTACGTCGAGACGCCCATAGGCCGCATGCCGCACAAAGGGGACCTCAACCTCGCCGGCATCGACGTTGCGGACGACACGATGGCCGCTCTTCTCGAAGTCGATACGGCTGCCTGGTCTGACGAGATGCAGGAAATCGGGGACTACCTGGATTCGTACGGCGATCGCACGCCCGCTGCGCTGCGCGCCGAGCGTGACCGCGTGGCGGCCGCGCTGAAAGACGCCTGAAAGCGGCACATTCCTTCCATCGGTCGCCGCGCCTCCGGCGCTGGCGACCCCTCCCAGGTACATGACGTCCACCCAAGTGGGCTATTCTTCGGGTATCCGTTGGCTGGTCCGGGTGGTACGCCTCGTGCATCCATTCGGATTAGGCGATGGGACAGG
>JASFKQ010000209.1:0-6613 GCA_050118555.1 Lysobacterales bacterium
TGCTTCGGTAGGTTGTCGCCGACAAAGGCCCGGAACGGCTCCATCGAGACATTGATGCTGGCGTCCATGACCCATAGCATGCCCGCCGCCACCCACAGCGCAGGCGAATTGGGCATCACGAACAGCGCCAGCGAGGCCAGAATCGCCCCACCGAGGAAGTAGGGGCGCCGCCGGCCCAGCCGGTTCCATGTGCGGTCGCTCATGTAGCCGATGATGGGCTGCACGATCAACCCGGTGACCGGCGCTGCCACCCACAGCACCGGCAGCACCTCGATGTCCGCCCCCAGGGTCTGGAAAATCCGGCTGACGTTGGCGTTCTGCAGCGCGAAGCCGAACTGGATGCCGAGGAAACCAAAGCACATGTTCCAGATTTGCCAGAAGCTGAGGGCCGGTTTCTGCTTCATTGCGACCCTTCCGCCCTGAACCGCACGGCGGCCCCGCCGCCCGGCGCAAGATACAAGTCCAGCGTGTCGCCCCGGACCTCGGATCTCTGCTCGATCACAATGTCATAAGGACTGGTCCGCCAGTCCGCATCCTCGCCATCACGATAGATTTGCGCGGAGTAACGCACGCCCGCTTCGAGGAAATCGAGCGGAACCGAAATCCGGCGCGCCTTCTCATCAGTAGCGGCGCCAAGGTACCAGTCGCGTCCTCCCCTTTCCTGGCGGGCGAACACAACATAGTCGCCGACCTCGCCGGCCAGCGCGATGCTCTGCTCCCAGTCGGTCGGAACGTCCAGGATGAACTGGAACGCATCCCGTCGGCCCTCGTAGTTTTCCGGCAGGTCCGCGGCCATCTGGACCGGGCTGTACAGGACGACATACAACGCCAACTGCCGCGCCAGCGTGGTCTGAACCCGGGAAGCGGCATTGGGCCCCTGCGGCATGAGGTCAAAGATGCCGGGCGTGAAATCCATCGGCCCGGCCAACATGCGCGTGTAGGCCAGCATGACAGTGTGTTCCGGTGGATTGGGTGGCACGCCCCAGGCATTGTATTCCTGGCCGCGCGCGCCTTCGCGCGAAAGCCAATTCGGATAGGTTCGCCTGAGGCCCGTTTCCTTGATCGGCTCGTGCGTGATGATGCTGATCTTACGCTTCGCCGCTTCCGTGACCGAACGCAGGTATTCGCCGACCATGTACTGGCCGTCGTGCCATTCATAGTGCGTGATGCCGTCGTCGCCGACCCGCTTTATGTCCCCTCCGTCGGCAACGTAGCCGGTTTTCACCTGGGTCACGCCCAGGGACTCGTAGAGGTCGAAGGCCCCGTCCATTTGCCGGCCGTAGTTGCTGACGAAGCCCGCGGTCTCATGGTGCCCGATCAACCGAACCCCCTTGTCGGCGCCATAGCGGGCCACGGCTTCCAGATCAAAGTCCGGGTAAGCCTTTGTAAAATTGAAACGATCACCGTTATGCATCCAGTCGCCATCCCACCCAAGGTTCCAGCCCTCCACCAGCACTCCGTCGAAACCGAATTTCGCGGCGAAGTCCATATATCGCCTGGTTTCCGCCGTGGTCGCGCCGTGGTTGGGTCCCGAACCCCAGGTGCGTCGCTTCAGATGCATGGCCCACCAGATGCCGACGTACTTGCCGGGCTTCACCCAGGATACGTCCCCCAGCGCGTTCGGTTCGTTGAGGTTCAGGATCAGGCTCGAATTCAACAGGCCAACGGCGTCCCTGGACAATTGGATGGTCCGCCAGGGTGTCTTGAAGGGGCTCGCCGTTTTCACCCGGATACCGTCCGACCAGGGCATCAGATTGGTTTTGAACACATTGTCGCGGCGCTGGTCGAGTGCATAGGCCGCGTAGTCAACGAGAGAGGCCTCGTGAATGCTCAGGTGAGTACCGGACGGTGTACGGATGGTTATCGGAGTATGGGCGGTCTCGATGTCCGCCAGCCCGCTCTGCCGGTAGAGATACTCGTAACGGTTGTAACGCTGCGCGGGAATCCACCAGGCCGTGGAACCCTGCGGCAGGTGAAACTCGGTCAATTCGTCTACGATCTCGACACGCTCGAAGCCAGGCTGGCGCGGCACCTCGTAGCGGAACCCGAGGCCGTCGTCAAAGAGCCTGACCCGAAGGTCGAATCTGCGACCCCGGCCGTCCACGAATTGCAGCAGGGCCTCGTTATGGTGATCCCTCACCAGGCGGCGCTCGCCCCAAGGCTGCTCCCAGATTTGGTCATATTCACCGCTCTCGGCGCCGTCCAGCCGGAAACCCTTGCCCAATTCAGCCTGTTCCGCAAGGCGCAGGCCCAGGCGCGAATCCTCCACCACCGTCTCGCCCGCGAACTGCAGCCGGTAACGTGGCTGGTTCAACGTGTCCGACACCACCGAGAACACAATTTGCCCGTCCGGCGATGCCGCGCTCGCTGACGGCTCAACGCCGTCCGCCTGCCCGGTCAGGGGCAGCAGGATTGCAAAGGTGAGCGTAAAGAAGCGGCTGAAGGTCATGGTACACAATGCGCAGTGCGCGTCTGGTCAGGGCAAGGGATGTCAGGCACCGGAGTTGCTGATAATAGTTGGGAAAGTAGTCGAGCAGGCCGCATGATTCCACTGTGGCGGAGCGTGAATACGTATGCACCATTCGATCCACCAACCTCAATTCCATAAAATGGACCGAATGAACGTCCGGTGCCTGTTTCTGCTGTTTGCCCTGTTGCTGTCCCAGGCGGCTTTCGCCGGGCCCGCGCACATTGCTCGCCTCGAGCCGCCCTCCTGGTGGACAGGCTTCAGGGAACACAGTCTGCAGCTCCTGGTCTACGGCGCGGGCATTTCCGAATGGGAGCCGCAAGTCGACTATCCCGGCGTCACCGTGTCCCACGTGGAGCGCGTAGACAGCCCCAACTACCTGTTCGTCTACCTTGACATCGGCGAGGACGCGAAGCCAGGAACCTTCGATATTCTATTCGCGCGGGACCGGGCGGTCCTCAGGCATGCCTACACCCTGGGCCAGAAAAATCCCGACCCGGCCTGGACGCGCGGTTTCGGCCCGGGCGACGCTATCTACCTGATCACACCGGACCGCTTCGCCAACGGCAACTCCGGCAACGACAGCCTGCCGGGGATGGGCGACCCGGCTGACCGCTCCGACATGAATGGGCGTCACGGCGGCGACATCAGGGGAATCACCGAGCACCTGGACTACATCGCCGACATGGGCTTCACCGCGGTCTGGCTCAGCCCGGTGCTGGAGAACCGCATGCCCGAGTTTTCCTACCACGGTTATTCGACCACCGATTTCTACCGGGTCGACCCTCGCCTCGGCAGCAACGAGTCCTACCGGAATCTGGTGGCGGCCGCCCGTGACAAGGGGTTGGGCGTGATCATGGACATGATCGTCAACCACGTCGGCACAGGCCATTGGTGGATAAAGGACCCGCCCACGCGTGACTGGATCAACTTTCAGGGCGCGCCGGTCATGACCCTGGGCGAGCACATTACTGAACAGGACCCACACGCTTCCCGCCATGACCGGCGCCTGTTCTCCGACGGCTGGTTCGTCGATACCATGCCGGACCTCAATCAACGAAACCCGCTGCTGGCGGATTACTTGACCCAGAACGCGCTCTGGTGGATCGAATACCTGGGGCTTTCGGGCATCCGCATGGATACCTACCCGTTCCCGGACAAGCGCTACATGACCGAGTGGACGCGCCGTGTGATGCTGGAGTACCCGGACTTCAACGTGGTCGGCGAGGAATGGACCGAAAACCCGGCCGCCGTGGCGTACTGGCAGCGCGGCAACGTGAACCGTGACGGGTACGTCTCCTACCTGCCCAGCCTGATGGACTTTCCGCTGCAGAACGCGCTTCGGTGGGGTCTGGTGACCGCGGAAGGCAGCAAATTCGCAGACCTGCGCCCGGCGGGGCTGCTCTATCTCTACCGCGCACTGGCCAACGATTTCGTTTATCCGGATCCGGACGCGCTGGTGATCTTTCCGGACAACCACGACATGAGCCGGATCTTCACCCAGGTAGGCGAAGACTACGACCTGTTCCGGATGGCCATGGCCTACGTTCTGACGATGCGCGGCACGCCGCAGATCTACTACGGTACCGAGATCCTGATGGCCAATCCCGGCACCGAGGAACATGGCGTGATTCGCAGCGATTTTCCCGGCGGCTGGGTCGGCGATCCCGTCAACGGCTTCAGCGGCCAGGGCCTCAGCCCGCTGCAAGCGGAGGCCCAGGCATACCTGCGCAAGCTCCTGCTCTGGCGCCGGGACACGGCGGTTCTGCACTCCGGCAAGACGATGCAGTTCGTGCCCGAAAACGGGACCTACGCGTATTTCCGCTACGACGACCAGGACTGCGTGATGGTGATCTTCAACAAGAACGCGGAAACGGTCGATCTGGATCTGGCCCGCTTCGCCGAGCGTCTGCAGGGTTTCACCGGCTTCCACGACGTGTTGACGGACGCGGAGGGGCCATTGGGTGAGAGACTCACGCTGCCCGCCCGTTCCGTCCGCGTCCTGGAGCTCGAAAAAGCTCCGTAGGAGCGGCTTCAGCCGTTCCTACCGGGTTGCTCCGCAGAACATCTTCAGGAACTCGTCATGGCCGGGGATCTTCGGCAGCGGCTCCATTTTCAGCTTCTTCGTGTTCGCCAGCTTCTCCTTCAGCTGTTCCTCGCTGAGGCCGTCGGCCAGCGGGTGGTAATCCTGCGGCATGACGCCCTGCCCCAGCATCACCTGCAACCAGGACGGCTCGAGGAAGATGTCTAGCTGATCCCGGAACAGGCTGCCGTTGGCGCGGAACAGCCCGATTTTCTGCTTCAACCGTTCCGGCACCTCCATGTTCCGCGTATCGCGCCAGAATGCGCTGTCGGTCCGCTCGTTCAGGTGGTAGTGCATGATGATGAAATCGCGGATCAGCTCGTACTCGCTCTGCGACTGGCGGTTGTACTCGTCCACCAGGTCGGGGGTGACGCCGGCGTGCGGGAACAGGTGGAGCAGGCGCACCACCGCGGACTGGATCAGGTAGATGCTGGTCGATTCCAGGGGCTCGAGAAAGCCGCTGGACAGACCCACTGCGACCACGTTGCGGTTCCACTGGCGGCGGGTGCGGCCGGTGCGAAATGGAATGATCTTCGGCTCGCTCAGCGGCTTTGACTCCAGGTTCCCCATGAGAATCTCCGCTGCCTTCTCGTCGCTGTAGTGGTTGCTGCTGTAGACGAGGCCGTTGCCGTTGCGGTGCTGCAGCGGGATGCGCCACTGCCAGCCTGCGGAGTGGGCGATCGACCGCGTGTAAGGCACCGTCGTTTCGAAGCGCTCCGAGGGCAACGCCATGGCCCGGTCGCAGGGCAGCCAGTGGCCCCAGTCCTCGTAACCCGTATTGAGCTGCTTGTGGATCAGCAGGCCGCGGATGCCGGAACAGTCAACGAAGAAATCGCCTTCAATAACGCCGCCACCCTTCAGCACCAGTGACTCGACGTGTCCGCTCTCGGGGTCGAGGGTCACGTCCTGGATCAGCCCCTCAGTGCGCCGCACTCCGCGCTGCTCACTGTACCGACGCAGGTACTGGCCGTACAGCGAGGCGTCGAAATGGTAGGCGTAGGGCATCTCCCACATCGGGTCGTCGACCTTCAGCTTGGCGAACTTGTTGGCTTCCGCGCAGAGGTAGTTGAGGTCGTATTCCCAGAGGTTGGACTCGTAACCGGCTTGCTGGGCCCGGGTCCAGAAATGATGGAAATGGCAGAAGGCCTGGCTCTTACCGGGCGCGCCGAACGTATGGTAGTAGCGCTCGCCCGGCACCCGCCAGTTCTCGAACCGGATAGCCAGCTTGATGGTGGATTTCGTCTCGCGGAGGAACTCCGACTCGTCCAGCCCCAGCACCGCGTTGACGTGCTGGATGGGCGGGATCGTCGCCTCGCCCACGCCGACGATGCCGATCTGCTCGGACTCGACGAGTTCGATTTCCACCCGATCGCCCAAAACGCGCTTGAGCACCGCCGCCGTCATCCAGCCGGCGGTGCCGCCGCCGGCCACGACCACTTTTCGGATTCGGTCTTTCATCCGGTCAGTTCCTTCGCTTGCCAAAAAAGAAAAGCCCTGCCAGCGAAGCTAGCAGGGCTACGGGGTCAAATCAAAGATTCTTATCCGCTGTCAGCGGGTTCTGTCTGTTACCAGAACTTGTAGATGGCAGTCAGCAGGTAGTTGGCGCCGAAGCTCTGGTATTGGGTCACCTGCCTCGCGTCGTCGTTGGTCTGGATGGTGTCCTCGTTGGTCAGGTTCTGGCCCTGCAGCGCAATGGACAGACCACCGAGCCAGCCGTCGAAGCCGCCCAGTCCGAAGTCGTAGCTGATCTGGGCATCCACCAGCGTCGCACCCTGGTCGTAGGTCTGCACGAGCGACAGGCTCTCGCCACGGACCTCCGTCGAGTAGGTGCTGCGCTTGGTCCCCGCCACGCGGAACTCGAAGCCGCCCCGCTCGTAGAACACGGTCAGGCCGTAGTTGCGGTCGGACAGGCCGGGCACGTCGGTGCCGTCATCCAGCGAACCGTCCAGGAACGTGGCCGTGGCGATCACACCCAGGCCGTCCAGCGCGTCCCAGAATACCCGGAACGGGAAGATGGTCTGCAGTTCCAGTCCCTTCACCTCGCCCGTCAGGCCATCCTCGCG
>JASFKQ010000210.1:0-6540 GCA_050118555.1 Lysobacterales bacterium
AGCCATTTGCTGAGCGCCATGACGCCAAAGGCCAGAAACACCAGTGTGGCGACCTGGGCCGGTTCCAGGGGCGGTTTTTCCGGCTCGGCGGCGTCGTGTTCCTCCAGGTGGTGGGGTTGCCAGCGCAGAGCGACCGCGTACTTGCCGGCCAGCAGCGCGGGTATGATCATCCAGGCCGCGTATAACGGAAATATTGTCAGATTGTCCACGGCGTTGGCTGCGGCCAGCAGGTCCGGCTGGCCGATCTCCAGACCTGTCCACAACGCGAAAAAGTTCAGGCTGCCACCGATGTAGGTTCCGGTATACGGGCCGGCAATCTTCCAGCTGTCCGGGCCCAGGATGCCGGCCAGCAGGGGTTCCAGCGTCAGGCTCGCGGCGGCCACGCCCAGCACGGTGCCGATGGCGGCCAAAACGAAAGCCGCCAACATCGGTGTGCCCGCATCGCGGATGTCGGACAAACGCACCGTGAACAGGATCACGGCAACGGCAAATGGCACCGAATAACTTACCATCGAACCGTACAGCGGAGCGCTGGCGGGTATCAGTCCCAGGTTGGAGCACAGCGCGCTGACGAAGATGATCCACATGATGACCGAGAGCCGTGCCGCCCACTTGAATCGCTTCGTGATCCACAGGGAGAAGACGATCGCCGCGAGCAGAACGGCGAGTATGGCGAGCGGTTCGGTGATCATGGGCGGTCCTCCTGTCTGACCCAGCCGCCTTTATCAGTCCGGTGCACCCCCAGGATGTTCATCGTCGAGGTCGATCACCGTGTCCGCGAGCGTGGGCAGCGTATCGGGCGTGCGCCGGGCCAGGCGTTCGTTGTGCATGATAAAGCGTTTTTGGGGCATACACCCGGCATTGGTCGCCCACGTCCGCCCGGACCATGTTGAGATCGATATAGACCGGGCAACGGAGGAGGTATCGACCGGTGGCGCCAGCGTCTGCGGTCCCGCTCGAATCTGAGTAGGAACTCGCGGTTGTGGCAGCGATGGGTGAAGTGCCACACGTAACCGGGGGCGAAATTTCGTTTGGCTCTTGGCATGGGGTTTCCAGGAACTCCATTTTGCATCTCGAAATCGCGATCTAAGCAAGGAAATGGGCACGTATGAGTGTACGAATGCAATGAATGCAGTGAGTTGGCTTGGCCCGACCCCATGGCCACCCCATGGCCGCTCACCGAGAACAGCGCGACGGCGTCGCTACGCTCAGGTCTGTTCTTACTGCAGGGTTTCGCGAAGTTCGGTATGGTCCTGACCATCATCCGGAGTGTCAGACATGGCGGGGCAACAAAGGCAGGAAAGAAGAATATTTGTCGCCGGGGCGACAGGAGTTCTCGGCAGACGCGTGGTGCCTTCGCTCGTCAAAGCCGGTCACCAGGTGACGGCGATGAGCCGCCGTACGGACTCGGACCAGGCGCTGGTTTCTGCGGGCGCACAGCCCCGGCGCGTCAGCCTTTTCGACCAGGAGGCTTTGCTCCGCGCATTGGCGGGGCATGACACGGTGATCAATCTAGCTACGTGCATCCCGCCACCCACCCAGGCGCTCAGCAAAAAGGCCTGGGCCGAAAACGATCGCATACGGAACCGGGGTGCGGACCATCTTGGGGCGGCGGCCACCGACGCCGGCGTCACCACGTTCATACAAGAATCCATCACGCTTAATTACCGTGACGGCGGAGCGACCTGGATCGACGAATCGGGCGGGCTCGGGCCCGTCTGGAATACCCGGTCGGCACTCGTAGCGGAGGGACATGCGAGACGTTTTGGTACCACCGCGGGACGAAGTATCGTGTTGCGTTTTGCCACTCTGTACGCTGCGGATGCAGCGCATACCCAGTTCATGGCCCGCTATGCCGCTCGAGGCTGGGCCCCTCTGTTTGGCGCCGCCGACGCTTACTTCTCCCTGTTGCATGCGGACGATGCGGCGAACGCGGTGGTCGCCGCGCTGGACGCAGATTCAGGAACCTACAACGTGGTCGACAATGAGCCACTGACGCGGAGACAGTTGCTCAACGCAATGGCCCTGGCCGCAGGGCGGAAGCGCCTCAAAAGGCTGCCCGACTGGCTCCTGCGCCTGACCGGGGGCGACGTTGCGGCCTTGCTGATGCGCTCCCAGCGGGTATCGAATCGCGCCTTCCGCCGGCAGACCGGCTGGAATCCCACCTGGCCCGATGCCCTGACCCATTGGCCCCGCGTGTTTGCGGATGCAACCGCGATGGCGGACACCCCGGGCCGGCGTTAAGACAGCTGGCGCTCACTTGAGCTGCTGGAGCATTCCGATCGAATCCATCTGTTCCCATTCACGCACGATCCGTCCATCTTCCGTACGATACATGTTGATCCCGCTCACATGGACCTGCTTTCCGGTGGGGGGAATTCCATGGAACTCACCCTCGTGGGTGACCGAACCCTCCCAACGGACGGCGACCTCGTGCCCTTCCGAGACGGTTGAGAGGACGCGAACCCGCCAGTCGGGAAACGCCCGGCGAACGAGTGCGACAAAATCCGCCATGGCGGACCGGTCGCGGGCCGGTTGTCCACCGAGGCGGTATTCGAATCCGGGTGCAGTAAGTCGCTCCAGTGCCCTCGCGTCCCCCTGATTCCATACGGACTCGATATACTCCAGCACCAGATCAGATACCTTCGGATTTGTCATCGTCGCTCCTCGTTATTTTCAGGCGGGCGCCGTGTGGCGGTTTGGGATGGACTGGCCACATTCATTTTGCCTTGATATGGTCAGCGGTTGCGTTGCAATCTTCAATTAGGACGGCATGTAGTCATCGAACCAGATGTGCGGTAACGAGTACGCGTCCTCGAGCCATTCCTGGACCTGCTCGATTCCGGCCACTGCCTGGAACCATTTCTCGGTCAACGGCCATTTCCCGAAATCCGGTTCGTGCGCTGCCAACCGGATCACGGTCGGCGCCAGCGCCAGGTCCGCAAGGGACAGGTCCTTGAACAGGTATGGCCCACCGTGAGGCTTCAGCTCGCTTTCCAGGGCTGCAAACAGTCGCTTGCAGTCGGATACTTCGTCAGCGGTCATCGCTCGCCTGTCCGGATAAAACGAACTCTCGAATGACAGCCGTGGACAGATATTCGAAAGGCCCGAATGTTGCCAGGCGACGAAAGACCGCGCACGCGCGCGCAGCCGGGTGTCGGCCGGAAGAAGCGGGTTTTCACCCACTTCGCTGGCAAATTCCATGATCGCCAACGAATCAAATATCGTTGTCGTATCCGTGACCAGCACGGGCACCGCCGCGGCTGGCGAGATCCGGCCAACCCTGGCCAGTTCCTTGAAGCGTTGCGGCCGACGAAGATCGATGATCCGCTCTTCGAATTCGATGCCCTGTACCCGGAGTGCCAGCCAGGCCCGCATCGCCCAACTGGATGCATTACGTGTCCCGGAATAAAGCACATTAGCCATGAGTCACCTCCTGGTGAGTTTGGAAATCGCAGAATCTGGCAGTTCGGGAGACCGAAGGCATCAGTTCTTCCTCTCCGAGACCCGGAATCCGCTGCGCGGCTCCCGCGCCGCCTTCAGGGTAGCGGTACGAGCCGCCAGGAACATCACACCAAGGAACAGGTCAATCAAGCCCGTTGCCAGCACCGGCATGCCGACCCGATGCGCACCGAACAGCAGAATGGTCGCGCCGCCGTAGGTCAGTTTCTCGAGGAATGCGACCGGCATGGCGCCGACGTAACGAACCGGGTCCCTGGAAATGACGAGAAACAGCACCTGCCAGGCCAGCGCGACGCCGATGAAGCCGTAGAAATACTCCGGATGCGAGATGGCGGGCGGGTTGCTGAGGCCGATCCGGGTTTCAAGGAAATAGAGCGGAATCAGCGTAAGGAAGCCATACAGCCCGGCGACCAGGAAGACGATCTTCGCGAATTTCACGACGACTGGCCTGCCAAAGTGTGTTCATCAACGCCGGACATCTGCGCCAGCATTCCCTCCAGCGCCGCCTGGTCGGGTCCGACGAATTCTTCGGCATCGGACGCCGCGGCCAGTGATTCCAGCATCCAGTCGGTCATCGACCGTGCCGG
Organism: Lysobacterales bacterium; assembly: GCA_050118555.1. Taxonomy (GTDB): domain Bacteria; phylum Pseudomonadota; class Gammaproteobacteria; order Xanthomonadales; family SZUA-36; genus CALKKN01. Next base: position 4,050 of record JASFKQ010000210.1, read on the forward strand.
AGGCAGATGGCCGCTGAGAACCCTCTCCGGTGCCATGCCGCGGATCGTATCGAGACCGGCAGCGAGCTCGCGCTTGTCCATTCGATGCAACCAGGGAGAATCCACTGTCGTCCAGAGTACCTGGCCGCTTCGCAGCACGTCCTTGTCCAGATCGCCGGCTTCCTCGGCTGTCTCCGGCAGGACTGCGCCGAAAGAGTCGGCGCTGAAAAGGGTGTGCGACTTCTCGTCCAAGAAGCCGGTGGTGGCGGGACTGTCGAACGTCGGTGGACGCAGTGCTTTCAACCGGCGGTCGCCCACGTCAAGCTCCTCGCCCGGGTTGAGGAAGTAGATGCGATCCATCGCCACCTCCTGAAACAGGCTCAGCGTGCCAAAACCGAGATAGGTCGTGACGAGCAGCGCCTGCGGAGCCCTTGCAAGGACATGGCTCAGGCTGCCGACGTGATCGGGGTCAGGGTGCGTCAGATATATCCATCGCAGATCCTGCGGGTCGAGAACCGACTCGAGTTCGTTCATGAACGGGCCGGCATCCTGATGCAAGCCGGTGTCGACCAGCACCGGCTGCCGGGCCTTGATCACATAGGCGTTGACGGGTAGCACCCCCAGTCCCGGCGAGGGAACTTCAGAGGGCAATATGAAAGTGTCCGATGTCACTTGCCTTGCGTTTTGCATCGTGCTCTCTCCTTTTCTTTCCTGGCAAACGACCGGCGACTCAGGCGGCCGTACCGAGCCTGGGAGCCTCCGCGTCATGGGTGACGAGCCGGGTGTCAATGGCGAGTCCGCCGGTGGCGAAGTTGGCCCAGCCGTCAATTCGGGCCGTGGCGCTGTTGAGGTACTCAAGTTCCGACGCGCCCGCGCGGAAGGTGGAGAATCCGACGATCGGAAAGTCGATGTCGGGCCACTCGAATCGGGGTTGGGCCACGATATCCAACGACGGAATTTCCAGATTCTCCGGCGGCAGACAGTAACCGTGAACGTGTTCGTAGACGTTCACACCCCCGGCCTGGGTGAGTAGTGTGTGGGCATCGATGACACAGACACCATCACGGCGCAATAGCAGGTTATCGGTGCCCGTCAGGTGTGCGCCGGCAAAGTCTCCCTCAGAGACGGTTCCTTCATAGGAGTTGGCCATACGCAGCCCTTCCGGAGTGAGGCCGATTGGAATGATGTCGAGCTGTGCCGAGAAACGGAACAGGAGATGGCCGTTGGAACGCCGGGCGGGGGGCTTGATCGATGCGATGTTGTGGTTTGCAGTTTGCATTCACTTGTACTCCGTTTGTTGCTGGCCGATCGCTGCTTTCTCGAACGGCCGGGTATATGGACTCTCGATTGACTACACGTCTTTTGACTGGCCCAACGCTGTCAGGGCCGTCGTTATCATCGTCGTAGTCAATTCAGCGGCGTCACCGGTGGAGAGTCCGGCCTGTGTCAGGGAGCGCCAGACGCGGAAGTCGCAGAGCCCGACCGCGAGCCTGGAGCCCTTGGTACCAGGATTGAACGGTGAGATCGCAGCAGAGACGAGACCTTCGACATGCGTCGCGACTTCTTCCATGAGGCGTGCCATCACAGGCAACGTCGCGACTTCGGCAAGACCCACCTCGTACGGTCGAACACCGCGCTCGTAGTGCTCAAACAGGGCGGCGACCAAAGCAGCCACGCGTTCTTCCCCGGTGTCGAGTTCCGAAAAGACGCTGTCGGTAGGCAGCGGATTCAGCTCCATGTTGCGGCTGCCGCATGCCGGAACGAGCTCGTCCTGGGTTGGAAAGTGTCGATACACGGTAGCCAGGGCGACTCCGGCCCGTTCCGCAATGTCCTGCATGCTCGTGCCGCCAACGCCTTTTTCGTTGTGCAGCTCCACAGTGGCGTCGACAATTCGCTGTCGGGTCTGGTCAACAGCCGCCGAGCGCTGTCGCATTGAGTATTTTCTGGGCATATATTTAATGATAGCAGAAATTTAATGAAATACTATATGTAATTAAATATCGTTGTCAACCCCCTTTTATGGAAGTGCCCATTTCGTGAAGGCCGCAAAACGGATTCGCAGCCGGGCGGCACGCCTGGGCCCAACGGGGGGGTAAAACGAAGCTGGTGCGCGCGGGTCAATCAATGCGACAACCAGTGGATAGCATCTGCGGCTGCGTCGGCTTTTCTGAAGGAGTTTTCGGGGAGCTTGGGGGTGCCACACGTAACCGGGGGCGAAACCTCGTTTGGCTCTTGGCATGGGGTTTCCACGAACCCCGTTTTGCGCCTCGAAACCGCGATGGAAATATTTCCGTCTTCAGCCCCTAAGCCCCTCTGCGCAGGCGTTCCGGGTGATCGTCATCGGCTTTAGCGGAGGCACGCCAATACCCACGACTTGCCCCACGGAGACCGCAACGCCGATTCGCCCCCTTGATCCGGGAGAGAGCATCCTGGTAAGCCTGTGTCTTGATCCGAATACATGACTGCTGTAATATATCGACTACCGATATAACGTACAACGTTATACCGTCGA
>JASFKQ010000211.1:0-6517 GCA_050118555.1 Lysobacterales bacterium
AATTGGCATGGAGAAATATCTTGTTACCAGGGAGGAAATTACGGAGTACGAAGGGATATCGAAAACTCACTTCCTCAACGAAAACGCGAAACGTATCAATAAGTCCCTTGGGGATTTAACTGGCCTGACAGGAATCGGGTTTCACATCATTGAGGTCGAGCCAGGATATGAATCTACCGAATTGCATATGCATCACCATGAAGACGAATGTGTGTACATACTTGATGGCGAGGCCGAGGCAACAGTTGGCGATTCACGATTTCGCGTCAAGCAAGGCGACTTCCTGGGCTATCGAGCAGGCGGTGAGCCACATAAGCTAAAAAATGTCGGCGCTTCGGTGCTTAGATGCATTGTTGTGGGCCAGCGACTCGATCATGACGTTGGAGACTATCCCGTTAAAAGGAAGAGGATTTATCGAAATAAAGGCCTGAAGTGGAATCTCGTTGATATGGAGCATATCGTAGAGCCAATCGCAGGTAAAAAGGCATAACAAGCCCATGCATCCAACCGCTTCTCCGCTACGCCTTCGGCTCCGCTCCAAAACCGCGGCTGATGGGAGGCGGTTAAAGCGGCGTTAAGCACCAGCCCCAAGACGAAACATTACAAACGTGGACAAGCAATGACTATCACGGAACTTGCGGACCTTGCCGAGATCGTATCCGGCTTCGGGGTAATCGCATCACTCATATTCGTTGCCCTGGAAATCAGGAAAGGCACCGCTCAGTCGAAGCTGGCAAACTGGGCCTCTCTCGTTGACCGCTACAACGCTGTTTACAGTCAGACCGACGACATCGCGCTCGCCAATCTAGTGGCCAAGGGCCGCAAGAGCTATCGAGATCTTACGGAGGGAGAGAAGATTTCCTTCGGGCATTATCTGGAGCAATTGTGTATCGCTAATGAGGCGCTCTTGGTTTATGCCCAGACCATGGTTCATGGAAAGGAAGATGCTCTTGCGGTATTCAGAAAGCAAATCAGCTTTCATCTCGGATTCAAGGGCTCCAGGGAATGGCTAGAAGACTTCGAGAGCGAAAGATCCTTCCCAGCCCCACTCATGCGCGCGATTCATCAGGCCATTGATGAAGAGTCGAGAGTCGAAGTTGAATAAACAGCATCCGCGCCAAACCGGGTCATCGGTAGACGTAGGCAATAGTGTGCATAACAAATTCATTGCAGCCAACCGCCCACTGGCCAAGCCAGCAGTCGGCGGCTGAATTCGGGCGTTAGGCGACATCCATCATGAACCGACTTGGGAAATGGTCGGCATCAATCCTTGCCATCGGTGGCATTGCTTATGCCATCGTCGTAGTGATTGGAATGGTATCGTACGGCCTAGAACGACCCATCGGTGGAATCGTGCTGGTCGTCATGGAGATGCTTACCCTTCTCCTGGCTCTGGTTTTTCTCGTCATGATGGCCGCAATTCATTCGAGTGCAGCTTTGGAGTGGAAGACAAACACGCTCGTTGCACTGGTATTTGCCGCGTTGCTCGCAGGGATATCCGCTACCGTTCATTTTGTTCAGCTGACAGCTCTTCGGCAGCTTGGAACTGCGGGGCTGGTCTGGCCATCCCCGATGTATGCTGCAGAGTTGCTTGCATGGGACGTTTTCCTTGGCCTTTCCCTGCTGTTTGCCGCGCCATCTCTACGAGGTAACCGTCTACGCCAGGTGGCCAGAACCACCATGACAGCTTGTGGAGCCATGTGCCTGATCGGGGTCCTTGGTCCTGCCACGGGCTACATGGGGCTTCAATTCTTGGCTGTCGCAGGTTACGGACTGGTACTGCCAGTTCTGTGTGTACTGTTGGCGTTGAATTGGAGCAGAACAGGTGGCGCCTAACCAGTCATTCGAGTACGTTTCGGCCCTATGGGCCTCCAACGGACCGCCCTTACGCTGCGCTCCAGTGCGGCCGCTCCATGTTGGCGCTAGGCAACGAGCCGCAAAGGTCGGCTGCAGGGAAGGCAACATGAACTACTCAAAAAAAGTAAGTGAGATCTGGTGTCACCTTGAGCCGGACAACACCCCACACGACTATAGGGGCCTGGTGCGATATGCGACGCTGGCCGCATCCAGCCGGTTGAATTGTCCGCGCTCCGCGCTTTGTCGACCTCTGATGCAAGGTGTCATGCACACAAAGTACTTAAGGTAGATGATGGAATATATTGATTGGGACGATTTTCAAAAAGTTGATATCCGCGTTGGAACCATTGTCGGTGTAGAGGACTTTCCACAGGCTCGCCGACCTGCTTACAAGTTACAGGTGGATTTTGGGGAAGAACTGGGCATTAAAAAATCCAGTGCACAGATCACTGATCTCTATACAAAAAGGGAATTGTTGGGCAAGCAAGTCCTGGCGGTAGTCAATTTCCCTCCAAAACAAATTGGTCCTATCATGTCAGAGTGTTTAGTCACCGGCCTGCACCGCCCCGATGGTTCTGTGGTGCTTGCAACTGTTGATATGGAATTGCCCAATGGTTCCCGGTTGGCATAGCAAACCGCTCAAATTCGTTCCAACTGCAAAGGGTGCAGGGCCCACTGGACTCGCGGACGCTCGCCGCTTGGCTAGGTGCTGGACTGCCGGGAGATAACTCATTCGTATCTCCACTTTAGCGAAGCGGGCGGCATTCTCGGTCGCGACGGTTGTAGCTGTCGTCATCCTTGCACTCGGCGGCGCGGCACTTTGGCTGCAGTACGGCCATGGGTACACACCTGCGATCAAGAGTGCGGATTCAGTCGCATCGCTTGACCAAGTTCAGCTCGGGGGCTTCAAGCAATGGGTTCTAATCCGCGGCGCGCACCGTTCGTCCCCCATTCTGCTATTCCTGCATGGCGGCCCGGGCATGCCGATGATGTACCTCGATCATGCCTTTGCTCGTGAGCTGGAGCGGCATTTTATTGTCGTGGAATGGGATCGCCTGGCCGCGGGGAAGTCCTACCATGAGGGCATCCCCGTATCCGCCATGCGCGTGACGCGTGAGATAGCGGACGCTCACGAACTCATTGAGCTCCTCTGTGCCCGCTTCGGTAAAAAGAAGGTCTACCTCGTCGGTCACTCGTACGGTTCCTATCTGGGTATGCTGGTCGCGGCCCGCTACCCGAACCTGATCGCCGCTTATGTAGGCGTAGGTCAGGCCACGGATCCACATCAGGCTCACGAAGTGCAAGATCGGTTTTTCCGCCGGAAAGCCGAAGCTTCAGGCAACCGGAGGCTACTCGATGAATTGGACCATCACAAACCGATCGATCGTGAACATTGGCTATTTGAATATCATGCCGAGCTGTACCATTCGACGAGTTGGCTACCACTGCTGTGGACCGGACTGCTGGCGCCGGAATACCGGCTGACTGATACATTAAACATCCCGCGCGGCGTGAAATTCACGCATAAACATCTCAAGTACGATGCAATCGATGGCCCTCTGACGGAAGATGTAAGGGCGCTGGATGTTCCGGTCTATTTCTTCCTGGGTCGCCACGACTACACAACGCCATCGAAATTAGCGGTGGCATACTTGAAGAAGCTGAAGGCTCCACGAAAGCAGGTGATATGGTTCCAAGATTCTGCGCACTTTCCGTTTCTGGAAGAGCCAAGGAAATTTGCGGTCAAAATGCTTCAGGTCCATCAACAGACGAATGGCGGTCTAACAACTCAATCCAGCGGATGCGCTACGCGCCCCGCTGATCTCGGGTGTTATTTCTAACCTTGACAGTAGGAGGCGCGTCGTGAAGATTCTTTTTACCCTTGCAACCGTCGTACTAGCCCTCGGTGCCTTTCCACCGGCTTATGCGGAGAAACCTGCCGTTGCGCCCACCGGACTCCCAATGTCTCCTGAACTGCTCGAGCTATTCCGTGCGGAAATGCGTGAGCTGCTAGGCGCCTCTCAGGCAATCAGCTTGGCCTTGCCTGTAGGCGACTGGGCGCACATTACCGCCACGAGCCAGCAGATGCGCAATAGCTATATTTTGGAAAGAAAGCTTACTGCGGCACAGAGAAAGGAACTCGATAGCCTGCCGGAACGGTTCAAGAGCCTGGACGAGCAGTTCCATCTGCGGACTGAGAAGCTGGCGCATGCCGCATCGGAGAAGGATGCGGAGCTGACTGCGTTTTATTTCGCGCGGCTTCTGGAGGGTTGCGCAAGCTGCCACGCCGCTTATGCCCAGCAGCGCTTCCCGGGTTTTGTGGGCGACTCTGTGGACTTGCACCATCAGCACCAGTAGCAGATGTTGGCGGATAGGACGAATTAAGCACTTGTTATACGATCAGCGATGAAAGCGAACCACTTTGGGCGGGAGGCAAAGATCACGGCCTGGATCTTCTCGATTTTCATCCTTTTGGCGCTCATTGGAGGGTTTTTTGTTCCGTGGTTACTGAAACAAGCAGCGATCGACAAGTGCCTGGATTCGGGAGGAGCAGTCGATTACGAAACTCGAGCCTGTATTTACACCCGGAGGCAAGGGTGACCTTCGGAGCTTTATGCGGCGTGCGGGAGCGGTCGTATACCAGGCTTTTCAAGTGTGCACGCTGCGCTCACGCCGCTTAACTGAAGCGTGTGCAGGGCAAGAGAATGGCAAAGGATCGAAATGGCAACACCGTTTCTGTTGGCTCAAAAGTTCGCGTGTTGGCCATCGATCCCAAGGTGTTGGACTCACTGCCAGAAGATGAACGGACCCGCGTGGATTCCATGCTCAATGAGGTATTGGAAGTCTACGAAATAGACGAGTACAACCAAGCGTGGGTGGATAAGCGCTGGGAGCGAGGAGAGGACTGCATGGAGTCGCATAGCCTGGGTTTGTCGGCTGCGGAGATGGAGCTTGTATCAGACGCCTGCTAACAAGGCGCTCCGGCCGACGCGATTCGCACGCGGCTGAACCTGGATGTTGAGCAGCAGCTGAGTTGCATCGTTTTGCAGAAAAACAATGAAAACGGGGATTCCACCAAGAGAGTTTTGTGCTTATGAAAGACATACTGATTCCTTTCGGGCTGCTTCTATTTATTGGCTTATTTGTTTATGCCGTGATGAGCACCGCCCGAAAGCAAAGAAAAACAAAAGCGGATGTATTCAGAAATTTCGCCAAAAGCAATGATCTTGAATACCAGGAAGAAGATGATGGAAAAGCACAGCGTTTCGCAAAGGATTTTGATGGAATAGGACAATATGAATCCCCATCCCTGGGGAAAATAATACCTAATGATGTAGTGGAGGGAAGACTGAATGGAACGGAAGCTATCCTCTTTCGACACAGAGTCCGTTATTCGGAAGGCTGGGCGAGGGAATGGTTCGTTGCCGGCATAACAAATGAACAGAATATAGCGGAGCGGTGTGCGGTTCAGTTCTGCAGAGGAAGTGCGGACAAAGACACAATCTATCTCCAGGATCCTGTTGTCAAAGAGCTGGATATCCCACCTTTTCTCATGGTTGTCAGGGCATCTGAGATCTCTGCAGCAGGCAAGACTCTGGATGAAGGTGTTTTGAAACAACTGGCTGATCTTGCCGAGGATCTCTCCTTCCGACCGGAAATCCAAATACGGGAAAACCGATTAGTTGCTTACCCCGCTGATAGAAACATGACGGTAGAAGACGCCGAGACTATTGAAAATTTGTTCGAATTCGCAAGAAGCGCGGCCAGAAAACTTGAACCTTGACAAGAATGGCTTAACAGGCCAATCAACTTCACGCCTGTGGCGCCGGATGCAGCCAAGCTGCTCCGGGTATTGAGGCGTTAAGCAGCATTTGACGCATTGCCTACTGACACGTCATGGCTATCGGAAGAAATGAAATGGGTGATTACAGACCAGCGAAAAAGCAGAGTGAAGTTTCGGTGGGTGAGTCTGTGCGGATCATTCGCAAACTTCAGGGCATGAGTCAGAATGAAGTGGCTAAATTGTCCGGCATCCCCCAGTCGACCATTTCGGCAATTGAAAACGATCGAATCAATCTGGGTGTTGAGCGCGCCAAGACGTTGGCAAGGGTTTCAAAGTGTCATCCGGCCGTGTTGGTGTTTCCAGGCTGGGAAACCGGGCATGAACATGCAGCTTGACAAGTCATTAAAGGCGGACGACCTGAAGGGCGCCGCTCAATTCAAACATTAGGCCGACAATGGAAGATCCGATGACGTATGGTGTCTCAGTCGTTGCGGTCTATGCCGCCCTGAACGGCTTGCTACTACTGGCACTCTCCTACAATGTCGGTAGGCACCGAGCACGAACAGATTCACTTGAGCCTGGGGCCATTGGCGACGAGATGCTTGTGCGTGCTATTCGGGCGCATGGTAATGCATCCGAATATATGCCGTTGGCAATCGTGATGCTTCTCATTTTGGCCTTGCTGTCCGCTCCAGCATTATTGCTGCATGGTCTTGGGTCAGTTTTCACGCTTGGCCGAGTGTTCCAAGCTGCGGGCATGGTTCGCTCAAAGCACCCAAACGCAGTGCGGTTCACTGGCAATCTGTTTACAGGATTAGTTTACCTGGTAGGCTCTATCGCATGTATCCACTACGGGTTCGCATGGGGTACGGCCTG
>JASFKQ010000212.1:0-6497 GCA_050118555.1 Lysobacterales bacterium
TGCCGGGCGTCGTGTTGACCTCCAGGAACCAGGCCTTGCCCTCGTCGTCGAGCAGGAAGTCCACGCGCCCCCAGCCGGACACGCCCAGGATCTCGTAGGCGCGCAGCGACAGGGCGCGCAGTTCTTCTTCCTTGTCTTCGGGCAGGCCGCAGGGGCAGAAGTAGCGGGTCTCGTCGGACTCGTACTTGGCCTCATAGTCGTAGAACTCCCGCGGCGTCTCGATGCGGATCAGCGGCAGCGTGGTGCGGTCCAGTACGCCGGCGAAGTACTCGCCGCCGGTGACGCTGGCCTCGATGATCACGTTGCTTCCATAGCCGCGCGCCAGTTCGGCGGCCGTTTGCAGGTCCTGCTCCCGCTTGACCTTGCTGATGCCGATGCTGGAACCCAGGCCGGTCGGCTTCACGAACAGCGGCAGCCCGAATTTGTCCAGCGCGCGTTCGTAGTCGTGGTCGTCCGCCGGGAAATAGTCGAACGGCGGGGTGGGTATGCCGTTGCGCTCCCAGACCCACTTGGAGCGGACCTTGTCCATGGTCAGGGCGGACGAGGCCAGGTCGGCGCCTGTCACGGGAATCTTCATCAGCTGCAGCGCACCCTGCAGCGAACCGTCCTCGCCGCCCGGGCCGTGCAGCAGGTTGAACACGCGGTCGATCTCGCCGCGCCAGATCGCCTCGAACAGGGGGCCCGCACCGTCGAACACCCGGTAGTCGATGCCGCCCCGCTCCAGCGCGCCGGCCACCGCCTTGCCGCCGTTCAGCGACACCTCGCGTTCGGCGCTCTCGCCGCCGACGACCAGCCCGACGCGTCCGAAGGCGGAGGGGTCGCGGGTTTTCAGGGGGGGTATCGCGGTCATATCTGCGCCTCCATGGCGAATCCGCTTTCGCGGATTTCCTGCGCCACCTGGCCGATGTTGCCCGCGCCGAGCAGCAGGACCAGATCATCGTCCTCCAGCATCGCGGGGAGATCCGACCGCAGGTCGCTCGCGTCGGAGATCAGCACCGGGTTGACGCGGCCGCGAGCGCGGATGGACTGGCACAGCGCCCCGCTGTCCACGCCGTCGATGCTCGCCTCCCCGGCCGGGTAGATGTCGGTCAGGACCACCGCGTCGGCGCTGCCCAGCACTTCCGAGAATTCGTCGAACAGGTCCCGGGTGCGGGTGAAGCGATGCGGCTGGAACACGGCCACGATCCGCCGCTCCGGCCAGCCTTCGCGGGCCGCGGTCAGGGTGGCCTCCAGTTCGGAAGGGTGGTGGCCGTAGTCCTCGATCACGGTGACCTCGCCCGCCGGCACCGCGAACCGCCCCACCTCGGCGAAGCGGCGTCCGATGCCCTGGAAGGTCGCCAGGCACGGGATGATGGATTCCAGGTCGAGACCCAGTTCCCAGGCGATCGCCATGGCGCCCAGCGCGTTGCGTACGTTGTGCTTGCCGGGCAGGCTCAGGCTGACCGGGATCACGGCCTTGTGGTTGGGGAAATGAGCCTGGAAATGCATCGTGCGCCCGTCCTGCCGCACGTCGGTGGCGCGCACGTCGGCGTCTTCGGAAAGGCCGTAGGTCACCACGGCCCGCGTCACCTCCCGGGCCACCTGGCGCACCAGCGGATCGTCGATGCAAAGCACCGCCACGCCGTAAAACGGCAGGTGGTGCAGGAACTCCAGGAAGGCTTTCCGGAGGTTGTCGAAACTGTGGTCGTAGGCTTCCAGGTGGTCCCGGTCGATGTTGGTCACCAGGGCCAGCACCGGCTGCAGCAACAGGAACGAGCCGTCGCTCTCATCGGCCTCCGCCACCAGGTACTCGCCCTCGCCGAGCCGGGCGCTGCTGCCCCAGGCGTTGAGCAGGCCGCCGATGACGAAAGTGGGGTCCATGCCCGCCTCGGCGAGCAGGCTGGCGGTCAGGCTGGTGGTGGTGGTCTTGCCGTGCGTGCCGGCCACCGCGATGCCGCGGCGGAAGCGCATCAGTTCGGCCAGCATCTCCGCACGCGGCACGACCGGGATCCGGGCCTCGCGCGCGGCCATCAGTTCCGGGTTGTCCTTCGGCACCGCGCTGGACAACACCAGCACGTCGGCGCCCTCGACATGCGCTGCGGCATGCCCCAGGTGGACCACCGCGCCCAGCTGGCGCAGGTGGCGCGTGGCGCGGCTTTCGACCCGGTCGGAGCCGCTCACCTCGAAGCCCTGGTTCACCAGCACCTCGGCGATGCCGCTCATGCCGGCGCCGCCGATGCCGACGAAATGGACGCGGCGAATGCGCCTCATGGGTTGCAGATGGGAGCCCCGGCGTTTCATGTGGCCGCGTACTCCATGCAAAGGTCCGCCACGCGGCGGGCCGCGTCCGGCACGGCGCAGGCCCGGGCCCGCGTGGCCATGTCCAGCAAGCGGCCGCGATCGGCGGCGAGCGAGGACAGCAACTCCGCCAGCGTATCCGGCGAAGCTCCCGCTTCCGGCAGCAGCAAGGCGCCGCCGGACTCGACGAGATACTCCGCGTTTTTCGTCTGGTGGTCGTCGACCGCATGCGGGAACGGCACGAAGATCGCCGCGATGCCGGCAGCCGCGACCTCGGACACGCTCATCGCGCCGGAGCGGCAGACCACCAGGTCGGCCCAGGCGTAGGCTCCGGCCATGTCCTCGATGAACTCCGTGACGTCGGCCGGGTAGTCACCGTAAGCCGCCCGCGTTTCCTCCGCGCGATTGCGGCCGCACTGGTGCCGTACTTCGAATTCCGTCTCGCCGCGCAGCAGGCCCAGGGCCGCGGGGACCAGCCGGTTCAGGGCCATTGCACCCTGGCTGCCGCCGGTCACCAGGAGGCGTACCGGGCCCTCGCGTCCGGCCATGCGCTGCGCCGGCGCCTCCAGGTCCACCACCGCCTGCCGCACGGGGTTGCCGCAGGTGACCGCGTCCCGGGCCTCCGGCCAGCTGCCCGGAAAGGCCTGCAGCACGCGCCCGGCCATTTTGGCCAGCACGCGGTTGGTCATGCCCGGAATCCGGTTCTGCTCGTGCACCAGCAGCGGCACACCGCGCAGCCGGGCCGCCAGTCCGCCGGGGCCGGCCGCGTAGCCACCGAAGCTCACGGCGCAGCGCGGGCGATGGCGGCCGATGACGCGCATGGCCTGCGCCACCGCGCGCAGCAGGCGCCACGGCAGGGCCAGCCAGCGGGCCAGGCCCTTGCCGCGCAGGCCGGAGATGTCGACCACGTCGATGGGGATTCCGGCCGCCGCCACTTTCTGGCATTCCATGCCGCCGCGGGCGCCGAGCCAGCGCACGGGAACGCCCCGCTGGCGCAGACAGTCGGCCACCGCCAGGCCCGGGAAGATATGCCCGCCGGTGCCCCCGGCCATGATCAAAACTTCCAGCCCCCCACGGCTCATCGCGTCGCCCCTGCCCGACCCTTGCGGCCGGTTTCGTAGATGGGGTGGTCGCGATCCAGTTCGTACTTGATGCGCAGCACCACGGCCAGCGCGACCAGCGTCATCAACATGCTGCTGCCGCCGGAGCTGATCAGCGGCAGGGTCAGGCCCTTGGTCGGCAGGACCCCCAGGTTCACGCCCACGCTGACCATGGCCTGCAGGCCGATCCAGAGACCGATGCCGTAGGCCACGAAACCGGCGAAGGGGCGCTCCCGGCGGTGCGCCATGGCGCCGATCACCATGATTCGCGTGACCAGCAGGACGAACAGGCCCAGCACCACGATCACGCCGAGCAGGCCGAATTCCTCGGACAGCACCGCGAAAATGAAGTCGGTGTGCGCCTCGGGCAAGTAAAACAGTTTCTGGATGCTGGCGCCGATGCCGACGCCGAACAGCTCGCCCCGGCCGACTGCGATCAGCGCCTGGGTCAGCTGGAATCCGCTGGCGTAGGGGTCGGCCCAGGGGTCCATGAAGCTGACGATGCGCCGCAGGCGGTAAGGCTCCATCGCCGCGAAACCGAACGCGGGCAACGTGAGCAGGCCGAGCACGAAGATGTGCCGCCAGGCGGCGCCGGCCAGCCAGACCAGGCCGGCGACGATCGCGGTGATCACCGCCGCGCTGCCCATGTCCGGCTGCAGCAACAGCAGCGCGGAGAGCAGGCCCGCGAAGATCAGCGGCTTGAACGTGTCGAAGAACCGCTTGCGCACGAACTGGGCCTTGCGCGCCAGGTAACCCGCGACGTAGATGATGACCATCAGCTTGACCGCCTCGACCACCTGGAAATTCAGCAGGCCGAGGCGGATCCAGCGCGTACTGCCGTTCACGGTGTGGCCGACGCCCGGCACCAGCACCAATAGCAACAGGAGCACCGAGCAGGCCAGCAGCGGCCGGCTGATGCGCTCGAGGAACGCCACCGGGATGACCCGTAGCGAAGAAGCCAGCACCAGTCCGATCGTGATGAACACCAGGTGCCGGGCCAGGTAATGGTAGGGCGCGGCGCCCTGCCCCTCGGCGATGGCGATGGACGCCGAGCCGACCATCACGATGCCAATGGACAACAGCAGCAGCGCCGGAATCAGCACCCAGGTATCGGCCTGCACCGGGAACGGCGCGCTGCCCGGGCGGTGTGCCTGGATCTTCGCGGATCGCTGTCCCGCCGTGCCTGCCATTTTTTTCATTCTTCGGCCCTCACCTGATCTTCAGCGTGGCCAGTCCGGCCAGCACGAGAATGACGGAGATGATCCAGAACCGCACGATGACGCGCGGCTCCGGCCAGCCTTTCAGTTCGAAATGATGGTGGATGGGCGCCATGCGGAAGATGCGCTTGCCGGTGAGCCTGAACGACGCCACCTGCAGGATCACGGACACGGTCTCCATCACGAACACGCCCGCCATCACGATGAACACCAGTTCCTGGCGCACCACCACCGCCACCAGGCCCAGCGCGGCACCGACGGCCAGTGCGCCGATGTCGCCCATGAAAATCTGCGCCGGGTAGGTGTTGAACCACAGAAACCCAAGGCCGGCCCCGGCCAGCGCCCCGCAGAAGATCGCCAGTTCGCCGGCGCCGGGCAGGAACGGCAGGCCCAGGTAGTCGGAAAACACGGCATGGCCGGCGACGTAGGCGAAGATGCCCAGCGCGGCGGCGACGAAAACCGACGGCATGATGGCCAGGCCGTCCAGGCCGTCGGTGAGGTTCACCGCGTTGGAAAAGCCCACCACCATGAAGTAGGTGGTCACGATGTAGAACACGCCGAGCGGGATCGCCACGCCCTTGAAGAAGGGCACGATGAGTTCGGTCGCCGCGGGCACGTCGGCGGTCATGTACAGGAACAGCGCGACCACGAGCCCGGCCACGGACTGCCCCAGGTATTTCCAGCGGGCCGGGAGGCCGGCGGAATCCTGCAGCACGAGCTTGCGGTAGTCGTCGATCCAGCCGATCAGGCCGAAGGCCAGCGTCACCAGCAGCACGACCCAGACATAGCGGTTCGACAAGTCCGCCCAGAGCAGCGTCGCGACCACGATGCTGAACAGGATCAGCGCGCCGCCCATGGTCGGCGTGCCCGCTTTCGAGAAGTGGCTTTCCGGCCCCAGTTTGCGGATCGGCTGGCCCATCTGCTGCCTGACCAGCCGCCGGATGAACCAGGGGCCCAGCACCAGTGAGGTGGCCAGCGCGGTCAGGGCGCCCAGGATCGACCGCAGGGTGATGTAGCCGAACACGTTGAAGGCGGAGTTCACCTCGGCCAGGCGCTCGAACAGCCAGAAGAACATCAGCAGGCCTCCCTCATGGCGTCCGGATGCGTGATCGCCTCGACCACGGCTTCCATGCCCATGGAGCGCGATCCCTTGACGAGGCAGTTGATGCCGGGCCGAAGTGCACGTAGCAACGCATGGGCGAGCGCTTTGCGCGTTTCGAAGTGCTCCGCGCCTTCCCCGAATGCCTCTGCCGTGATCTTCGCCAAGTCGCCGATGGTGAACAGCCGGCGCACGCCCATGGCCCGGGCGGCTTCACCGACTTCCCAGTGCAGCTTGCGGCTGTCCTCGCCGAGTTCCTTCATGTCGCCCAGCACCAGCCAGGCGCCACCCTGCATTTCAGACAGCACCTGCAACGCCGAATACAGGGAGGCCGGGTTGGCGTTGTAGGTGTCGTCGACAACGGTCCAGCCGCCGGGCGTCTTCAGCGTGTTCAGCCGCCCCTTGACGGGCTGCACCGCTTCCAGTCCTTCGCGGATCGTGTCGATGTCCACGCCCAGGGCCAGCGCGATGGCGACCGCGGCCGCGGCGTTGAAGTGATTGTGCCGCCCCGGCAGCGCAAGCCGCGCCTCGAACGTACCCCCCGGTGTGCGGAACCGGGCCGCCTCCGGGCTCTCCAGAACCTGTACGTCGGACGCCTCCGCCTTGCCGAAGGTGAGGCTGTGGCCGGCCGTGTTCACGCCGCGCCACAGGTCCAGCCACGGCTCGTCCGCGTTCAGGACGGCCCAGCCGTCGGCGGGCAGTCCCGCGTAGATCTCGCCCTTGGCCCGCGCGACACCCTCGAGGCTGCCGAAGCCGCCCAGGTGGGCCGGGCCCACGTTGTTGACCAGCGCGACGTCCGGCCGC